>JBBRMI010000002.1:0-219002 GCA_038230915.1 Polyangiales bacterium | reverse complement strand
CTAGCTCAACGCGTCCAAATTCCTCCAAAGCCCAGTCATGCGTACTGTCCATCCGCGGTCAACGCGTGCCACCAGCAGAAATTCCCGGGCAATCCTGAGATGGAACCAATGCTCAGCCGCCTTCCTGTTGTCTCGCTCTCGTCTTTAGTCGCCGACGGCTTGCAGGAAGCGGCGGCCGGAGTGGCGGTCGACGTAGACCAGGGCTTCGAGGCCACCGGATTCGCTGTTGAGCCAGAGCCGTAAGTAGTCGCGAGCGACGGGGCGGCTCCACCACTCGACGGCGTCGAGCCGTTGCTCGAAGCGCAGCCGTTCGATCGTGTAAAGCGTGTGACCGAGCACCAACGTGCTGCCGGCGCTGATCACAGAGCTGAGCTCGACCGGATTTGGCAAAAGCCGCGTGGGTGGGCTTGGCAGCCGCGACCAGATCGGCGGTTCGGTCTTGCGCAGCGAAGACTTGGGCGAAACTCGCGCCGACTCCCCGCGCGCGCGCTTGCGTTTGTGGTGAGCGCTCTCTGTCGGGAGCGCGGCGCCGAGCGCGCTTTGCGCCTCGGGCCGATGCGCGTCCACTAAACTGAGCACCCCGACCTGCTCTTCACCGATGTCTGCCGAAAGCTCGGCCAGCACGATCGGCAAGTCTTCTTCTCCGCTGGTGGTGTCGCCGGCCATCAGCTCTGAAAGCGAAAGCTGCCGCGCCACGCTGGGTGCCAGTCGCGGCACCGTGAGCTTCATGCCCACGCTGGGCGCCGCCAGCTTCAGCCGTTCGAGCCGGGAAGCGACGATACGGCGCAGCTCAGCCTCGCGATGTAGCGGCTGCGACAGCTTAAAATGCAGCACGGTTTGCGTCGGCACGCCGCGAAACCGCGCGATCACGCCGTCGTGCAACAGCGTGACGTCCAGCACCTCCGCCGCTTCCCCCCGCGCGCAAAGCCGGGCAGAAATCCGCGCCGCAAGCCCGCGCAGCACGAAGCCGAGCGGCTCCGTGCCCGAGACAGCGTCGTCCCACGTGCTCTCTTCTTCGAGGATGCGCGGCGGCTGAAACGGTACGAGCGGCGCGTTGTCCTCACCCGCGCACAGCTCGAGCACGCGCGCGGCTTCTTTACCCAGGCGTGGCGCGAGCGCCGAACGCGGCAAGCCTACCAGCTCGCCCCAGGTGAGCAGACCGAGCCGCGTGAGGTACCCCAAGTTGTCCGGCCCGAGCGGCAGCGCATGAATCGGCAACTCCGCTGCGGCCAGTAGTGTGCGCGAAGGCGTGATGATGGCGATCGCCCCCGCGCCGTCTTTGCGGCGCGGCGGGGCGGACCAACGCGCGAAGGCGCGCGCCAGCTCCGGACCCGCCGAAACGGCGATCTTTACGCGATGCCCCAGCTCACGCACGCGCTCCGCCAGATCTTGCGCCAGCGCTTCTTCGCCACCGAAGAGATGCGCGGAACCGGTGATGTCGACCCACACCGTGTCCGGCAAAGAAAGCGCGACTGTAGCGCCGTAGCCGAGCGCGACTTCAGCCAGCCCACCGAGCGCTCGCTCCACTGCGACGCGCTTTACTTTGGCGACGACGAGCTGCGAGACGAGCGCCGACGCTTCGGCGATGCTTTGCCGCGCGCGCACCCCGAACCGCTCGGCTTCGCGGTTCACGGCGGCGAGCGGCTCCGAAGCGAGCAGCTCCGCCTCGGGAGCTAAAGCTTTGCCGGCTACGTTGAGCGAGAGTTGCACCGGGCTCTGCTCCGATTCGTCCACCAACACGACGCCGAGCGGTTTTGGTGCTTCGGCGTGCAGCTCAGGCAGTTGAGCGAGGCGTTGCCGGAGCGCTAGCTCCACCAATAAATCTGGCAAAATGAGCGCCAGAACCCGGCGATTTCGCGGTTCAGGCGAGGCGCCGGACATGGCCCCCGCTCGCGGTCAGATTGCCATTGGCGTTTTCATTCTGAGGTGTGGCCAGGCTCCAAACGCCTTGGCGCGCCCACGCCACGGGACGCGGTGACGAGACACGCCCGCGCTGATCTTTAGCGACACGCACGAGCAGCTTGTCCGCGCTGGGACGCGACACCTCGAGCCGTTGGGCGACCGGCAGTGGCAAAGGCCGGCGATCTCCCTCACGGGTGAGGAGCAGCACGCTGTGCCCGGTACCTTCGATAGCCATTGCCAGGCGCCGGACCACGCGCGGCCAAGTACCGAGCGGTACGGAGACGCGCTCGCCGACGACTCCCGCAAGATCTACCACTACCACTGCGAAGGCTTCGGACTCGGCCAAGCGCAGCGCGACGCGCGACAACGCAGCTAGTGGCGAGCGCACGACGAGCAGCCGCGACAACTCGACTCCGGCGGCGGCCACGCCGGGGCCGTATAAGGTGCCGGAGGGATCAATGAAGGCGCACCAGGGCGTGCTGCGGCCGCTGGCGCGCGCCTCTGCCTGAGCCTGGGCGCAGGCAGCGAGCCCGAGCGTCGTACCGAGCGCCCCCTCACCTGCCGCGCACAGCTCGACCACGCTGCCGCGCAAAAGCCCACCGTCAGGCAGCAGAGCGTCGAGCTCAGCGATGCCGAACGAAAGCCCAAGAGAAGGCCCCTCGGCCGGGCGCGCAAAGCGGACGCCAGCTTTCTCAAAAGCCGGGGGAAGCTGCTCGAGTAGGTGTGCCGGGAGGGCCATGCACTGAACATAGTAGCAGTCACGAAAAAGGGAAGCCAGGAGCGCTCGGTTTTTGCCGGAGCCCGGACAATTAATGTCCGTTGCCCGCGCGCCTAACTCAGCCTGGCAGCTTGCCAAACCGACCATGGTCAGGGAGAACCTGTCTTCGCCAGGCCCCTGGGGCCCGAGTTAGAGCTTGCTTTGAAGGGTGACCATTTCGCGCCGTTCGTGTTCGCCCTCGCGATGTGCGGCGGCCCAGTCGCGCACGCCGCGACCGACATCCCCGCCGAATGCGGCACGCGCGCCGCTTTCGACAGCGAGCTCTTCAACCGGCTCGGCGCCGATGCGCCAGCGAGCAGCGTGCAAGTCTCGATCACCGAAGCTGCCCATCACTTTCACCTGCGCGTGCAGATTCACGATGAAGTGCGCGAGCTCGACGACCCGAGCTGCACTGAGCTGTTCCGCGCTTCTGTCGTCGTCGCAGTCGCGATGCTGATGCACGAACCGGTCAAGCGTGAGGCGCCATCACCAGCACCGCCGCCACCTGCCGCGCCGCGCCGCGAGTACCCGCTGCTCAGCGTCGGTGCGGGCGCTGGTCTCGCCTTTGGCACCGTGCCCAAGCCGGTGCTGGCGTTCGAGCTCGAAGGCAAAGCGTTGTGGCAACGCTTCGGTGTCGGTGCGAACCTTCGCTACTTGTTGCCCGCGCTCAAGATCGACGTCGTGGGCAAGCACCTGAACGTGCGCGCGTTGGGCGCTGGCGTCACCGGTGTCTTCCGGCCCTCGCGGCTGTGGGAAGCGCGTCTCGGGTTCGCTGCGCAGCGTCTGTCAGGCGAAGGCGGCGCCGGCATTGCCAAGCCCGAAAGCGACAGTGTCTGGGCAGCCGGGCCGACGCTGGGCCTCGGCTTCGTCCCGATCCAAACCAAGTCGTTCGGGGCCGGGCTTGGGGCCGAAGGGCAACTGAACGCGGTGCGCGGCCGCCTCCAGATTCATCATTATTCTCAAGATCTTACACGCACGCCGCACGACATTTACCAGGTGCCATGGCTCGCCGGCTCGGCTTTCGTACGCTTGGGGCTGGTCTGGTAGACGGATTTCCGGACCAAGACGGATAAACGTTCATGGTCGCCGAAGCGCTGGGTCGCCGCCTCCCGCAGGGTCCGCCTGCGGACGAGCGCAGCGCTGCCCCGTCGGCGCCCGACCTGGCGGCTGTCTACGAGGCGCATTTTCGTTACGTGTGGCGCTGCCTGCGCAGCTTGGGCACCCCAGACGCGCAGCTCGACGACGCCATGCAGGACGTGTTCGTCGTCGTACAGCGCAGGTTAGCTGACTTCGACGGTGGGTCCCAGCTACGCACGTGGCTGTACGCGATCGCGCTGCGCATCGCGCGCAAGTACCGCGAGCGGCTGCGGCGCGAGCCAGCTTCGCTCGAGACCACGCGCCCCAGCCAACCGGAGCTGGTGTTGGCCGAGAGCAGCGAACGAGCAGCGGTGTCGAACGAACGGCTGGCGCTGGCGCGCGCAGTGCTGGAGACGCTGAGCGACGAGCAGCGCGAGGTCTTCGTGCTGGCGCGCGTCGAGCAGATGTCGGCGCCCGAGATCGCCAACGTGGTCGGCATCCCGCTCAACACGGTCTATTCGCGGCTGCGCGCCGCTCGTCTGGCCTTCGAGGCCGAGGTCGCGCGCCGCAAAGTCTCCACCAGGAACACGCCATGAGCATCGAACCCGACGACATGCTGGAAGACGCGCTGCGCCTCGATTTGCCGACGCTTGACGCGCAGGCACGGATTCGACGACGGCTGTTGGCAGCCGGCGTAGCGGTCGGTAACGGCGTCGCAACAACGGCGGCAGCGTCCGGTGTTGGCGCAGGCACGGCGGGCGTGGCGACGAAGCTAGCCGGGTTGTCGTGGGGCTTGAAGGTCGGGCTGGCGGCGGTCGTGGCGATTCCGACCGTCGGCTTGTGGCTCGATGGTCGGCCTGCGCGACACGCGCCGGTGCAAGCATCGATCGCCACGCTTGCGGCAGCGGTCGAAACCAAACCGCTGACGGTCGCGCACGCGCCGGACGCGCCGAGCCGCACACTCGAGACCGAAGCCGAAGACGCGGCAGCAGCGCCCGGCCACCCGCAGCCACCCGCCGTAAAAACTGCTGTAGTCGATGCGGCGTCACCCCGCATGACGCCGCCGAACGCGGTTCACCCTTCACAAAGTGACTTCGCGACGGCCGAACCACCGGCACGTGCGCCGCAAGTCGGCAGCACCTTGGCGGAGGAAACGCGCCTGTTGGACAGCGCGTTCGCGGAGCTTAGCGCGGGCCATCGCGCACGCGCGGCCGCGCTGATTCACGAGCATGAGGCGCGTTTCCCTGCCGGCCTTTTGCAGCAGGAACGCGAGCGCGCCAAGACCAGGCTTTCGCAAATGTCTCGGGGAGAGTGAGAAGAGGACCGTTATGTCGCTTAATCCAAACAACAAGTATCGCACCGTTTCACGCGCGCACTGGGCTTGGCTGTTGCCCATCTTGGCGCTTTCACCGCTGGCGCTCGGCGCCAAAGGCTGCAGCAACTCGGGCGAGGTCGGCGACGATTGTCCGACAGCCCGCGATTGCATGAGCGGCACCGCCGGTACCGGCGGCACCGGCACAGGCAACCCCGCCGGCAAGACCTGCGGCGGCCTGCTCGGCACCAGCTGCGCTGCCGGCTTGTTCTGTGATTTCCCAAGCGACGCCAGGTGCGGCGCCGGCGACCAAACCGGCCTCTGCAAAGCCAAACCCGAAGCGTGTACCGAGCAGTACGCGCCGGTGTGCGGCTGCGACGGCATGACCTACGGCAACGCCTGTACCGCACAAGGCGCCGGCGTGTCGGTCGCAAGCGAAGGCGAATGCGCGTCCGGCGGCGGCGGTACCGGCGGTGGCGGTACCGGCACGGGCGGCACCCCCGGCAGTGGCGGCACCTGCGGCGGCCTGCAGGGTCTCAAGTGCACGGCTGATCAGTACTGCAACTTCCCGGCGAGCGCGCAGTGCGGCGCCACTGACCAAACCGGCAAGTGCGCCCCGAAGCCCCAACTCTGCACCGAAATCTACGCTCCGGTTTGCGGCTGCGACGGCATGACGTACAGCAGCGACTGCGTGGCCGCAGGCGCTGGCATTTCGGTGGCCAAGACCGGCGAATGCGGCGGTAAGGGCACGGCGTGCGGCGCGCGAGCCGGCGATACGTGTGCCGCCGATGAGTACTGTCTGTACACCCCGGCGGCAATGTGCGGCCGCGCCGACGCGACCGGCACTTGTGCAAAAATCCCGACCGGCACTGCGTGCGACGCTCTCTACGATCCGGTCTGCGGCTGCGACGGCATGACCTACGGCAACAATTGCACGGCCACGCTCGCTGGAGCTTCGATCGATCACACTGGCGCTTGTGGTGCGTCAGGCGGCACGTGTGGCGGCCTTCTCGGCAAGGCGTGCGCGAGCGGCTACTTCTGCGATTACCCAGCGGACATGGCGTGTGGCAATGCCGATGGCACCGGAGACTGCAAGGTAAAACCCGACGCTTGCACCGCGCAATTCGATCCGGTCTGCGGCTGCGACGGCAAGCCGTACGGCAACTCATGCAGCGCCAACGCAGCCGGCACGTCAGTGGCCTACAAGGGCGCCTGCAAGTAACGGCGCCGCGCTAGCAACTTGGAAGCGCGGCGAAGGTCGACCACCGCCGTACGGCGTTTTTCGTTTTGTAACGCCAGCTCCAGTCTCGAGAATTTACAGGGAGGGGGGGAGGTTGGGAGATTTTTTTGAGGGTGGACCGGTCACCTCGACGCATCAGGCTGGCGCTGCGTCTGCTCGCTCCAGGGCAAACATTTCTTGTTCGGTCTTCCGAACAAGAAATGCGTTTTCGCCTCCTCGCCATCTCCGACTCCCTGTGAATCTCGAGCCGCACGGTGACGTGATGCGACAGGGCAGGTAGGCCGAGTTTTCGTCTGCAGCGAGGCTGCCCAGCTGGGCAGCCAGGGACAAGGCCTGCCCTACCCGCCGAAGCGTTGCGAGACAGCTACTTCGACGAGCTGGGCATCCCCCGACTGGCCTCGTAACCTCAACTCTTCGAACCGCCCGGTGCGGACCCATGCCGGGTGGTGTGGCCGGGGACCGAGGGATTACCTCGGCCCCTATGCCGATTTCACCACCACATATTGGCCGAGAGCGAGATCATGTCGGCGTCCGGCTTGAGGCCAGGCGCGTCGACCAGCGGGTAGCCGCTCTTCACCAGCGGGTGTTTGCCGTAGAGGAAGTGTGAGTACTGAACCACGACCTGGTCGCGGCTCTGCCAATCGCTGCGGAAGATCACCCGCGGCGAGATGATGTTGAAGTCGCGCCCCGGAAACTCGCTCTGCGGACTGACGTGGTCGAGTCGACCGCCGAACGCGAACCACGACGTCAAGGTGTACGTGCCCTCGGCCCCGACCTTGAGCATGTTGATGCCGTTGTACAGCCAATTCCGGTTGGCATCGCGCGTGTGGTCGTCGCTTTGCGTTCGCGTGTACATACCGAACAAGGACAACACTAAATCGTGTGATTTTCCATCGAACGTGTGCGGATACAGCAGCAAATGCGCCAGGCTGAGATCGTATTGTCCGCCGATCGTCAGCAGCGAGCCGGTGCCTTGCCGGCCGTTGGGACCGAGGTAATTCTGAATCAGCCCGCGTCCCCCGACAGCGTTCTGGGTCTCGACGATGCGACCGACCGACGCCGCGTGCGCGGCCTTGGTATACGCCGCGCCGACATACAGGTGGCCGAGGTGGCTGGCTGAGAAGCGAAGGTCGGCGGCCATCGTGGTGATCGTGCCGTCGGGTGCCAACACCTGCGACGCGCGATCATCCTGGCTCCAGGCTTGAATGTAGTGCAGGCCCAGCGTCGCTTGGCGCCGGTAACCGATGCCGAGGTGCTCGTGGTGCACCAAGCTCGTGCCCGCCACCGGATCGCCGAAGCCGTTCCAACCTTCCGGCGCGATGCCGATCGGCGCCTTGTCGAACTGGGCTTGCACGCCCTGCTCGACGTCGAGCACCAAGTCACCAAGCGCGTAGCGCGCCGCGACATTCTCGCCGACACCGTTGATCCGCCCGATCAGCGGCGTTCCGTAACGCCCAAGATCGTACTCGCCCATCGCGCCGTAAGCGTTCGAGAACGCGCCCACGTTGATCTCAATGTGCGAATTTTTGGCCAGATTCGGTAGATTGAAGCTGACGAACGCGTCGGTGATGCCAGACTGCAGCGGCGGCTGGAAAAAGCTCGTCGCCGTGCTGGCGGAGCGCGCGACGATGACGGCCGTGCCGGTGACGACTGAGTTTCCGTAGGAGAATGCCAGTTGCGCGTACGGGTTGGGTACGACGCTCGTGTAGTTGAACGACTCCTGATAGTCGGGCACCACGGGCGGCGCGTGGATGACGTTTTGGCTCTGGTCAGCCGTTATCGGGCCCGTGCGCTTGTTCAAACCCACGCGCAGCGGCATGATCAAGATGCCGTGATAGTCGAAGCGAAAGTCTTGCTCGTCGGTCGACCGCTGGCCGTACGAAGGCTGCACGCCGCCCGGTAGCGTCCCGACCTGCGGCGAGCCTGGCGCCAAGCCGAGGCCGACATCGCCCGCATCGCCTTTCTTGTCGTTCTTGTCCTCAGCATGGGCGGTCGGCGTGACCAGCAGCAGAGCCGCCGCCAAGGCGCCGAGCAGCCCACAGCGGGACGGCGGCGAGCCCAGTGAAAAACCTAGGTACTTGTTCATGTTCTTCACCACCACATCCCGAAGTTGAGGGCGAACATCTGATCGTCGAGCTCGTAGGGCTGCATGTAGTCGTTGGGCGCTTCACCGTGGGTGTGCTTGCCCAAGAGCCAGCGCGTGTAGCTCAGCACTACTTGCTCGTGACTGTTCCAGTTGCTTCTGAAGATCAACTTGGGGCTGATCACGTTGAAAGTCTCTTTGCTATCGCTCGAGTTCGGCGCCACGTGATCGTAGCGACACGACGCCGCGAGCCACGGAAACATGCGATAGGTGGCCTCGGTGCCGAACTTGTAGATCAGCCGATTGTTGAAGTTCGGGTCGCTGCTCTGGACGTGCACGACGTCAGCAAAAAAACTGTTGACCAGATCCGGGCCGTCGCCCCAGAAAGCGTCCGGGTACCAGAGGAACTTCCCCCAGCTGAAGTTGTACTCAGCGCCAAGCGTGAGGATTTTCCCAGTGCCGCCGCCGATCTGCCCGAGCAGACGCTTGGTCAGCAGATCACCGGTATCGGCGCCGAAGTAGTTCATGCCGCTGAGCAGCTGCGCGTACTTGGCGTCGGCGTACGAAACGGCGACGGCAGCGTTGCCCAAGTAGTTGTTAATCATGCGCAAATCAGCGCCAACAACCGTCATTTTCGGATCGGGGCGATGGCTCTCGTCGATGAAGAAGGTCTTCGGATCGTCAATCTGATCGCGCTCGTCTTGAGCCCAGTTCGAGAGGTAATGCAAACCGCCTTGGATCGGCACCTCGCCCGATAGAGAGAAGCCGGCGTGCAGGTGATTGACGAACGCGGACGGTGTCGACGCGGTCGGCGCGTGGTCCCAAACGTTCGGTCCAGACCCAGGCGCGAACTTGCCGGCGCGCCCCATGATGCCGTGCTCTAAAATCAACGACAGGCTGTCGGTGACCGCGTACTGCAAGCTAAGCGTTTCGCCGAGCCCGAACGGTGCGCCGATGATCGCCGCGTTGTACTGCCCCACCCCGTACTGGCCGAGACCCCCATAGGTGTTGCGGAACGCACCGACCGTCCAGTGCAAGCTCAGGTCACCGGTGGTAGGCGCGGTGAAGACCAGGAACGCCTCGTTGACCCAGTTTTGACTGCTCGTCTCGATCCAGCTCTGACCGCGCGTCGGCTTCCAGGTGCTGAGCTTGACCACCGATTTTACGATCGAGTTGCCGTAGTCGAAGCGCAGCTCCACCCAGCTGCCCGGCGGAGCGTTCGTGCCCTGCACGGCGCCATACACGTCGACGGTTTGCGGCAGACCGCGCAGCGTGGTGTTGAATTGGTCGTTGGTGGCACGCGCGCGGCTGTTGGTGGAAAGCCGCGCCGCGGCGCTCATGTAGCCGCCGAAATTGAACTGAAAACCGCTATCTTCGGGCTCCGGCGCGCTCCACGGAATCGTGACGCCCGGCATCGATCCCCGAGACACGCTCCGAACGCGCACAATCGGCAGCGCCACTCTGGCAGGGACAGAGATCCGAGTCTGGTAGGCAACCGACAATCGCCTTGCCCTGCAGCTCTGAGGGGGCCAGCGGGTCTTCGCGCTCGGCCGCAAACGCATGCGACATGCCACCGCCGTAATAGTTGAAGCGACCGCCGCGGTAGTGGAGCGCCCAATCGTTGGGCAGGGCGTTGCCGCTTGCGTCGAGCTGACACATCGGCCGCTCGCCGACCTGAGCGTCGGCAGCCAGGCCAAACGTCGAGGCGCCGTACTGGGCAGACCAACCGGGGTACCAATCGACGTCGCCGGGTACCCGAAACGCGCCGTCACTACCGTCGTCGTAAGCCGACCAACCAGGCGCTATGCCGCGAGTGCCGCCACCGCGCGGCTCGAAGTTGTCGAGGTAGTATGGCGACAGCTCGATGTCGGCGAGCGCGCCGCAGTCGACCGTGTGCGAACCGGGATCCGGAAAATTGCTGGCGATCGGTGGGAAATACGGCTCGGCCGACACCTTGACCTTTTTGCCGTCGGCTTCGAACTGCGGCGTGGCGTGGTCCGCCCACGGCACGAGTGACCACAGCTCGAGATTCGGCGCGGGCCGCCCGGTGTTGCCCTCACCCGAACAGGCGCCGAGCACCAGCAACGCGAGCGGACCGAGCCAGCAGCCGCGCTTCACTTGAGCGCTCCGCTTTGGGCCTGGCGAGTCACGCGCATGAAGTAATCGGGGCGCTGCCATTGGCCGTGGAAATAATAGTCGTAGTTGCGATTGAACCCGGTGCCCTCACCGAGGTCGTTCCAAGTCGCGATCACCAAAACCTCGGCATCCTCCGACTCTTTGAGGATCTTGCGCAAGAAGCGGTCGTCTTTGACGACGAGATCACCCGGACGCGGCGGCTCGCCGACGTGGTCGCGGCCGGTGGCGTCCCACTTCACCATCGTGTGATCGATGATGTGACCGTTCAGCGTCGAGCGGCTGCGTTTCTCGGGCGTGCTGAACGTGAACCACTGATACTTCGCGTCAGCGATTTGTTCCATCGACGGATCGTCGAAGTAGGCACCATCGGCGTCGACGAACGGCTCGACCCCGAAGTCGGCCTTGAATTTCTCTTTCAACAGCTTCACGACCGGACCGCTTTTACTGCGCGGGGCCAGGCTGCCGGCATTGTAAAAGTAGATGAATGGGCGGCCCTTGAAGCGGTACCAATATTTCGGGTTGATCTGCGAGAAAAACGCCTTCCACTTGTGCTCGTAGATCAGTGTGGCCGCCTGCTCTGGATCGTTCAGATCAGGCTTCGTCT
The DNA here is from genome assembly GCA_038230915.1 of Polyangiales bacterium. GTDB lineage: Bacteria > Myxococcota_A > Polyangia > Polyangiales > Polyangiaceae > PMG-095. Next base: position 207,891 of record JBBRMI010000002.1, on the reverse strand, counting down.
TCCAGAACTCCGAGAAGTACGGTTGGCCCCACGTCCACGTGTCGTCGAAGAAGCCGATCTTGACCGGGTCGGGCAAGCTCTCGAGCGCATCTTCCAACGGCTTGAGCTTGCCGTCCTCGATGTCCGGGCCGTACGTGTTGGGCATCAAGAAGTCGAGCCCGGCGTACTTCGCGTCTGACAGCTCGCGGCGCCAGAAACCGGCGCGCAGAGGCGAATAGTAGTCGCTCTTCGCGTCACCGAACGCGAGTAGCGGATCCTTCGTGTCCATGCCGGGCGCGTGCGTGTTCGCCCAGTTCATGTCGCAGTTCGTATCGTGCGGGCAGCTGAAGAAGAACATGAAGACCGCACCTAGATCGCGCTTCAGCTTCTTGACCGGCGGCGGTCCGAGTTGGTCCGGGTCCTTGGCCCACGGATCCGAGTACGTGAGATCGCATTTCCGACCGGCTTCCTTACAGAAGCTCAGTACGGCATCCAGACGCCGGACTCTGCCGCGATTCTTGAGTCGCCCAGCCCATTGGCTCACGACGTCTTTGCTCGGTTCCGTGCCTGCGGCTTGGCAATGCGCGGCGCGCACGAACACCTCCGGCGCGTTGCCCAGATTCACATCGACCTGCTCAGCGCGCTGACAAGGGCCGCTCCACTCCGGCTTGAGTTGGAACGGCCCCAGGTCTTGCTCCTCGACCTCTGCGCTTTCGTCCGAGCCCTCTACGGGTACCAAGCGCCGGTCGAAACAACCGGGCAAGAGCGTGAGCAGGAGCGGAACGAGCGCGGCGGCGAAGAATTTCATGGGCGAGAATCGAGGCGAGACTACTTCACATCGGTGCGCCGCCGGCACCGTCGGTGGGCGGCGTGACGTGACCGGCCGGCACCATGCCCGTGACGTAGAACGAGAACTCGTCCACCTGCACCTCGTACGCGGGGCCGGGCGTAATCATGTTGAAGCCGAGGATCAGGTTCTTCCAAGTGGCCTTCTTGGCTTTCAGATCGGCGAACTTGATCGTGTACTGCTTCCAGTCAGCCGTCAGCGTCAGCATCTTCGACGGATGCAGGTAGCAATCCGGCCCGGGCTTGTCGGCGATCATCGGACAGTCGCCGCCGTCCTTGGTCGGCGCGGTCTCGGGAACGACAGCCTGGAACTGCAGTGCATTGTCCGCGCCGGCCGTGCCCTTCGCCCAGAACGAAATGCCTTCGAAGGCGCTCAGATCGATGCACTTCTCTTTCGACGGATCGACGAGGTTGAAGCCGAAGCCGGCGCCGTAGCCCATCATGGCTGGGGCTTTGATGCCGGTCGCCACGATGTGGGCGAGTTTACCGGTCGCGAAAATCGTTGGGCCGCCGGTCTCGAACAACGGCTTGTTCGGTGTGTCGGGAGGCGACGTGTCGGAGAACGAATACCAACCATCGGTGCGCAGGCCTCCGTCGAAGTTGTCGATGTACGCCAGGCCGACCGGGAGGATCGTGGTCATGCCGGTGCACACGCTGGTGGCGCTCGTGCCACCGGTCGAGCTGCCAGCCGTCGAAGAGCTGCCGGAGGAGCTGCCAGCCGTCGAAGCCGTACCACCAGTCGAGCTGCCCGACGTCGGCAGGACCGTGCTGCCGACGCCACCCGCCGTCGATGACGAGCCGCCGCTGCCCTTGCCGGCCGTCGTGGTGCTGCTGTCGTCGCCCCCGCCCGAGGCGCAGGCCGTGCCGAGCGCGAACATTACTGCGATGCTGCCCAAAGTTAGCCAGGTACTAGTCCGATTCATTTTCTCACCCATGGTTGTGCTCAAAAGGCGCCCGAACCGCCGCCTGGCCAATGCCTGACGCGAAGCCGCACGCCACCGAGAGGCGGCGGGCCCGAGACGCAGTTTCACGCGTGCGATGTGGAGTCGGCAGTCGCTAGCTATTCACGAACGACGGTCACTCCGAGATCCACGTTTCGCAGCACATGAATTGACCGACAGCGCCGGTCAGGTCAAAGGAAATCGTGGTCAATTCACGCGTTTTACCGCGAAATACTGCAAACTTCCGGGATTGGCCGCGTGACGCGCGCGATTGGTAAACAGCGATATTTGCCTACGTTTTCGCTTGCGAGAGACTCGCCACGTGATAGTTCTGAATCAACGGCTCCGCGAAAAAGCGCGTTCGGTTGGCTAAAATCCAGCGATTTCTGCGCGTTGATCCAGCATTCGGAATATCCACTCTGGCAGCGGCGTGGTCGGAATAGCGGCATCTCCTCGGGAAAATTCATGAGCTACAAGCAATTCTCATTGTCGGCGGGCGCCTTGCTTTCGGTGGCTAGTTGCATAGGTCCGCAGGGCGCGCAGCCGTGCGCCGACACGGCGAGTGACGCCAAGGGCGACAGCGCCGCGGGTGACGCCAAGGGCGCAGAACCGCTGGTCGAGGCGGTGGTGCCGACGGGTACGATGATTTGGGACGGCGCCAGCATCTCGAACATCGGCGAGAGTCTGAGCCCGCCCGGCAGCTGGTTCGTTTACAGCGATAAGAGCCCGAAGGGCGAGAAGATGCCGCCGTCCGTCGAAGAGTTCATGAGCGCCGTGAAAGACGGCGCGCTGCACACCACCGGTAAGGGCTACACCGAATGGGGCGGCGGCGTCGGCACGAACCTGATCGGCGCGCCGATGTTGACGCCCGTCGACGCCAGCAAGTACCGCGGCATCAAGTTCAAGGCTTCCGGCAAAACGCCGATGAAGTTCCTGATCGGTACGGTCGCGACGATGCCGGAGTTCGGTCGTTGCAAGAAGTGCTACGACCACTACATGAAGGTGATCAAGGACTTGAGCGAGGAGTCCAAGGTCTATGAAATCACCTGGGACCAGCTGAAGCAAACCGGCTGGGGTGACAAGACTAAGTTCGACGTCAAGACGATCGTGGCCTTGAATTTCACGTCCAAAGACGCGATTCCTTGGGATTTCACGCTCGACGACGTCGCGTTCCTGGAGTGAACCCGCAAAGGCCAATTGCATGAAGCTCGCTCCGTGGATCGCACTGTCACTGCTCTGCGCCTGCTCGCGCGGCTCCGGCGCCTACGCCGGCGACGACGCCAGCCCCGCCGGTAGCTCGAGTTCGATGAGCAGCGGCGGCAACCCGAACGGGTCACTGCCCCAAGATACCGATTTTCAGCTGCGCTCCGAGTTCGCCGGTCCGTGCCAGAAGGCGACGATCGTCGACGTGAACCTGGGCAAAACACCCGAAGCCTTCGTGCGCGCCGCGCAGTGTCAGATCACCGGCACCGAGCCCGACGCGGCGACGGTCACGGATCTGGCTGGCCAGCTCCGCACGACAAGGCACATGCGCCGCGTCGACCTCGTTCGCATGCTCTGTACGCGTGCGTCGCGCAGCTGCACGCTGCAGTACACCGATCCGTGGCAGGCTCAAGTCGAGCTCACCGCAGCCTGCAGCCGCCGTGGTACACGCGACATGGGCGCGGTGCTGATGTACTGGAGCGATTGCCCAACGCGCACCAACTGCGGCATGGACTGGGCAAACACGCATGCTCCGGGCATGAGCCTGAAGACACCGTTGCTCGGTTTCGGCAGCAATGATCAGGGCTACTACAACCCCGCAAACCCCGGTTTTTGGCGGCGAGAGCTGCTGGACGCGCGCTGGACCGGCCTGCAGTTCCTGCTGCTCAACACTTTCGGTCCCGACATCGCGCAGCTACCGCAATTGGTGCAAGCGCTCGACGACGACGACGGCGGCATTCAGGTGGCGATGTTCGACGATACGTGGGGCTGGGGCAAAGCCGGTGATCCGTGGTCGCAACTGCCGAGCTTCGACGATAGCGAGGCGGCCGCGCAGCTGATCTACAAGAAGTGGCAGATGTTCTACCGCGCGGTGCCGAGCCAACATTGGTACCGCTACCAAGGTAAGCCGCTGATCGCGTTTTACAACGCAGGTACGCTCAAGCCCGAGTCGAAATCGGCGGCAACGCTGGGCCGCCTAAAAGAGCTATTCAAGGCCGAGTTCGGCGCGGAGCCATTCTTGGCGGTCGATCGCGCGTTCTTCCAAGATGCTGGGACCGCAGCCATCGCCGACTCGCAATTCCGTTGGAACACGTTCTCCGACAACCAGCTGAGCCACTCCGACATGAAGGGCGTGACGTTCGATCACTTCATGGTCAAGTGGGACTCGCTTGGCCGCGACAAGGGCACCGTGCAGGCAAGCGCCAGCGATCTGCTCGTCAAAGGGCCCGAGCTGCTCGAGCAGTACTTGAAGGCGTCCGAGACCTCGAACCTGGTCACGATCGGCACCTGGAATGACCTCGGCGAAGGCACCGGCATCACGCGCAACTACGACTACTCGTATCAAGGCGAATGGCTGCCGCCCAACGCTTTCATGGGACGGATCCGCGCGTCGCAGTGCCAGTAGTATCGTCGGCGCGATGTGATTCGGCCGAGTGGCCGCCGTGTGCTTCAGGCTGACGCTGACGCTGACGCTGAGCCCGGCATAGGCCTGGAGTGTGGGCAGCCACAACCGAATCTCGACACACGGAGATGTGCCGGCTATTGAGCGAAGCTGCTTGAACAAGACCCTGGTGAGCGGTGGGGCGGGCTTCATCGGTTCGCACCTGTGCGAGCGTCTTTTGGCGCGCGGTGACGACGTGCTGTGCGTCGACAACTACTTCACCGGCACCAAGCGCAACGTCCAGCACTTATTCTCGAACCCGCTGTTCGATCTCGGCAACCCAGGCGAGTTCACGATGCTGGAGCTGGCCGAGAAGGTCCTGAGCTTGGTCGGCTCCAAATCCAAGCTCGCGTTTCTACCGCTGCCGCAAGATGATCCGAAACAGCGCCGACCGGTCATCGACTTGGCGCGGGCCAAGCTCGGCGGTTGGGAGCCCAAGGTCGGGCTCGAAGATGGGCTAAAGGAAACCATCGCCTACTTTCGCAAGGTGCTTGTCAACTAGCGACGGGCCGGAGGGGCATTTTGCGGCTGGCTCGAACGTCTCGATCTGATGGCGCCCTCGCACCGCCCTTCCAGCAGGCGCGGACAAGCGCTATGACCAGCAGACTAAGTTGACGGAAGTAGCGCCGACCGACCCGAACGAAGACGCGAACCAGCAGGTGCCCGCGTTTTACAAGCGCCGCCGCAAGCGCGGCGATGAGCTTGGGCAAATCTTGCTGCGACGCGGGCGGATCACGGCGGAGCAGCTGCGCACAGCCCTCAAGCTGCAAACCGAAGAAGGCGGCCACGTCGGCGCGATCTTGAAGCGCATGGGCGCCTGCGATGGGCGAGCCATCGCCGAAGCGCTGCTCGAGCAGGTGCGCGTGACGCGCGACAAGGGTAAGGCGCGCGACCTCGAGACGCGTGCGCGTGAGACGCCGTCGATCATGGGCCTGACGGTTCATTGCCGACCACGGTTGACCAAAGTGGTGGTCGTGCTCGCGGATGTGCTGGCGCTCGCCATCTCGACCGGCGCAGCCTGGCTCTTGGTCAGCCACGATGCGCCGGGTCGCGTGCAGCGCTACGGCATCTTGGCTGTGCTCCCGCTGTGCGTGCTGATCTTCACTTACGTTCAGCTGTACGCCGCCACGCCGCCAAGCCCGCCGGAAGAGATCCGCCGCGGCACGCTGGCGATCACTTTCGTTTGTGCCGGCATGTGGCTGGTTTCGTTCCTGGTTCGCAGCGGCGGCTGGGACGGCGTGCAGCACCTAGCCTGGCTGGTCACCTGGTTCTCCAGCATCTTTCTCGTGCCGCTCACGCGCGCAGCGTTGCGCCACAAATTCGCCCGTAAGCGTTGGTGGGGCCAGCCGGTGGTGGTGCTGGGCGCCGGGCGTGTCGGGCGCGCGGTCGTCGGTACGCTGCAACGGCGTCCGCAGCTCGGTTTGAAGCCGGTGGCGGTGCTCGACGACGATCCGCTCAAGCACGGCACACTGCGCGCGACCTGGGGCGACGACGATATCGAGGTCGAGGCCGTGCCCGAGAGCAGCGGCGAGCCGCCGAAGTCGACGCCGGACAGCCCGTCGACGCGCAGCGCGTGGGCGAACTTCTCGCAGATCGAAGAAGTACCGGTGCTGGGCAGCTTGGAGCTTGCGCCGATCTTGTCGCAGCGGCTCAAGATCCGTTTCGCGGTGGTCGCCATGCCGGAAGCCGACGCTTCGGCGTTGCTCGGCATCATCGAGCGCTACGCCGAGTCGTTTCAGAGCGTTCTGGCCATTCCGGACCTGTTCGACCTGGCGTACTTCGGCGCCGCCACCCGTGATCTGGGCGGAGTGCTCGGCATCGAGGTGCGCCGCCAGCTGCTGCTGACTGGACCGCGCCTCGCCAAGCGCGCGATGGACATCGGCATCACGAGTCTCGCGCTGCTGATGGTGAGCCCCATCCTGTTCTTGGTCGCGCTCCTGATTAAGCTCGACTCGCGCGGATCAATTTTTTACTACAACAAGCGACTCGGACAGGACGGCGTGCGGTTTCCGGCGCTCAAGTTCCGCACCATGCACGGCGACGGCGAAAAGCGATTGGCCGAGGTGCTGCAGCGCGACAGCAAGCTGCGCGCCGAGTACGAAGAATTTCACAAGCTGACTGCTGACCCGCGCGTCACTCGAGTCGGACGTTTCCTGCGCAAATACAGCTTAGATGAGCTGCCGCAGCTGTGGAACGTCTTGGTCGGTGACATGAGCCTGGTGGGACCGCGCCCGTATTTGGAACGCGAGATCCCGGAGATGGATCAGAAAGAAGCCATCATTTTGCGCGTAAAGCCGGGCATCACCGGCATTTGGCAAGTGACGGAACGCAACGCCTCGACCTTCGAGCGGCGTCTGCACATGGACGTCGAGTACGTTCGCAGCTGGTCGCCGTGGCTGGACATCTACGTGCTGGCGCGGACCGTCCCCGTGGTCCTGGGCGGCACCGGCTCGTAAACCCGGGGATGTGCACGGCCGCCCGGCCGCGTCCCCTACGCTACGGCAAAACCTTTACTTTGCCGGAACCGATCCGGGCGTGCAAAATCCTCGGCTGAAGGGCAAACTCGCCCGGTCCGCGGCGCCGTTCTTTCATGACACAGAGTCCTCCGAAGGGTCCCTCACCTAGCTCCAGCCCTCCCGCGGCGATGAGCAGCGCGGACGGGGGCCGTCGCATCACGGCGCTCGCCGCTGGCGGTTCGGTACTGTTGCTTTCTGCGACCGCGGTCGCGTTGTGGCCGCGCACCTACGGCACCGCGGCGACGTTCGTGCTCGACGGCGGCGCGCAGGTCGTCAATCCCGTCGCGTTGGCTGGTCGCGTCGAAGCCGTGCTGCTCGAGCGCGAAGAGCTGGCGACGATCGCGATGGAGCTGCCGCCGGAGCTGCGCTCGCCGGATCCGATCGGGCGGCTGCGCGCCGGCATCCGCGTCCAGTCGCGCGGCGCGCTCGGGTTCTCGGTCGAGTTTCGCGGCAGTGATCCGCAGAGTGTGCAGCGGATCTCCAACCGCTTAGCGGATCGCGCGGTGGCGCTGGTGCCGAAGCTTTCGGCGTCGCCAGAGGACGTGGCGCCCGCCTTGGCACTCGCGGCGCGCACTCGCGCGGTCACCGAATTTCTCACAGCTCATCCTGAGATGACGCTCGAGCAGAGCACCGGGAAGAGCACCGGCAGCACGGCCGACGGCGGCCTTGAACTGCTACGCACAGAGAAGCGCCAAATCGAACAGCGACTGGCGAGTGGCGCGGTCGACAATCCGTACGCAGAGCCTGGCCAAGATCCAGAGCTCTTGAATCGCCGCCTGACCGAACTAAAAACCACGATTTTGCGCCGAGAAGCCGCGTTGAAGCAACCGCGCCCCGCCTCGCCTCCGAGCGTGGCGCCCGAGCTGACCAGCCAATGGCGCGCGCTGCTTGCCGATCTCGCGGCCGCGCAGGCCAGCGCCAACGTCCCCAACCCGCACCCGATGGTGCGCGCGCACGTCACGGCGCGCGCGGGCCTGCCGAGCTCGCCGCTCACGCCGAATCGCCTCGTCTTGAGCCTCGTCGCGGCGCTGCTATCGCTGGCGACGGCGATGGTCGCGTACGTGCTGCCGCGCAAGGCCGAGCCCGCGCGGCGCCAGGCTCTGCGCGCCGGAGCTGGTCGCAGTGGTGCGCCGCCGTCGCAACGAGCTGCCGGCGAGCTGCCACCCAAGCCCAGCGACCCACCGCCGCCGCAGCTCCCCGCGAGTGACGCGCCGCCTAAGGGCAAGGATCCGCCAGCGGCGACTACCGCTTACGGCCGCGGTGAGCCGCCGTTGTCGCGCAGTGAGCCGCCGCCGAAGCGCAGCGATCCGCCCCCCGCGGGTCGGTCTGGCTCGGAGCCGCCGGGCCCGATCGCGGTGCAGCGCACCGTAGTGTTGTCCCGACCGTCGACGGGGGCAGGCTCGCCTAGCGCGCAGCCACATGCCGTCACCGCCGTTCGTCGCCGTACGTCGCCCGGCGGCATGCAGGCTCAAGGCGAGCCGTCGCCTTTGGCCGACACCGCGCTGGCCGCCCCGACCACGACCCACGCGCCAGCCACCGCGCCGCTTTTCGGTTCCCGACCACCGCCTGGCGCGGGCAGCTATTCGGTCTCTTCCTCGCACCCACCGCCGATCGGGCCGCTCGACGGCGTCAAACGAACGTCGGTCGAGCACTTGTCACCGCTACAGTCGCAGCGTCCCCCGGCGCAGCCCGTCCCGCGCCGGTCTGCTTCGCCCCTCGCGAGCGGCCAGCAGGCGCAAATCGTGAGTCGTCCGCCCGCACTCGATCCGGAGGCGGAGACGTGGGCCGCGCGATTCGAGACGCTGCCGCCTCCGGCGCCTCCGGCCGAGGGAGCCGACGAAGCCGAGGACGCACCGCGCAAGCGCGGCCGCTGGAAGACGCAGGTGATGGGCTCGATGGTGCCGCTCGAGGTCAGCGCGATGCGCGAAGAGCGTGAGCCCGCTAGCGAACCATTCAGCTCTCCTTCGCCCGACTCGGTGGTGCCGCCGCTGCAGCCGTCCAATGCCGCCTCCGGCGTCACCCCGCATGATGTCCCCGCGGGGTGGCACGCCAACGTGCCTCTCGAGCTTCCCGAAACCGTCGCGCTGCGCGACGCCGTGCTCAAGCAAGCGTCGGTACGCCGCGTGAGCATCGTTGTCACCGGCGCGTCCAGTCAAAGCCGGACGCAAATGGCCTGCTCGCTCGCATTCGCCCTCGCCCACAGCGGAGCGCGCGTGCTGCTGGTCGAAGCCGATTTCGACCAACCCGAGCTGCACCAGGCGCTCGCCGTCAACCCGCCGGCTGGCGCAGGATTCTCGCAGCAGTTGATCAGCCGCCGCCATGATGCACGACCGCGGCCGTGGGTCGTCGTTCGCTGCACGCCCAACCTTCACGCGCTGATGGAAGGTCGGCTCCGCTCGCCGGGTCTGTTGGCATCACCAGAGTTCGAGCGCGCCATTCACGATCTGATCGACCAACACCATGTGCTCGTCATCCACGCGCCGCTCGCCGACAAGCGGACCGATCTGTGGACGCTGGGCGGAATGACTCAGGCCGTCGTCGTCACGAACGACGGCCAGCCGACCACGTTGCAGTTTGGCGACGGCGCGCTGCGCGGGATGCTGTGAGCGCCGCCGCGACTCAAGCGCTGCGCGACAACGCCTGCACGGCGATGATCTTTACGAACTCTGGATCGCGGAAGAGGTAGCGGGCAGCCAAGCGCCGCGGCTCGCGACCGAGCCGAAACGCCCACTCCAGCCCCGCCCGCGAGACCCACCGCGGGGCGCGCGGCACGGTGCCAGCAGCAAAATCCACGGCGGCACCGAAGCCCACCAGGACCGCCGGCGCCAACGCCTGCCGATTGCGATCGCTAAACAGCTCCTGTTTGGGCGCGCCCAAGCAGACGAAAATCAGATCAGCCCGCGCTCGCTGCAACCGCTCCACGCAGGCTCGCTCTCCCTCGGTAGCCGTCAGGGCGAGCCGCGGAGCAAGCGTATCGACGACTTGCAGCGTGGGAATGCGTTCACGCAGGTTTCGCGCGGCCAGCTCGGCAACGCCAGGGGCGCCGCCCAGCAGCACGACGCGCAACCGCTCCTGAGCCGCACGTTCGACTAGCGGTTCGAACAAATCCGACCCGGACAGTTTCTCGGGCAGCGGGGTCCCGAGCAAGCGGGCCGCCCACAACACCGGTGTTCCGTCGACGAGCGACAGCGAAGTCCGGCCGTAAGCCTCGCGAAATGCTGGGTCGTGCTCGGCTTGAACGACGTGATCGACGTTGGGCGTGAAGACCGTCCCGCCGCGTCCTTCACGAACCAGGCGCACGATGGCGTCGATCGCTTCTGCCCTGCTCAACGCATCGAGCTCCAGCGATCCCACCCGGACCCTCTTAGTAGGCTGGCTCACGCGAAGCTGAGTCGGCCAACCCAGCTGGTCTTGCCCCATTTGACGGCGGCCTTGGCGATCTCCGCCATGGTCTCGTCGGGCGCAGACGCGGCTGTTACCTCAACGCGCGGTATCGTTCTGAACTGACCGACGCGCTGGTCGTCCAAGATGCGGACCACGTCGTACATCCCTCGCTCGATGCGAACGATGCGGTACGTGACACCGGCAACTTGAACCATACCTTTGACGTGCATTGCTTTGCGCTCTCCCGTTTGGGTGTGCCCTGCGCCAGGCAGTACATACTGCGCCGGGCGGGGGCTGTGAAGGACAAATCCGCTCAAATGCACTTAAGCCTAAGGCGGCTCTACGTAGCTTCTGCCTCAGCTTACCGGCACTGGCTTTCGGTCCGGTTTCGCCGACCGGTCGGATTAGGGCGGATTATCGAATCATCATGCGGGCTCGGCGTGACACGGACGGTGCGGGCCGCTGACACTTTTGAGCGATTTGAAATCCCTACTCTTGCCGAGCGATGGGCGCCCAAGCCGGGGGCTGAGCCCCACACGGGGCGAGCTGAAACGTTGCGCGCGTGATATGGCTCTGCCTCGGGCATGAGCACGAACACATCGGCTGAAGGCAAACTAGAACGGCTCGTCTGCCTGTTGCGCGCGGGCGGCTCGGCGCTGGTTTGCTACTCCGGCGGCACCGACAGCGCGGCCCTACTCGCCGCCGCACATCGCGCGCTCGGCGCCGCTGCCGTCGGCATGACCGCGGTCAGCCCCAGCTTGCCGGAGAGCGAGCGCGAGGACGCCGTGCGTATCGCTCGCGAGATCGGCGCCGATCATCGGCTGGTCGAGAGCGATGAGCTGAGCCGCGAAGGCTACGTGGCGAACGGTCCAGACCGCTGCTTCCACTGCAAAAGTGAGCTCTACGAAATCGCCGAGCGCCAGCGAGTCGCGTGGCAGCTCAGCTGTGTCTTCAACGGCACCAACCTCGACGACCTCGGCGACTACCGGCCTGGCCTCGAAGCGGCCAAGCTCGCCGGCGTGCGCAGTCCGTTCGTGGAGCTCGGCTTCACGAAGGCCGACGTGCGTGAAGTCGCGCGAGCGCTCGGTCTCCGCGCCTGGAACAAGCCCGCGGCGGCCTGCCTTTCGAGCCGTATTCCCTACGGGACCAGCGTGACGCCGCAGCGACTCAGCCAGGTGGGCGGGCTCGAGGCGGAGCTAAAAGCGCTGGGATTTGGCCGCAGCCGCGTGCGTTACCACGACAAGATCGCGCGCATCGAGCTCGATCTCGAGGAGCTGCCTCGCCTGCTCGACCCTCAGCTACGTGAAGCCGTGGTCAAGGCTGGCAAGACTCACGGCTTCCTGTACATCACGCTCGATTTGGCAGGTTACCGGACCGGCTCGCACAACGAAATGCTAACCGGTCGGTCACTGCGCATCGTCTGAGCACGAGAAGAATCAACAGGAAGACGATAAGACGGGAAGTCGAGAGGAAGATTTTTGGGTTTCGAATCCCAGAAAATCCTTCCCGCCTTCCCGCCTTCGTTTTGTCGCGCTCTCGGTCCTAACGGCGATCGCGGCGCGGGCCGCGGTCGCGGTCACCGCCACGACCACCGCGGTCGCGGTCGCCGCCACGGCCACCACCGCCACGCGGCGGGCCGCCGCCTTGCTCGCGCGCCCGGGCGATGCGCTCTTTGGCCGCTTCGCCTTCCGGCCCCTCGGGGAACGGAACCAGCTCGCGGCGGGTCAAGCGAACCTTGCCGTCGCGCTCGACGCTGATCACCTTGACCTCGATCTCGTCGCCCTCTTTGAGGACGTCGGCCGGGTTCTCGATCCGCTCGTGCGCGATCTCGGACACGTGCAGCAAGGCCTCGTTGTTCGGCAGAATCTCGACGAACGCGCCGAAGTCGACCAAACGCTTGATCGTGCCCTTGTAGATGCGACCGACTTCAGGCTCAGCCGTGAGGCCTTCGATGATTTGGATCGCGCGCTTGACGGCTTCCGAATCGGCGCTGGCGACCGCGACGGTGCCGTCGTCGTTCACGTCGACGCTGCAACCGGTCTGATCGATGATGCCTTTGATCGTCTTGCCGCCGGGGCCGATGATGATGCGGATCTGATCGGGCTTGACCTTGACGGTCGTGATGCGCGGCGCCCAGCGATTGATCTCGACGCGCGGCACGTTGAGCGTTTCGGCCATTTTACCGAGGATGTGGATGCGCCCGGCGCGCGCTTGCTCGAGCGCTTGCTCCAGCACGCGGCGCTCGAGGCCCTCGATCTTGATGTCCATCTGGATCGCGGTGATGCCCTTGTCAGTCCCGCACACCTTGAAGTCCATGTCGCCGAGGTGATCCTCGTCGCCGAGGATGTCGCTCAGAATCGCGACCTTGCCGTTCTCGGTGATCAGGCCCATCGCGATGCCGGCGATCGGCTTCTTGATCGGCACGCCCGCGTCCATCATGGCTAGGCTCGCGCCGCAGACGGTCGCCATCGAGCTCGAGCCGTTCGACTCGAGAATCTCGCCCACGATGCGGACCGTGTACGGGAAGTCCTCGTGCGAAGGCAAAAGCCGCGTGACCGCGCGCTCGGCCAACGCGCCGTGACCCACTTCGCGACGCCCGGGGCCGCGCATCGGTTTGGTCTCGCCCGTGCTGAAGGGCGGGAAGTTGTAGTGCAGGATGAAGCGCTTCCAGCTCTCGCCAGTGAGCGCGTCGATCTTCTGCTCGTCGCTGGCGGTGCCGAGCGTCGCTGTGACGATGGCTTGCGTCTCACCACGCTGGAACAGCGCCGAGCCGTGCACGCGCGGCAGCAAGCCCACTTCGCATGCAATTGGACGGATCGTCGTGGTGTCACGACCGTCGATGCGCTTGCCGGTGTTGAGCACCATCTCGCGCACGACGAACGCTTTGCGGTTCTCGATCTCTTCTTTGACCAGCTTCTCGATCGTCGCGAACACGGCAGCGCCCATCTCGGTAGTCAGCGCCGAGACGACTTCCTTCTTGATCGCGCCGTACTGATCGTAGCGAGCCTTCTTCTCTTTGATGACACAGGCCACCTTGAGCTTTTCGTCGGCCATCCTCGCGATCTGCGCGGCGATAGCTGGGTCGATCTTCGGTACCGCGAACTCGCGCTTCGGTTTGCCGACGGCGGCGCGGATCTTCTCGATCAAGCCGATGACCTTCTGGGCCTCGTTGAACGCGAAGTAGAGCGCGTCGATGATCTCGGTCTCGCTCGCCTCTTCGGCGCCGCCTTCGACCATCACGATCGCGTCTTTAGTGCAGGCGACGATCAGGTCGATGTCGGCCTTGGCGCTCTGCTCGAACGTGGGCAGCGCGACCAGCTCGCCGTCGACGCGCGCGACGCGCATGCCGGCGATCGGTCCACTCCACGGGATGTCGGAGATGTGCAAGGCCGCGCTGGCCGTCGACATCGCCAACACGTCAGTCGGGTTCTCTTTGTCCGCCGACAGCACGGTCGCGATGACCTGCGTGTCCTTCTTGAACCCGTCGGGAAACAGCGGGCGCAGCGGCCGATCCATCAAGCGCGACGACAGCACCTCGTAGTCGCGCAGACGGCCTTCACGCTTGAAGAAGCCGCCCGGGATCTTGCCCGCGGCGTAGGTCTTCTCCACGTACTCACAGGTGAGCGGGAAGAAGTCGAGACCGGGCCGCTCTTCGGTCGAAACCGCGGTCACCAGCACCATACTCTCGCCATAAGTAGCGAGGACGGCGCCGTGAGCCAGCTTGGCAAGACGACCAGTTTCCAAGGTGAGCTGGCGCCCACCAACCATCACGGATTCACGTACAAACATGTTGCTCCCTCCAGACGGGATAGTCGCTGACGTGCGACGGAACGCCGGGAGCGAGCACCTCCTTCAGCCTCGATTCGTGGAGCGTTGACGACACAGCGCTCCACGAAGCGAAGATGAAAGCCGGCAGGCCCGCACCCGGAATAAAAGTGACGCGCGAAAAACCTACTTGCGTAGGCTGAGTGCGCTCACGACTTTGCGGTAGCGTTCAACATTGGAGCGCTTCAGATAATCGAGGAGGCGGCGACGTTGCCCCACGAGCTTCAACAAGCCACGGCGCGAGTGATGATCCTTCTTGTGCACCTTGAAGTGCTCGGTCAGGTACTCGATACGTTGGCTGAGGAGTGCGATCTGCACCTCCGGCGAGCCTGTATCGGTCTCGTGCGTGCGGAACTTGGTGATCGTGGACGTCTTGGCCTCGGGCGCGAGGGGCATATGCTTCCTTTCCTATTCCTTTTAGAGCGCGCGAGTATACGCACGGTTGGTGACCGGTCAACCGTGGGGGTGTAGCCCCGGTAGAGCGCGCGCCGTCTCGTGCGTCGGCGGGCCCCTACCCGCCTCAGGGCCGATAGTGGACCGGATATCCCGGATCTTCCGGCAGTTTGCCGTCGACGCGGATGGCGCGGACTTCGCTCGACAGTTGGGCGGGCCGGATGTAGCCGACGGCCCCAGGCAGCTTTTCTACGACGCGGCGCAGCGTAGCCAGGCTTTCGACGGTCCGCGGCGGCCCGCTGCCTCCGCGGATCTTGCGGTCGATCCAGAACCGCCCCACCGCTTCGGCGTCCATGCCGAGCACGGCCTGGTCGAAGCCGACGCGGTCCACGGTTTTGGGCGGGTGGTTCAGCGCGATCAGCCGATTGCCGTCGGGGTCAGTCAGTCGCTCGCTCTCGAACACCCGCCGCAAGTCGTCGACCGAGATGTTCGTGAGCTTGCTGCCAGGCGCCACGATGACGGCCAGCGCGACCTCGTTCCCTGCCCTGAGCGGACGCGGTGCGAGCGTGGCCAGTGCGCCCGCAACGGTCGTCGCAAGTGTGAGCAGAGTAAGAGCGCGGCGTCGCATGCTCAGAATGCCCAGGCGATCTGCGATCCGAAGTACGGCAAGTCATCCTTGCCTAAACCGGTGCTTCCAGTCCCGACGAAATGCGAGATCGCCAGCTCGGCCTTCACGACGACGTTGGGCGTCGCGCGCAGATTCAATCCAGCCGACCACGCCCACACTGGCGGCGCCACATCGAGGTTCGTGTAACTCGAGTACTCGCCCATCACGTACGGCATCAGGTTGTGCCACGGCGTGCGGTAGCCGAGCAGCAAGTAGCCGCCGACGCGCCGGTAATCGGCCGCAAAGGTCGGCGCCGGATCGAAGCCCGCCGTGCGAGGCCGATAGCGCGGATCGTAGTGAGCCTCGTTGGTCATCACTTCGCCCTGAACGTGCAGTCCCTTCCACAGGAAGCGCACGTCGGCGCTCAGGCTGAGCTCTTCGTAGGCGGAGTCGATCGTGCGGTAAATGACCGCAACCGGCTGAGCCCCGGTGTTGTCTACGCGGTAGCGCTTGGTCGAGGCAGTGTAGCGACCGCGGTAGGCGGCGACGCCGACCGTCAAGTTGCCCAAAGCCGACGACTCGACGTACAGACGACCGCCGACGGCCTTGTTGTTGTCGAGATCGCGGATCACGTCGTAAGGACCGCGGCCGTTGGACAGCGTGGCCGCGTAGCCAATAGCGCTCGAGCCAACGAAGACCTTGCCGAGCATGATCAGGCCGGTCTGGTGCTCAGGGAAAAAGGTGTCACTAATCGGAAACGGTTTGTGAACCGCGATGATCGTCGGTGAGCCGTGATCATCGTTCCAATAGCCATACGGCGTCAGCCATTCGCCGCCGCGGATGCTCAAGAAATCGAACGGCTGATACTCGATCCAAGCACGTTGGATCTCGATGCCACCCCACGAGAAACTCCGTTGTAGCTCGGCATAGTCGTTCGTTGAGGTGTCAGGTGCGGGGAAGGTACCGTCGGCCGTCGGCTTACTTTCGCTGCCTAGCGGAGAATAAGTGAAGCGAACCTCGGCCAAGCTGCGCCAGTTTTCCCCGAGCGTCGACGCCAGGTAGAGATTGAGGTGCCCGACATAGAAGCTCGGGTGCGCGCCAACGTACTGCTGCTGGATGTTTCCTTTTTTCCCGAGCAGGTGCAGGTAGCTGAAGTCGGCGAAGCCGTAGAGTTCGAGCTTGGGGCCCTCCTCGCTGACGAGCATGTTCGCCGACGCTTCGCCGCTGTTGAAAGAGTCTTCGCTGGTGTCAGGCAGCCCACCGGCCGGCGCCGCCGCGTCGGCAGGTGTTGCGACGGTGGGCGCACCGGCAGCGGGTGCCGCCGTCGATGTGGGCGGAGCGTCGGGCCGGCCAGCGAGTCCCGTGGTTCCGGTCGTTACCGGTGCGTCGAGCGATGGCTGTGCGGACGCCGTGCGTGGCAGCAACGCCGTACCGAGCAACAGCAGGCCGAAGAAGCGGCGCATCACTTCACCTCGACTCCGGTCATGGAGCTGCAAGCGTCGTTCGGCACGCAGATCGGGTGGAAGATCGTAAAGTCGCAGCACGCTTCGGCTTCGAAACAAACGGCGGTCTCGCCGGCCGCGCACGGCACGAGGCATTGATGCGTGCTGAGCGTCTCGCAGAACGTTGCTTCGCCCGTACAGTCAGCGTCGCTCTCGCAGTGGTCGAGGTAGCCGACCGGCGGCCTGCGACAGTAGCTGTTAGCGCCGTCGTCGTGGCAGCGGTAGCCGCCATCGCAGCCGGTGGTCCCGGAACAAGCGTTCGTGCAATAGCCCGACGTGCCATCCGTCACGTGGCACAGCGAGTACTTGCCGTCCGAGCACGGCGTGCTGTCGGAATCGCAAGCCACGCCGAGCGTGCCCGGAATCGGCTCGCACGCCGCATCCGTTGCCGGGCGTGCGTAGCCAGCGGCGCACAGGCACGCGCCGTTCACCGCCTGCTCGTCTTCACCGCACGGCACGCAACCGGCGGTGCCGGGCACGAAACCATCTTCGCAGCCGCAGCGATTGTTGCTGAGGATCCGCTGGTGCGGTCCGCAGCGGTGGTCACCGTCGTAGATGCACGCCGAAGGTGCTACGCCGACAAGGGCGCTCACCCAAACTAGGCCAATAAGACGCTTCACTCCGACTTCTGATACGGAACGACCTTCGGCATTCTTAAGCGCCGCCGGCCCTTCCGCGTGGAGCCGGACCGAACCGGCGGCCGACCCGCGGCTAATCCGCGAAACGGCGAACTAGAAGCGCGCCTGCACGGCGCTGAAGGTTGCCAGGCTGTCGGGCGTGGCGAACCTGCGTGTCACTGCAGTACGTGAAGGGGTAAATCCGACGCGGTTGGGGTTTCGCTGGTAGTCGCTGAACAGCATTAGGCTGAGCGAGGGCGACGCTTGAAGCCGCAGACCGAGCCGCGCCGCCACGACCGGCAAGCGCGCTGCCCCGATCGGCAGCGCTTCGAAGCCGGCCGGGCCGCCCGCGATCAGGGTCTGGCCGTAGCCCGGTAGTGCGCTCGGCGTCTGCAGCGCGGCGGGCAAGCGCACGCCAATTTCCGCGCTCGGAACCAGTCGAAGCGGCAGCACACAGCTGCCGCCGAGCCATGCGCTGATCTCCGACTGCGCGACCGCAGCAGCCGGAAGCGTTTCCCCACCTGCCAGGCGCGCGTCGTTACGCAGCACGAACGCCAGGCTGCGCCAGGCGACCGCGGCGTGCGCCGCCAGTCGACGACCCCGAACTGAGCCGTACAACGCGGCAGCCGGCGCCGGTGCGAGCGCGGCTACGCTCGGATTCTCGAAACGACGCAACCGCTGCACGAGTGTCACGCCTTCCAACGCCACCGCGGCTCCGGGAGTCGCTTCGGCGTCGAACCGTGAGGCATCGTCGCGCAGCGCAGGCGGCCGAAACGGCTCGGCGGCAAGCTCCGGCTCGGCGGGGCCACGGTGCCAAACGAGCCGCAACGACGCGCCTTCGACGAAGCTGGGCGCCAACGTTCGACCAAGCGGAAGGGTCGGGCGCTGGAAGTAGCCGAAGCCTGCATCCGCACGCAGCCCGGGCGAAAGATCGACGCTCCCGCCCGAGAGCGTGCCCCACAGCCGGCGTGGGCCGCGCAAAGCGTCGTTGATGGTCGCGGATTTGATCGCCGAAAACAGTCGGATTCTGGGCGTTTGCAGCCCCAGCTGCAGACCCGGCGCCGCCCCGGTCTGGGTCAGGAAGATCGATTCGCCGCGCGTCACGTCGGTCCCGCCCCAGTCGAGCGCGTGCAGATAGCCGAGCCGCAAGTAGTCGGTATCGAACGGGAACGCGCGCAAGCTCACCTGCGTCGAGCGCGTCAATTGCCACGAAAGCCCGAGCGAGCTCGATACATCGCGCAGACTCACGGGACTGCTCGTGCCGGCATTCAGCCGAAGCTCGACGCTTAACAGCGCGCTGGTCGTCACGCCGGGCAGGAAGCCCACGTCAGTCGAAGCGACCGCCAGCCGCGCGCGGTTTTCATCCGCCCGGCGCGGACTGGCTAGGCTCTGCCACGGCGCTTCTTCGGCAGCACGTGACCCGGAACCGAGTAGCTCGCCGCTACCCAGCAGGCTGGTCAGCTCCGCGCGCGAGCTCGGTTCAGCGTGAGCTGGCGCCGGCAGCCCGAGCAACACTAGGCCAAACCAGCCCGCGCTACGGCAGCATTTCGATGCGGCCATCGCGCTCTTCCTCCACGAGCGGCAACTGACGACAAGTCGCACTGGCACGGGCGTGATTCGACGGGCACGCTAAGCTGCCGAAACCTTCGCGGCAGCGCAGCTCGGACCAGGCTTCGAGCGAGGCGGCGCAGGGTTTGATGTCGCTGATACTGGGCAACCCTTGCACGTGCCGCATCAGCAACTGCTCGGCGGTTGCGGCGACGTTGCTGCCCTGCCCGGCCACGTCCTCGAAATCGGCGCCAGTCAGCGTGAGGTACACCGGCAGCACCGCGAGCAACCATCCGTCGTCCGCTAGCGAAGCGTGGCCGGCAGCACTGGGCCGCATGATTTCGAGGCAATCGGAGCGGCGTGCTAGGCAAGCCGAGCAGCGCAGCTTCAGCCGCAAGCCGGCGACTTGTACGACTGATTCGCAATCGCGCGCAGCCGAACGCCACGCCGCACGTAGAAGACCGCGCCGTAGCGCACGCCCGGTGAGCCAAACCAATCGCCACGGTTCGTCGAACGGGAACGCTAGATCGAGGTCCGAGCGCAGCAGCATGCCCGCTTCGAGATCCGCGCGCAAGCCCGAGCTATTCAGCAGCGCAACATCGGCTGAGGTTGCGGCCAGCATCGCGTCGGTGGTCAAGTTGCCGAGCCGCGAGTCACCAGCCAACGCCGAGCGACGGCGCAGCGCTGCCGGCAGAAATCCGAGCGGTGGCTCGGGCGGCGGACGGCGTGCCTCCAGAAACTCCGTCACCTCAGCATTCGCGGGCACCGCGGCCGAAACTGGCAAATGCGTGAGCGAAAGCGCGTCGATCTCGAGCTGATCGGGGGCGAGCTGATCGGGCACGAGCTGGAGCTCGAGCCGCGACAGCCAACGCGCGTAGGCGCCGCTGTGAACGATCGGTACGCGGCGCGGGGAACAGCCGCGCGCGGCTTGAAGCTGCGAGGTCGCGCAGTCGTCTTGCCACTCGGGCTCGGCGGTGACGATGTGCTGGTGCCCGCCCAGCACCAAGTCGATGCCGGTGGTGCCGCGGACCAGCTCGCGGTCTTCGTCGAGGCCCAGGTGACTGAGCACGACGACCAGCGCCGCGCGCCCGGCGATATCGTCGACGGCGGCTTGCACCGCGGCGGCCAAATCCGGCGCCAATTCGAGGCGCCAGGGATTGGCGACGCTCGCCAGGTTGGGAGGACTTGTCGGATTGGCGACGCCCACGACCGCCACCTGGACACCGCCGGCGTCGAGCAACGCGCTCGGCACCAAGCGGCCAGATAGCGCCGAATCGACCCGAGGTCGGACGTTGGCGCCCAGGACCGGGAAACTCGCCGAGCTTGCGAACAGCTCACCCAGCGCGTCGCCATCGAGCGAAAGCTCGTGATTGCCGAGCGCCATCGCGCCGAGGCCGAGCGAGCTCAACAGCTCCAGCTCCAATCGACCGCCGAAACGCCGGAACACCTCCGCGCCCTCGAGCGCGTCGCCACTGTCGAGCCAGAGCGCGGCGCCGTGCCGGCGCTCGGCCGCCAGCAGCGTGGCCAGACGCGCGGCTCCCCCGATCTCCGCCAGGCTGAGCGCCTCGCCCAGGCCCAACTCGGCTTCGAAGCGAGAAATGCGGGAGCGAAAAGGCCAGACTCGCGAGTGGATGTCGGCGGTGTGGAGCAGCGTCAGGACTTGGCTCGGTCCCTGCGTCGAGGCAGGTACGTCACCGCAACCGAGCGCCACTGCGCTGCACAACACCGAAAAACCCAATCGCCCCCGCATGGACCCCTATCGGCCCGAGGCGAGCGCGGTTGCGTAATAAAAGCGAGCTAGCCTTCGGAGAGTAGCGGTCCGAAGTGCCGCGTCAGTGCCGCCTGCACACCGGCGGCGGTGCGCTCGGTCAAAGCGTCGTTCGCCGCGCGCTCGGTTTGCTCGAGCGTCACGTTGGCCAGCACTTCGCGCACCTCGGGAACCGCGGCCGCCTCCATGCTCATCTCCCGCAGTCCCATCCCGACCAACAGCAGCGCCGCCATTGGGTCACTAGCCATCGCGCCACACAGCAGCACGGGTCGCTCGCGGGCCTTGCCGGCGGCGATCACGTTCTGAATCAGGCGCAGGATGGCCGGATCGAAATACGACGCCAGGTAGGCCAGCTCGGGCGTCGAGCGATCGACCGCCAGCGTGTACTGGACCAAGTCATTGGTGCCGATACTCATGAATTCGGCGTGCTCGGCGAATTCGTGAGCCAGCACGGCCGCCGACGGCACTTCGACCATGATCCCGATCGGGATGTGCTCGGCGCGCGCCTGACCGCGACTGTCGACGTCCTTCAGCGCTTGGTCGTACAGCTCTTTGACGGCGAACAGCTCGCCAAGCGACGCGATCATCGGCAGCATGATCCGCAGCTTGCCGTGGGCGGTGGCGCGGATCATCGCGCGCAGCTGAGTCATGAAAATCTCTGGGCGGGCCAGCCCGAGCCGCACAGCGCGCAGGCCGAGCGCCGGATTCATCTCCGATGGCATCTGAAACACCGACGCGAACTTGTCGCCGCCGATGTCGAACGTGCGCAGCGTCACCGACAGCGGATTCATGATTTCCGCGACGCGGCGGTACGTGTCGTACTGCTCGTCTTCGCCCGGCGGCTCGGTGCGATCCATGTACAGAAATTCGGTGCGATACAGGCCGATGCCGCGGGCGCCGTGGCTGAGCGCACCGAACGCCTCCGCCGGCAGATCGATGTTGGCACGCAGCTCGATCAGCTCGCCCGAGCCAAGCTTGCTCGGGCGGTCGCGCGCTTCACGACGCAGGCGCGCCACCTCGCGGAAGCGTGCGGCACGCGTCTGGTACTCGCTGACGGTCTCTGGCCGCGGATGCAGCAAGAGCTGCCCACGCAGACCATCGACGATCAACGAATCGCCGCTACCAATCCGCGACAAAGCGCCCGCCACGCCGACGACCGCCGGGATCTCCAGCGCCCGGGCGACGATTGAGGTGTGGCTGGTGCGCGTGCCGACCTCGGTAACCAGCGCGAGCACCTTTTCGCGCGTCAAGCCGACGGTCTCGGCCGGCGAAAGGTCATGCGCGACGATGATCCTCGGCTCAGCGGTTTCAGGCACCACCGGCGTAGTCGCGCCACCGATCGCCAGCCGAATCCGTGCGCCCACGAACTCGAAATCGTGACTCCGCTCCGCCAGGTACGCGTCGCCGCCGCGCCGCAGCTGTGCCGCCATCTGGGTCACTGCCAAATCCAACGCCCACTCGGCGCAAACCAGCTCGGCCTCGATGCGCTTGGTCACCTCGGACAGCAACAGCTCGTCCTCGACCATCAGTGTGTAGGCTTCGAGCACCGAGACTTCGATCTTGGTGGCGGTCGGACGTGCGCGATTCGAGAGCTCACGCAGCTCGGTGGCGGCCTTGGCGACGCCGCTCTTGAAGCGCTCGATCTCGGCGCCCACGTCGGCTGCGATCACGTGACGATGCACGACGCCCGTGCGGCCGAGCGCCAACACGACCGCCTTGCCCAGCGCAACGCCAGGCGAGCCGGGCAAGCCGGACAGCGCCACTTCGGCGCGTGTCTCTTTTCGCCCCTCGGCGTCGCTCATTCGTCCTCGCCAAAGCGATCGTGAATCAGTTGACCCAGCTTCTCGACCGCCTCGTCGGCGGTCTGACCCGTGGCTTCGATGTCGAGCTTCGTTCCCTTCGAGCCACACAGCAGCAAGACGCCCATCACGCTCTTGGCGTTGGCGGTTTGGCCGGCGCGACCGACGGTGATTTCGCACGGAAACTTGGCGGCGAGCTGGACCAATTTGGTCGCCGCGCGAGCGTGCAAGCCAAGCTTATTTCTAACTTCGAAAGTGCCCCTCGCCGTCGTCATGTCGAATGCCCTCCATCGGGATCGCCACCTTTACCGGTGATCGTTACGCGGTCCACATCTCGGTGAATGACGTCTATGGGGAGCCCGGTGCGCTTGCGCAAGCTATCCGCCAAATGCTGCGAGACCACCACCGAACGGTGCCGCCCACCGGTGCAGCCAATACCAACCGTCAAGTAACTTTTGCCCTCGCGCTCGAAGCGCGGCAGGCAAAACTCCAGCAACTTACCCGAGACATCCAGGAACTCGCTCGTGCCCTCACTGCCGAGCACGTAGTCGCGCACCGCCGGATTAGTCCCGGGCAGCTTCGACAGCTCCGGTACGAAGTACGGATTATCCAAGAAGCGCACATCGAGCACCATGTCGGCGTCTACCGGTGGCCCGAACTTGAAGCCGAAGGACAAGAGTCGGACCTTGAGTCGTGGCGCACCGCCCGCGCTCGGGCCGAAATGCGCGATCACCTCGCGGCGCAGATCATGAACGCTCATGCGCGTCGTATCAAGCAC
The DNA here is from genome assembly GCA_038230915.1 of Polyangiales bacterium. Classification (GTDB taxonomy): domain Bacteria; phylum Myxococcota_A; class Polyangia; order Polyangiales; family Polyangiaceae; genus PMG-095. Next base: position 184,744 of record JBBRMI010000002.1, on the reverse strand, counting down.
GACCGACGCACGCGCGCGCAGCGCCGTCAACAGCTCGCGCTCGATGCGGATGCCATCGAGCACGGCCAACGCGCTTTGTTCACTGCCCGGCTCCGAGGAGGTCGCCAGCGGGTGGGGCCGCCGCGTGCTCGAAAAACGCCGTAGCAACGCCTCGTCCGCGGCATCGAGGAACAGCACGGTCAGCTCGCGTTCGCCTGGACTCTCCAACTGCTGCAGCACCTTGGCGGCGCCGTCCAAAAACCGTCGCACACGCACGTCGATCCCGAAAGCAACACGCTGCACGCCAGCCGCCGCGAACGCCGCCAGCGTGGCGGGCAAGACCGGCGTCGGTAAGCTATCGACGCAAAAGTAGCCCAGGTCTTCCAGCGCGTTGACTGCAGTCGACTTGCCCGCGCCGCTCAGACCCGTGACCACCACGACCGAAGTGATCGGCGACTTGGTGGCGGCCGCAGCGGTCATGGTTTGCGCTCGGGGCTCGGCACCAGCGACACCGGCGGCGGCGCGGAGCTTTCGTTGGCGGAGTAGGCGCGGAACTGGCTGCTCGGCGGGCGGAAGCTGCGCGTCTCGGCGAGCTCCGGACGCAGCAAGCCCTGCTCCAGATTCTTGACGAACTCGCGCGCCGGATGGTGCCCGGCTTGGCGCAGCAGCTCGTTGCGCGCGGCGATCTCGATGATGCTGCTCATGTTGCGGCCCGGCCGCACCGGCAACACCACCTCCCGCACCGACACGCCCAAGACATCGCGGTAGCGATCTTCGAGCCCGATCCGATCGTACGGTGCGTCTGGCTGCCAAAGTTGCAGCTCGACCACCAAGTCGACGCGCTTGCGTTCGCGGATCGCGGTCACGCCGAACAGGTCTTTGATGTTGAGAATGCCGAGCCCACGCACCTCGATGTGATGACGCAACAACGCGGCCGGCTGCCCGAAGACCATGCCGGGCGGGCGGTAGTCGCATTCGATAACGTCGTCGGCCACCAAGCGGTGGCCGCGCATCACCAGCTCGAGCGCGCACTCGCTCTTGCCGATGCCGCTTTTGCCAAGCAAGAGCACGCCAACCTCGAACACGTCGACCAGCACGCCATGCACGCGTGTGCGCGGCGCCAGCCGCTCGTCGAGGAGCGTGTGCAACGAGGCGATCACCTGCGACGAGCGCTCCGTGCACACGACCAAAGGCGTACCGGTGCGCTCGGCCTCGGAGCAGAACGCGCGCGGTGGATCGACACCGCGCGTCACCACGACGCACGACAGCGGCAGCGAGAAGAACGCGACCGCCGCGCGCTCCTGCAGCTCTTCGCTCAAGCTTTCGGCGTAGCTCAGCTCGGTTTCACCCAGCACCTGGATCCGCGACGGCACGACGCCGTGCAGGTGGCCGACCAGCACCAGGCCCGACTTCTGAATCCGCGCGTGAGCGATCTCGCGACCGAGCCCCGCAGCGCCTCCGACCAGCCGCACGTTGAGGCCGAGGTGCGGGTCGTCGAGCAGCTCTCTTACCGAGATTGACCGAAGCGCTTGCGAAGGGGGCTCGTAGGTCACCCTCGCCTTACCTTACTTGGCGGTCGCGTCGTGCGACTCGATTAGGTCGTAAGCAAACTTGGAGCTTTCGGCGTGGGCCAGCTGCTTCCGCGTCCCCTCGTCGCGCAGCAGCCGAGAGATTCGCGCCAGGGTGCGCAGGTGTTCGCCGGTTGCGCGCTTGGGCCCGACGACGCCGAACACGATGTGCACCGGTTGTCCGTCGATGGCATCAAAATCGATGCCCTTCGGGAACAGCAACAGCGCGCCCGCCTGCGCCTCAGCGTGCTCCAACGCGCTGTGCGGGATGGCGACGCCATCGCCGATGCCGGTGCTTTGAAGCTGCTCGCGCTCGAGGAGCAGCGCGAGGACCTCGTCTTCAGGCGCAGAAACCGCGCCGCCGAGCAGCCGGGCCAGCGCACGCAGCGCCTCCGCCTTGTTCGGCAGCGCGCCTTCGCGGTCCAACAGGATGCGGTCTTTGGTGATGATGTCAGACAGGCGCATGGCTACCGGATTCGAAATTGCGCTCGATTGCACGTTCATCGCTTCGACTTTTTGGCGACCTTCTTGGCAGGTCGCACCGCTTTGGCGGTCTTCTTGGCCGGCGCCGCTTCGACGTCCGTAACCTCACTGGTGCGCGCGGCGGTCTTGGCCGTGCGCCGGCGCGCCTCAGCCGCACCCTTCGTGACGCGCACCTGGCGTTCGAGCTTGTCGATCATGCGATCGATCGAGGTGTACATGTCGTCGCTGCTCTCTTTCGCCTCCAGGTGCGCGCCGCCGCTCGAGACACGCGCTTCAGCCACGTGTTTGATCTTGTCTACGGAGATGGTCACCTTCGCGGTCATAGGCTGGCGCAGAAATTTTTGCAGCTTGCCGAGCTTGGCGGCCGTATGCTTCTTGATGGCTTCACTCGCGTCCATGTGGCGAAAAGTGATGCTGACGTTCATGTTCTGTGAGGCTCCTTGGGGCTTCCGCCCATTAGAGCCCAAGTGCCCGCACCCCGCCAGAGCGTGTCGGTCAATTCCACTGGCCGCCGGAGCGCGTAGCAGCGCCCGGGGGTAGGCCTGTCTCGCCGCCCAGCTGGGCGGCGTCGCCCCAACCGAAAACCGGCCTCCCTAGCCAGCTGCTCGCGTCACAATGAGGACGAGAATGGGGACAAACACGAAGGCGGGAAGACTTGATGGTTCGAGCAGGCACCCTGAGGACAATTCGTCCGGCCAGTTGGGTCGACGCCACCAGCAACCCCACCAAGAAGATCTCGTTCCGGCACTTCCCGCCTTCCTGTTGTTTCCCGCTCGTTCTCGCCCGCGGGTCGCGCGTCTAGAACAGCCGCTTGCGCTTCGAAGACGCTAGGATGCCGAGCATTTCGCGGTACTTCGCGACCGTGCGCCGCGCAATCTTGATGCCCTCGGTCTTCTCGAGCATCTCGACGATGGCCTGATCGCTGACGGGATTGGACTTGTCCTCTTCTTCGATCAGCTTCTTGATCGCCTGCTTCACGCTTTCGCTGGCGATGTCCTCGTTCGCAACGCGCCGGATACTCGAGTTGAAGAAGTACTTTAGCTCGAACAACCCCTGCGGCGTGTGCATGTACTTGTTGGTAGTCACGCGCGAAATCGTCGATTCGTGCATACCGACCGCCTCGGCCACGTCGCGTAAGATCATCGGCTTGAGGAACGAGACGCCCTTCTCGAAAAAGTCCCGTTGCTTCTCGACGATGCATTCGGAAACACGAATGATCGTCTTTCGACGCTGTTCGATGGCGCGGATCAGCCACTGCGCGTTGCGTAGTTTCTCGCCGATGAACTCTTTGGCCGACGGGTCTTTCATCAGCCGCTTGGTCAGCGCCTCGTTGATGAACAGCCTTTGCACGCCGCGATCATTGTCGAGCACCACCAGATCACTGCCGTCCTTGAGGACATAAACGTCAGGGGTGATACCGATCGTGCGGTCGTCCTGATCGGAGAAGTTGCGCGCCGGGCGGCTCTCGAAATCCTGGATTTCCTTGGCCGCCTCGTAGACGTCCTCGAGCGTCAGCTTCATCTCGCGCGAGATGGCCTGATAGTTGTGGCGCTCCAGGTGGTGCAGGTGATTCTGGATGATCGTGAGTACCGCCTCACCCTCTTCGTAGCCGGCGGCTTTGGCCTGAATCAGCAAGCATTCGCGCAGATCGCGCGCGGCCACGCCGATCGGATCGAAGTTCTGGAGCATCTCGAGCACGAGCGGCGCGTCCTCGGGATTGAGGCCGCTCTCTTCCGACAGCTCGTCGATCGTCAGGTCGGGCGTGCGCGTGCCGTCCGGGCGCTCGACACCGGCCAGATCCAGGTAGCCCTTGTCATCGAGGTTGCCGATCACCAGCTCGGCGAAGCGCCGTTCGACTTCGCAGAAGTCGCTCATCTGCAGCTGCCACAGCAGGTGGTCTTGCAGGTTGCGCGGCTTGGTGAGGTTCTGCTCGATCGGCGGCAGCTCGTCGAAGCCGCCGCGGCCGCCGCCCGGCGCGGTCTGCAGCGTGCGATTTTCGAGGAATTTTTCCCAGTCGACTTCGCGCGAGGCCTTCTCGGTGGTGTTGGCCTCGGAGGTGCGAGAGAAAGCCTCGGGCTCGTCGAGCTTGGACGGCTGGTTCTCGGCGCGGCCGCGCGGCTCGTCGCCCCGGCTGCGAGCCTCGCCGGCGTCCTCATCCGACAGGACCGGGTTGTTATCGAGCTCGCGCCCGACCTCCTCAATCAGCTCGAGGCGTGAAAGCTGCAACAAGCGGATGGCCTGCTGCAGCTGGGGTGTCATCACCAGCTGTTGGGACAGGCGTAGCTGTTGCTTGATTTCCATGGGACCCGGGTTGGCACGCGGGCCAACATCGCGAGTCTAAACCATCTAGCAAGAAACACGCCCCACAAAAAAGCGCGAAGGAATCCGTTTGTTTCTTGGCGGCGGGGCGCGGTGTGCGCAGCCGCTCGACCCGAAGCGCGCTTTCGCCTCAGTCGCGGACGCCGTCACCGCGCGGGCGCTTGGACCGGAATTGACCCTTTGACGTCGTCGAGCGTTACGTGTCGAGTCGCGATATCGATTTGCGCAGCGTCAGCGGTAACCCAGCCACGCCCCCGACTGACTTTCACGCCGCCTTGCAAGCGCACGCTGCGCCGCGCGACGTCCACTTCGATCGCTGCGGCTTTGGCTTCGATGCCCTTGAGCCGCACTGTGACGTCGTTCGAGCCACGCGCGTAACGCACGACCGGTGCTTCGTCGTAGCGAACGTCGATCTTCCCGCACTCCACCTCGAGTTCACCGAGCACGGCGTGCACGTGACCCTGCAGCACCGCCGTACCCTTAGCAATGTCGACGTCGAGATGATCGGCGCGCACGTCGAGCGACTGACCCTCGACGACCGCCAAAGGATCGGCCCGCGCGCTCTCGGTGCCGCTGAGCGCAAAGGGCGAAACGGCGATGGCAGCGACGAGCGCCCAGCGCTTGATGGCGCTTTGGTGACTCGTTGCTTCTGCCATTCGCTGCATGCCTGCCTCTAGGATAACACTTGCCCGTCGCCACGCACCCGGCAATCGCCCAGGATTTCCGCTGAAACCGGATCGAAACGGCGAGCGCCTGCCTGGCGCAGTGTCCCTACCTACGCTCCACACGCCACATTCATCCCCGATAAGTCGCCGAAGCCGGCCTACCGGCTTGTCGGACTGCCCTACAACCAGTAGGCTTTCCGCGTGCACAGGCGTTTCGGTGGTGGGCAGACGACCGCGTCGCGGATCAAAAGCCTGCTCAGCTACGTCCAGGCCGAACACGGCCGAGCCCAGGCGGACGCTTTCCTGCTCAGCACGAAGCTGGACCGCGATTACCTCGACGACGAAACCCGGCTGGTCCCAGTCGAGCTCTGGCATTCCGCCCTGGTCGCATTTGCGTCGCGCTTCGGCAGAGACGCAGTGCTGCAGACCGCGCCGCACATGGTGGGGTCGGACAACCTGGGAGCTTGGGCGCACGTGCTGCGCGGCACAGCCGATCCGGGCGGCGCCTACCGGCAGCTCGAGCTGCTCGGCGGTGAGCAAGGCCGCACCGAGCGCTGGCGTACCCTCGAATCAGGCCCCACCTCGTGGCGCGGCAGCATTCGCGTTCGGCGTGAGGCGCATGAAGAAAGCGACGGGCTGTGCTCGCTTGCTCGGCAAGCCGAGCTCGCGAGCGTCCCGCTGCTGTTTGGTTTGCCAGCAGGCCAAGTCGTCCCGGTGCCTAGCCCCGAGGGTCCGCAGTCGGAGAGCGAAGAGTTCTCGGTGACATGGCGCGTGCCGGGGCTGTGGCCAGTCGGGGCCGGACTGACGCTCGGCGGTGTGCTCGGCGTCACGGCGGCTTCCGCGTCCGAGCTGCTCGAGCTCCCGTTCGGCGCTGGCGCGGGCTTGGCGATCGGCTTGGGCTTGGGCTTGTTGGCGACCCACGAATGGCGCCGGCGCATCCAAGGCCGCGCACATTTGGTGCGCATTCACGCGCTGGAGCGCTCGCAGACGTTGCGCGAGACACGCGATCGCGGCACCGCCGGCTTTCAGCAGGGCGTGGTGGTGGCTGGCCAATACCGGTTGACCGAGAAGCTGGGCGTCGGCGCCAACGGCACGATCTGGGAGGCCGAACGGCTGTCTGACGGCGACTTGGTCGCGGTCAAGCTGCTACGCGCCGCCGTCGCCCACGACACGGTGGCCGCGGATCGGCTGCGGCGGGAAGCGGCGGCGCTCGGCCTGGCCTGGCACCCGAACGTGGTCGAGGTGTTCGAAGACGGCTACCTGCCGGACGGCACCTGCTACCTGGTAATGGAGCGGCTGCACGGCGAGTCGCTGGCCAAGCGCCTGCACCGCGTCGGACCGCTGCCGCCGAGCACACTCTTGCCGATGGCGCTGCAGATGTGTGACGCGCTCGGCGCAGTTCACGCCGCCGGTATCGTCCACCGCGACATCAAGCCGAGCAATATCTTCTTGGAGCTGCTGCAGGACGCGCAGGGCTCCGACATCGATCACGTCAAGCTGCTCGACTTCGGTGTCGCTCGCGTCGAGTGGGCGGAGACGCGGTTGACGAACGCCAACGCGCCACTCGGCACGCAGGGCTACATGTCTCCCGAACAAGAGCAAGGGCTCGAGATCGACCACCGCAGCGACATCTTCGCGCTCGGCAGCGTGCTCTACGAATGCTTGACCGGTGAGCCGCCACCGCTCACGCCGGCTTCGCTGTGGACCGGCGAGCGTGGCGCCGACAGCGGCGTGCATCGCGCGTCGGTCGATCTTCCGGAAGCCTGGCGTTTGCTGATCCAGCGCGCGATGTCGCCGCTGCCGCAGCAGCGTTACGCCGACTCGCGCGCGATGCGCGAGGCATTGGTGCACATCGGACGCGAGCCGGACCAAAGCGCCAGCGCTTGAAAAGCCCCGCTCACGGCGCGCGGAACACGACGTAGTGCTGTCTACCACCGTCGAACGTCAGGCGCGCGACCGCGTGAAAACCCTGCGCGGTCGGGGTGAGCGCCACGCGGCGCTCGACCTCGCGCGCCGGCGCGTCGTTCGGCGGATACGCCAGCAACACCAGCGCGTCGACGTTGCGCTGCCGCAAGAGTGCGTCGTCGATGCGCTTGGAGGTGTGCCCGCCGGGCAGCATCGCTACTGGTTCATCGGTGACCCCGGCCAGATCGACGACCGTGAAGTCAGCGACGGCCCCGACCCAACCGACGTCGAGCGCCGCGACCACCTTCGCGCCGGCGAGCGGGGCCCGGGCGGCTTCGATCAATTGCTGCCGGTCCGCCCCGACGCCGCGCGCCGCGGGACCGACCATCACCGCCAAGTAGGCGGACATCGCCCCCGCGCAGCCGACACGCAGCCAACTCGCCCAGCTCGGTGCGACGCGCCACAGCTCGGCCGCGCCGAGCACGAAGCTTGGTAGCACCGGCACCGCCAGCCGGTAGAGGCTCATCCAGTCGCCGCCGGCCAGCACCAGCGCTACGAAATGAACCAATCCGGCGACCGCGACCACGCGCGCCACCGGCGCTCCGCGGCGCAAGCTCCAGGGCGCCAAGCACAGCAACGGTAGGCCCGTTTGCACGAAAGCATGCACGGCGTAGCTCACGCCGTGCTCGAGATCCGAGGGTTTTGCGAACACTGAGAGCGGCGCCGCCCGACCGAACACCAGCGCCCGCAGCCCACCGACCAATGCCACGGCGCCCAGCACCAGCGCTGGCGACGCCACGGCGCGCCCGAGCGATGCGCCGGCTTGAAGCCGGAAACCGAGCCGCACGCAGGCGCACCATGGCGCGAGCTCCGGCCGCAGCGCGGCTGCCAAAGCTGCCGACAGATCGGCCCAGGCCCCGCCACTCAGCGCGCCGACGGCCAGCGCGGTCACGAGTCCGGTCTCCATGCCCGACACCGCCCAAGCCGATACCGGCGCCGTGACAGCCAAACACAGCAGCAGCGCGCCGCCGTGCGCGGCGGAGGTGCGCTGCAAGATTCGACGCCCCAAAATAGAGACCGCCACCGCGACGAACCCGGCGCCGAGCCATTTCGCCCAGACGAGCGCCGCGAGTGGCCCCGGGCCGGCGAACAACGAAAGGAGGTTCGCGAAGCCGAGCGGGGTCACGGCGTCGACGACTGGACCTGTGGCGTTGAAGCGGTAGCCGAGGCCGCGGGCCAGGTGGGAAGCGACGCGGCAGGTGATCAGCGCGTCGTCGACCGTGAAGCCCCAAAGCCACGCTATCGCCGCGACGACACACCCGAAACCCCAAAACCCGCCGAGGACGCCGCGCGCGACGCCCGGCGTGGGCAGCACGGGTGGTGACGACGCCGGCCTGGCCATCTACCCATCAAAGCCCGAGCATTTGCAGCGCTGCAAGCGATCTAGGGGCGCCGAACCGGCCCGGCGTCGCCCCTAGCGTCCTTTCGCGTGGCCTGTCCACTCCTCGGCGAAAGCGTCCGAAAAGTGTCGTTTCGGAGCTGTGCTTCCTACGATTCGCTCTACGGAATGACTGCGATAGATGTCGTCGTGAGGCCCCACGCCCTAGCCCCGCTTCCCGAAGCCCTGACCCCGCTTCACGGGCTCTTCGATTTATTCGTGGACGGGATCAACCTCACCGCTCGACTTACTGAAGCGCCACAGGCAGCTTTACTGGTCGAGTTGGGGCACGCGCTGTCGCAGCTGAACCGCGGCAAACGCGCCCGCGCTTGCTTCCCGCTCTACTCCGCCGAGGAAGCGTGGGAGATCGGCCTCGAAGCAGACGGCGTGGACGCGCTGCTGAGCATTTACCGCGTCGGACCAAGTCCGCGCGTCGCGGTGTTTGACCGCCGCTTGCCGCTGGCAACGCTGACCGCCGCGGTCGCGCGTGCGCTCGAGCAAGCCGAGACGCAAAGCCCGTCCGCCGCCGTCGGCCCTGCGCGCCGCGCGCTCGGTCTGCCCTACCCGACTTACGCGCACGCGCCCCTTGAGCGCCGTAAAGTGCAGCTCACGCCCAAAGCTGCCGCCAACGTCGCGTTCAGCGCCGAGGTCGAGCTCAAGCAGCGTAAACCCGCGGCGGCCGAAGCGCCCGGGCTTGAGCGCGCCGACTTGCACTCACTGTTGGCCGTCGGGCGACTCGCGCTCACCGTCAAGAACCGCACGCTGGCGCTAGCATCGGTGCAGCTCTTCTTGATGGCCGAGCGGCTACTCACCATCGCCGAAGACGTGCTCGACGCGTGGCGCAGCGAGCGCGCAGTGTTCCGGCGCGCCGAGCTCGACGGTGCGCAGCTCTCGGTGCGACGCGGCCCCGGCGACGGCCCGCTGCGCGTCACCCTGGCCGGCCCCGCGAAGTCGCCGGACAACGAAGGTACGACGCTGGCCGATGTTTCGGCGCGCGGGTTCGTGCTGTCGTGTGCACGTTTCGCGCTCGGCCTAGCCGAAGCGCTTGAGCGCGCTGACACTTCCCAGACCAAAAACCTTCGGCTGCGTGCGCTCGCGCGCGGCGCCCGCGCGATCGTCGACGTGGTCAGCGAGACCAACGCCAACGACTCCGTGCAAAATCCCGAGCCGGACAGCTACCGAAGCTTCGGTCTGCCTCGCGCCGCAACCGGCCGCGGCACTTGGGAGCATGGCGGCAAGATGCGCTTCGTGCCCAAGTGGGTGGCAGCGGTTCCGAACATCGATCTGCGTGCTACCTTTCAGTGCGGCGACAAGATCGTGGTCGGCTCGCAACGCGAGACGGCGTGCTTGCTGCGCGATTCGGGGCGCGTGTTGTGGCGCGTGGCCGCCAGCCGCGCCGCCAGCGTCGTCACGCCGTTCGGCTTGGCGCGCCTGGGTTTCGAGGGCAAAGTCGAGCTGCACGACCTCGAGACCGGCGGCGTGCGATTCACGACCCACATCGCCCCACGCGCTGCGGGTGGCGCGACCGGCGCGCTCGTCAACGGCCCGGCGCTACCGAAGCTGCTGGTCGTGGCCGAGGGCGATCGCGCTGTCACGGCTGTCGACTTGGTCTCCGGCGAAGTGCGTTGGCGCTACACCGGTCGTCGCCCCGCCAGCTACCGCATGCGCCGCGCGGGCAAGTTGCTGATCGTCGCTGGCGGCGATTCGGCGTTGATCGCCCTCGACGTCTTCACCGGCGAAGTGGTTTGGCGCGTGCGCGACCGCTTGCCCTTCTCGGGCGACATCTGCATCGATCACGACTCAGCGTTCGCGGTCGCGGGCGGTCCGGTCGGGCCGTGCAAGCTCTTGCACGTCGACTTGTGGTCGGGTGCGCTGCGCTGGGCGCGTGAGCTCGAAGAGCGGCCGTGCACCGGCCAGGCTCCGCTCGTCAGCGGCAACACCATCATCATCGCCACGCGCGACAAGCGCGGGGTGGGCGCCAGCGCGCTTTCGCGTGACACCGGCGCCCCGCTTTGGGAGCAGCCGCCCGGCTTGGCTTCGCCGACCACGGCTTGGCTCGTCGTCGACGACGCGTTGATCGCGAACACGGCTTCTGGAGCCTTGATGTGCCTGGAAGCCAGCAGCGGCTTGCCGCGCTACAGCCACGTGTTCTCGCGTCACGTCGAGGCCGATCAGCCGCGGCGCCTCGAGCCCGTTCTGCGCAACGGCGCCTTGTTCGTGCCGCAACACCAAGTGCACGTGATCCGTCCGCGCGACGGCGAAGTCCTGGGCACGTTGCCGAGCGATCTGATCCCAGATTTACTGCGCGTCGACGAGCGCTGCGGCGCCTACATCGCCGAAGAGAGCGGGCACCTGGCGGCGTTCTCGGTCGCGCCGCGGCTCTCGCTCGTGAAGTGAGCCGGGAATCAGACCGACCTCCGGCCAACGGCCGGGGGCGGCAGCGAATCGATGCGCGCAGGAAGCGGCCAGGGTCCCCCCACCTCGGCCGCTTTGGCGCGTAAGAACGCCGCGATGCGCCGCATCGGCACCTGCGCGGGACAGCTGCGTTCTTTTTCCGCCAACACTTCGTCGCTGACGAAGCTGAGGCTGTAAGCGGCCGCGCGAAAATCTGGCATGCTGCGCGACGCCGACAACATCAGCGGCATCACGCCGCGGTAGGCGCCGCCGGATGCCGCAATCCGCTCGCTCTCGCCGCGATCGCAGACGCCACACGCCAAGCAGCGGCTGAAGGTCGAAAGCTCGGCGCGCTCGGCAGCTGTAACCGGCGGCAAGCCGTCGGCGTCGTAGGCGCGCCGAAACGCCGCGATACCGCCCGCTCGGCCGAACACGCGCCGAACCAACGACTGCAGCATCGCCAAAGTCAGCAAGAGCCAGGCTTTCAAACGCGGCGGCACTCCGGAAGCCTTGCACGCCAGCGGCCACCTAGGGAGAACCGCGCCCACCCCACCGTAAGATCTCTGCAGAAGTCGGCCGCCGTATCGTGACGCGTCACCGTCACCTGTTACGCCCGGCGCAACACACATAACCATCGGTATTTATTAGATAATAGACGTGGTACGGCATCTGCAAAACAGCTCCTCGTCCGCGGCACAGCCCGCGAAAAGGAGTCTCCGATGTGGTCCCCCGTTGCCGTCAAGCCCGCCCCGTTCGTTCAGATCATCGACCGCACCCCGGTCGCGCTCACTGGTTCGTCGGTCCGCACGCCGAGCGCGTGGTCGGAGACGGAGCTCTTGGATCGCTTGTTGAAGAGTGACGCCAATGCCTGGCGTGAGCTGAGCCAACGCTACGCGCGCTTGGTGACGAGCTGCATCCAACGTGTCGTCGCGCGCTTCTCGCGCCGCGTCAGCGTCGATGCGGTCGAAGAGATCTACGCGACGTTCTCACTCAAGCTGCTCGCTAACGACAAGCACAAACTGCGTAGCTTCGAGCCGAGCCGCGGCAACAAGCTCGGCACGTGGCTGGGCATGCTGGCCACGCACTGCGCCTACGACTACTTGCGCAGCGTGCGCCGTGAGCCCAGCGCCGTGTGTTTGACCGAGGCCGAGACGCTGAGCAGCGAAAACCAAGATCCGTGCGAGAGCGCGATGCTGAGCGAGCGTGCCAAGCTGGTGCGTGATTTGCTCGCCGAGTTCAGCGACAAGGATCGCCAGTTCGTGACGCTGTACTTCCAAGACGGTCTGAGCCCCGAACACGTGGCCGAGCGCCTCGGCATCAGTGTGAAGACCGTTTACTCGAAGAAGCACAAGATCCAGCGCAAGCTGTGTGAAATCGTGGGCGCCCCCGCCGAAGTTGCTTGAGATTCTCAGGTCCGTCAGCGCCGCTGGCGCGCTTCCGGTTTGCCTCGGCGACAGCGGACGGGGTAAACCGGCTGCGTGCTGCGCCTTCCGCGCGAACGGCTCGACACGGCCCGACTCCGGTCGCGCCTCGGCGTCGCCGCCTTGTTCTGCTCGGCTACCTTGAGCTGCGGCTCGGCTAACGTCCGCAGCGAAGCGCGCGCCGCCGAGTCCGGCGGCCCCACCAGTCGGATCGAAGAGCGTTCGCTCGCCGATCGCCCATCGCTCTCGGTCATCGAGCGACAAGGCGATCCGGAAGTCGCGATCGCGTTCGCCTCATTGGCATCGGCTGCGGCCGAGCTTCACGCCGCGTTCGGCGAAGTCTTGAGCCAACGGCTGTCACGCGCCGGCTTTCAAACACAGCTGGTCGCCCACGGGCTCGGCTTCGAGCTGATGCTGCTGGCCGAAAACCCCGAGCGCGCTCGCCTAGCGACTCAAACGCTGCTCCAGGCTCTCGCGCAGCCGCTCACCGCCGCGGAGTTGGCCAGCGTCCCCGCCCCTGCCGCCGGCGACCGCACGCCGAACAGCGCCGTCAGCGAGTGTTCGGCAGAGCTGCCAAACCGCCGCCGCTTCACCGACACCGCCGAGCTGGAACGCGACCGCATCGCGACATTCGCTCGTGATCGGGCGGCGTGGGCGGTCGTGGGTGACGCGGACGCAGCGGATGCCGTCAGCGCCGCGCTCGCGGCCGGGCCGGATTGGCCGGAGCTGGGACATGTTCGTTCGCGTCTTTCCGATCACGACGTGACCGAGCTTGGCCGCGGCCAGCACGCCACGCTGGCGGTCGCCTTGACCGTCGCCGACCCGAATCGTGCGCTAGGTGCCGCAGCTAGCTTGGGCGAAGCCAAAGGCGCGCTCGGGGTGCGCTTGGCGGCGCTCGGTGCTGGACTGCGGCTGCGCCGCGTCGTCGCGACTGCGCACCCGGTGGGCGCCTGCTTGCGCATCGACAGCGATCTCGATGCTTCGCCGGGTCCGGATGCCCGGCGCTTGGGTTTTGCGATCCGTTTGATCGAGGAGGAAGCCACGCTTTCGCTAGCGCGCGCCACCCAAGGCAATCGCCTGGAGGCGACCGCCGTTTCGGCGCTCGATCCGCGTGTTGCGGCGCGGGCCGCGGCTTACGGCGCGCTGAGCGAGCCCGCGGCCAAGCTCGCGACGTCGCGGCTGGTCGCGCTGACGACGCCGGATGAGCCGCCACTCTTGCCAAGCATCGAAGCCGCAATCGAGCAGGCGCGTGCCGAAGCACCGACGCTCGACGCGCGCGTCCGGGTCGAAAGCGGACAGCCCGGCGTGTGGGCGTTGGTCACGACGCCGTGCGGTGCGGCGTCTGAACACGTCGACAGCGCCGGACACGCGGCGGTGCTAGTGGCTGCGGCGTCTGGCGCGGCAACGCGCAATGTCCGGCTGGAGCCTTGGGTCGGCGCCGAAGGGCTCGGCATCTTGGGCTTCGCCGAGCGCGCGCCGGGCGAGTCCGACGCCGAAGCTGGCGCCCGCCTCGGCGAAGCGCTGGGTCAAGCCCTGGTAGCGCCGCCGAGCGCGCTGGAGGTCGCGACCGCGCGTGGCGAGCTGCTGAACGCCGCCGGCAGCGAGCCGCACCCGCTGCTCGACGCGCTGTTCGAGGCTTTGGCTCCGGGCCACGTCGGCGCGTTGGCACCCCGCGGCCTCGCGACGTCGCTGCAATCGGCATCGCGCGAAGCCGTGTTGGCTCGGCAACGCGAGCTCCTGCGCCGACCGCACCGCCTGGCCATTCTGTCGCCCACCAACGCCGGCGACGCGGCGTTCATCACGCGCAGTTTCGCGCGCTGGCTCGAAACGCCCGACGCTCTGCGCCCGTCCCTGTGCGAGACCGAGATCGGCGCGCCGGCCCGCGGCGAGCTCAGCCTGGCTCCCGGCGCCCTCGCCCCCGAGGGCAGCTACGTGGGGTTTCGCATCCCGGCCAAATCCGGCGCCGAAGCCGGCCTGCTCGCCGAGCTGCTCAATCTACCCGGCGGCGCTTTGGCGCGCGCGGTCGCCGATCCAGATTTGGTTGGCGCCGCGCGAGCGCTGGTGTTCGGAACCAGCTCAGCGCGCGCGCTGATCGTGCAGGTCAGCGCGTTCGAGGGCCGCGAGCAGGAAGCGGTGTCGCGGATCCAAAAGCTGTTCGAGCGCTTGGCCAGCGGCGGCGTGCTGGTACCGGCCGAAGTCGAGGCGGCGCTCGCCCGCCAACACGCGGCGCGACGGCTGGCCGCGCTCGACCCGCGCTACCGGCTCGTCCAATTGCTCGAGCCGAGCCCGGCGACGCCAGTCGATGCAGCAGCCCTCCGCCGGCTGGCTTCGAGCCTACGGCCCGACGCGGCGGTGATCGCGCGCACTGGTTCACGGCCGACGCCGCCGAGCAGCGGGAAAACTGCAACGCCGCACTAACCCATCGCGGCGGTTGCGCCCCTGGCGGTTTGCATGCACGCGGTTATCCCTGCGACCGCTTTCAGCGGACTGTCACCCCACGCTTTGCGCTCTTTGGCTGACGTGTTAGCGAAGCCCGATGGAAAGCCGGCAAAGCGTTCTGATTCTCGACTACGGCTCGCAGTACACGCAGCTCATCGCGCGCCGCATCCGTGAGTCGAGCGTCTATTGCGAGATCCATCCCGGCACCATCCCGGTCGAGAAGATCCGCGCGATCGCTCCGACCGCCATCATCCTCTCGGGCGGCCCGCAGAGCGTGTACGGTGCGGACTCGCCCAAGAGTGATCCGGCTTTGTTCGAGCTCGGTCTGCCGGTTTTGGGTATCTGTTACGGCGAGCAGCTGATGGCGCACCAGCTGGGCGGCAAGGTCGAGCCGTCGGACGAGCGCGAGTACGGGCCGGCGGAGGTCGAAGTCGGCGAAAGCGTCGGCATCCTCGGCGGCTTCAAGGCCGGCGAGAAGATCAACGTCTGGATGAGCCACGGCGACCGGCTGACTTCGCTGCCGCCTGGTTTTCGGCCGATCGGCAAGTCGGGCAACGCGCCGCTGGCCGCGATCGCCGACCCGGCGCGCAAGCTGTACGGCATTCAGTTTCACCCGGAAGTGGCGCACACGCCGCGCGGGCTCGAGATCTTGAAGTCGTTCTTGTTCGGCGTCGCCGGCATGTCGCCGAGCTGGACGCCTGGCTCGTTCGTCGACGAGGCGATCGCCAAGATCAAGGAAGCTGTTCCCGAAGACGCGCGGGTGATTTGCGGGCTTTCGGGCGGCGTGGATTCGTCCGTCGCGGCTGTGCTGTGTCACCGCGCGCTCGGCGATCGGCTGGTATGCATCTTCGTCGACAATGGACTGCTGCGGGAAGGCGAGTTCGAGAGCGTCACGGCGATGATGCGCCAGCACTTTCACCTGAACCTGATCCCAGTCGATGCGCGAAAGCAGTTTTTGGACGAGCTCGACGGCGTCACCGACCCGGAAAAGAAGCGCAAGATCATCGGCCGCGTCTTCATCGACGTTTTCGACGCGCACGCGGCGCGCGTCGAAAACGCACAGTTCTTGGTCCAGGGCACGCTGTATCCGGATGTGATCGAGAGCGTCAGCGTCAAGGGTCCGAGCGCCGTGATCAAGAGCCACCACAACGTGGGCGGCTTGCCCGAGCGAATGAAGCTGAAGTTGATCGAGCCGCTCCGCGAGCTGTTCAAAGACGAAGTGCGCCGCGTCGGCGAGGCGCTGGGCATGCCGCACGACGTCTTGTATCGCCAGCCGTTTCCGGGTCCGGGCTTGGCCGTGCGCTGCCTGGGCGACCTGACCGAGCCACGGCTGGCCGTGCTGCGTAAGGCCGACGCGATCGTCCAAGAGGAAGTCAAAGCGGCCGGCTTTTACGAATCGCTGTGGCAGGCTTTCGCGGTGCTGTTGCCGGTGCGCAGCGTCGGCGTGATGGGTGACGACCGCACCTACGACGAAACTTGCGTGATCCGCGCCGTCTCCTCCAGCGACGGCATGACCGCCGACTGGGCGCGCCTACCGCACGATTTACTCGCGAAAATGAGCGCCCGCATCACCAACGAGGTGAAGGGCATCAACCGCGTCGCCTACGACATCAGCAGCAAACCGCCGAGCACTATCGAGTGGGAGTAGTCGAGGTTGATTCGAGGTCCTTGAGCCAGGAAGGTTGTCGCCGATGAGACCGAGCCAAGCCGAGCGCCTCACGGAACGTCTCACGCCCTGGTTCTCCTTGCTGGGCGTGATTGGTTTCCTGATCGCGATCGTGCTCGCCGCTTGCCCGGGCTGCGGGCCCCCATTGCGAGCGGCGGTGTCGATGAGCATGTCGTACGCCAAGCCAACGCCGGGCGACGCCAGTGTCAGCATCGACGAGCAGTACATCGGCCCGCTCGGCTACGTGGCCGCGCACGGCGTGCGTCTCGTCGAAGGCGAGCACCGCGTCAGCGTCACCAAAACCGGCTATTTCCCCTGGGACCGGCTCGTGACCTCCAGCCGCGAGCCGATCAAGCTCGACGTCAGGCTCGAGCCGATTCCGGATTGAAGACTACGCCTTGACCCGGCGCACGGTCTTCTTTGCGCTGCTCTTCTTCTTTGCGCTCGCCTGCTTGCCCTTCTTGGCGGCCTTGATCGCGCGTCTGCCGCCAACCGGCTGCGCGTCGCCCCGGAAGTACTCCAGAAACTCCGCCGTCAGCGCGGTGCGAATGACTTCCACGAGGTTGTCCAGGGCGGCTTGAATCGCAGGCTGTTGCATGGGTCCACCAACAATAGGCCAGCCGCGCCCCCCACGCCTTGTTTCCCGCCCCCGTCCCGGCCGCCGTTCCAGCGAATGAGCACGCCGAAGGTGCTCCAAACCCTGGCGAACACTCGGCCCTTAAGCTAGGTTCCGCGCCTCTGAACTCTTGACGCTCCGGGGTGTACCTCAACCTGGTAGAGGGCCGGCTTTGGGTGCCGGCTGTTGGAGGTTCAAATCCTCTCACCCCGACCCTTCTCACAAAGATCGTTGCAGTGCCTTTCGGGCGTTGCGGCGTGCGCTTCGGAGTTGGCGCGCTAGGCTGGGGTGATGGGTGAACGGGCAGGTCATGGGCGAGGCTTCGTGCGGATGCGCTGGGTGGGCGCGGGCTTACTGGGTCTGGGGTTATTGACGCAAGCGTGCGGCAAGACGGCGCGCGACGGTGCGGCGCCGCACGGCGACCATCCGCCGCCGACGGTGGGCGGCGCGCACGACGACTACCCGGCGATGGCTGGCGAACCGCCGGTCGGTGGCCCCACTCCGATTGGCGGTTCCGGGGCCGTCGGAGGCGCGCCGGGCCAGGCGGGCGACGGCGGAGCGCCGAATGAAGGTGGCGTTGGCGGCGTCGCGCCAGAACCGCGCCGACCAATCACTGCGCACGTCGTCGACCCCGTCATGGGCCCGGTCGAAGGTATGAAGGTCTACATTGCTGGCGAAACCTTCGTCAGCGATGCCGATGGCATCGTGAAAGCGACCGCGCCCGTGGGGGAATACGACGCCGTCGTTTTGGACACCGGCTTCGACTCCGGCGCGGACGCAGAATGGGCGACCGGAATCCACATGTACCAAGGCCTGACCACGGCCGCGCCCGTGTTCAGCCTGCCTCGCGACTACGCCGATCAGCTTCCGCCCGAATCCGAGGCACACGGCAAGGTCAGGGGCTCGTATCCCGACGGCTTGTTCGGTGGCATCGTCTTTGATGCGGTCCCGCCGCAGCTCTGGGCGGTGAAGAGCGTTGTCACGGCTGGCGTCTACGACATCCTCGCCGCCTGGTACGTCAGCGACACCAGCACCGACGGCCACTTGAATGCCATGCTTTGGTCACGCAATGCCGATTCTCAACCGACCGCCTTTTGGTTCGGTCAAACCGCGATCACGTGGGGGCCGTCGCTGCCGCTGGTAACGACCGACATCAACGTCGCCCCCCTGCCGGCGCGGGAGCTCACGTTACAGGTTCAGCTACCGGCGGGCACGCATGCCTACGGCACATTCAACACGGGTCCCGCCGGCGGCTCCGGCTACTTCGGCACCGCGTTCGCTTGGACTGCTGGGGCCGACGACGCGCTGGTCGCTACAACTCACGTCGTGCCCGTGGAGCCCCTACCAAACCCCGCCCTGCATACCAGCTTCGAGCTGGTCTACGGCGAGAACGTAGCCGACTCCAAATTGCCAGCGGGGACCGTCGTGACGCGCCTACCTATCGCCGACAACGTCCTGATGATCGACAATCCCAAGCTCCCGACCTTGCTCCAGCCAGCCGACGGCGCGAAGAAGATCACGGCAACGACCACGTTCCGCTTCGATGCGATACCGAACACCTGCCACACCGTTAGATTGGATGGCGTGACCATTCACACCGCTCGTGGTGAGTTCACGCCGCCCGACCTCGGCCCGTCGGGCGCGCCTTGGCCCTCCGCCCAGGCCGTTGATTGGTCGGTGACTTCGACCGGCCCCTGCTCCAGCATCGACGCGCTCGTTACACCCTCCGACGTCGTCGCCGAGCGCACGACGTGGTTTTCGCTCGGTACTCGAACATTTACGACCGCCCGATAGCGCTAATCGGCCCTTGAACGCACAGCGTCAAATCGCGCGGTTGATCAGCGCCGCGGGCCGATCTAAGTCCGAACCGTGAAGATCGATTTCACCGGTAAACGGGTCCTGGTCGCTGGCGTCGCGGATGACGTTGGCTTTGGTTTTGCCATTGCGAAGCAGTTCGCCGAGTCGGGCGCCAAGGTGTGCATCGCCGGCTGGCCGCCAGCGCTTGGCATTTTCGAGACCGTCCTGCGTCGCGGCAAGCTCGATGAATCGCGCAAGATGCCCGACGGCTCGCTGCTCGAGTTCGAGCGCGTGTACCCGCTCGACGCCTCGTTCGACACGCTCGACCAAGCCCCGCAGTCCATCCGCGAAAACAAGCGCTACGCGGAGCGCGGCGACTTCTCGATCCAAGGCTTGGCCGATCGCATGGTGGCCGATTTCGGTGAGCACCCGGTCGACGTCGTGATCCACTCGCTCGCCAACGGACCCGAGGTTGCCAAGCCTTTGCTCGACACCACGCGCGAAGGTTACCTGGCCGCGCTCAGCGCCAGCTCGTACTCGTTCGTATCGATGGTGAAGCGCTTCGCGCCGCTGATGAACCCGGGCGGCAGCTTCCTCAGCCTCACGTATTTGGCGAGCCAGCGCGTCATCCCGCGCTACGGCGGCGGGATGTCGTCGGCCAAGGCCGCGCTCGAAGCCGACACGCGCTACCTCGCCTTCGAAGCCGGGCGTCGCTTCGGCGTTCGCGTCAACACCATCTCGGCCGGGCCGTACGCTTCGCGTGCCGCCAACGTCACGGGCGCCATCTCTGCAATCGTGAAATTTTACGAGAAGAACGCGCCGACTCCCGCCTTGCTCACCCCGCAAAACGTGGCGCATTCCACGGTATTTTTGTCGAGCCCGTTCGCCAGCGCCATCACCGGCACGACGCTCTACGTGGACAACGGCTACCACGCGATGGGCAAAGCCCTGGGCGACGGCGACCTCGACTGGGTCATGAAGGCTGGCGACGTTCCCCGCGAGGGCTGATAGTGTCCCGGGCGCATGAGCATCGCGCCTAACCGCTGGGTCATTCTTAGTCTCATCTCGTTGTGCGCCGCCGCCTGCGAGGATCCGCCAAAGCCGGAGGCCAAGCCGGCCGCGACGGCTGCCGCTGCACCAACGCCCAGCGCCGCGCCCGTCCCCGCTCCCAAAGAAGAGCCGAAGGCCAAGAAGCCCAAGAAGCAGCTGGCGGATTGCCCCAAGGGTCCGAACGTCACCTTCGACCAAAAGGGCGTTGAGGACGAAGTGCGGAGGAAGCTGCCCAAGCCGACCGGCGACATCACGATCGCCGACTTGAAGAAACTGAAGAGCTTCAACATGTCGCAGGTCAAAGGTCTCGAAGAGCTCGACGTCTGCATCTTCTCTTACATGACCGGCTTGAAGGAGCTGTTTCTGGGCGAAGGCACCTTCGATGATCTGTCGCCGATCGCCGCCGCCACCAACCTCGAATCCTTGCGCGCATCGATTAACCAAGTGAGCGATCTCGCGCCGCTCAGCAAGCTGAAGAAGTTAGATCGGCTTGATTTGGGGCGCACGCAGGTCAAAGACGTCGCGCCGCTCGCTGAGTTGACGGCCCTCACCGAGCTTCAGCTCGACGGCACGCAAGTCGAAGACATCAAGCCGCTCGCCAAGCTCACGCTGCTCGAAACGCTCAGCGTGAAGGGCACGAAGGTCAAAGACTTGTCGCCACTCAACGGCTTGAAGAAGCTGAAGAGTGTGGACGGTCGCGACACACCCGCCGACGAAGATCCGATGAATTTTGCGCAGCTGCGTGGCCGCGGCGTAAAGATCGTCAACCAGTAGGCCTTCAGCGCGTGCGCTACGCCCTGCTCGTTTCACCATCCGCCAATCGCGTCTACGCGCAATCGGCGGCCACGCTCGGCTTGACGGAGCTCAGTGTCGTCAGCGAGCGCGTGCTCGGCGGCGCCCTGAGCGACCTCCGTCACGAGCAGCTTGGCTCGGTCAGCTACCTCACGTTCACGGCGCTCGACTTATCAGAGCAGGCGCTCTCGTGGCTGTCGAACCTCGCCACGACCTTCGCGCTGTTTCGCCACGAAGACGGCCGCCTGACGCCGCTCGATTTGCAGCGTTGGGACCAGCTCGATTCGGATCTGATCTCGATCCAAAAGTACTCCGGTAAAACCAACGAAGCCTTCACGAAGCTGTTACTCAATGTGACGCTCGCCGCCAGCGCCTTCGCGGGCGAACGACGCGCGCTCTCGGTGCTCGACCCGCTCTGCGGCCGCGGCACGACCCTGAACCAGGCGCTGATGTACGGCTTTCATGCCACCGGCGTCGAGCTCGACAAGAAGGATTTCGAAGCCTACGCCCTCTTCATCCAGCGCTGGGTCAAAGACAAGCGCCTGAAACACGAAGCCGTATTGGGCCACGTGAAGGGCCACCCCAAGCTCGACCTCGTGCTCGGCATCGACAAGGCTCGCTACAAGGCCGGCGACACTTTGCGCCTCAACTATGTGAGCGCCGACACCCACGCGATCGCCGAAGTCTTTCAGCCGCGCTCATTCGACTTGATCGTCACCGACACGCCGTACGGCGTGCAGCACGGCGCACAAACCGGCGACGCTACCTCGCGCAAGCCGCTCGAGCTCTTGCAGAGCGCCATCCCGATCTGGCGCGCAGCGCTGCGGCCCGGCGGCGCGATCGGCATCGCCTGGAACAACCTGGTCGCGCGCCGCGACAAGCTCGCGGCGCTGCTAGCCGACAATCAGCTCGAAGTCTGCGACTCCGCCGCCGACCGCGCCTTTCAGCACCGCGTCGACAACTCGATCCAACGCGATCTAATCGTCGCCCGCGGCTAGACCCGCGAGAGGAATCAACAGGAAGGCGGGAAGGCGGGAAGGGGCGAGAACGCATTTCTTGTTTGCGGAAGGGCAAACAAGAAATCGGTGCCTCCGGGGTCTACTGCGAGGAGGCCTCGGGTTGCGCCTGATGCCTCAGGCTGACAGTCGCCCAACCCCAAAAAACCTTCCCGCCTTCCCGCCTTCCTGTTGTCTCGCTCTCGCTCTCGCTCACATCACCGTGACGGATTTGGCCAGGTTTCTTGGCTTGTCGATGTTGTAGCCCTTGGCCAAGGCCACATGGTACGCGTACAGCTGCAGCGGCACGGCGTTCAGGATCGGCGAGACGGCCGTGTGATGCGGCGGCAGCGGGATAAGGCGATCGACCAGCCCCTTCGTCTCGGCATCGTCCGCAGCCGCGACCGCCATGATGAAGGCTCCGCGCGCTTTCAGCTCACGCAAGTTGCCGAGCATGCGCTCGCGCGTCTCGTCCGGCGGGACCAGCGCCCACACCGGGCTGCCCGGCTCGATCAGCGCCAAGGGTCCGTGCTTCATCGCGGCGCCTGACAGGCCTTCTGCCGGCAAATACGCAATTTCTTTGAGTTTCAGCGCGCCCTCGCTGGCGACGGGTACGTTCACGCCGCGCCCGACGAACAGCGTGAAGCGCGCGTCGCAGAAGCGCTCGGCAAGCTTCTTACATGCGCCCGCGTGCTCGAGCATCAGCCGCAATTGGCCAGGCAGCGCCTCGATGCCGGCCACCCAAGCACGACCGTCGCCAGCCGCCATGTCGCGCATCCGCGCAAACCGTAGCGCCAGAAGCTCCGTCGCCAGCACCTGCGCCGTGAACGCCTTCGTCGAGCAGACGCTGATCTCCGGACCAGCGTGAACATACACGCCAAGCTCGGTCTCGCGTGACAGCGAGCTCCCGACTACGTTCGTGATGCCGGCAATCAAGCCACCGCGCAGCTTGATCTCGCGCAACGCCGCCAAGGTATCGGCCGTCTCGCCGCTCTGCGAGATGCCGACGTAGAGCGTGTGGCGATCGACGATCGGGTTTCGGACCGCCAGCTCAGCCGCGTCTTCCGCCGACGCCGGCAAGCGCGCATACCGGCTCATCAGGTAGGCACCGACCTGTGCACTGTACAGGCTGGTTCCGCAGGCGAAAAACACCACTTGGCGAATATCGAACAGCCGCTGCTCGTGCTGCTGTAATCCACCCAACCGCGCCGAACCCACAACCGCGTCGAGCCGACCGCGCATCGAGCGCTCGATCGCCGCCGGTTGCTCGTGGATTTCCTTGAGCATGAAGTGCGGAAAATCTCCGAGATCGGCGTCGTCGGCCTGGTGCAGGATCTTCTCGATGCGCTTTTCGCGCGTGCGCTGCTCGAGATCGACGGTCTTGATGCCGTTGGCGGTGATCTCTGCGACTTCGCCTTCGTCGAGCACGACCATTCGATCGGTGTGCGGGCGAAGCGCCAAGGCGTCGGATGCGACATACGAGCCACCCTCACCGAGACCGATCACGACCGGGCTGCCGATGCGCGCGACCACCAGCCGCTCCGGATCCTTGCGGTCCAACGCCACCAGGCCGGCCGTGCCTTCGACGCGCTTCATCGCGGCGACGACCGCGTCGCGCAGCGAGAGGCCCGAATCGACGCCGCGACCGATCAGCTCGGCCAGCACCTCCGTGTCAGTTTCAGAGCGGAATTTAGCCCCCGCCGCCACCAATTCGGCGCGCAACGCTTCGACGTTGTCGATGATGCCGTTGTGCACGATCGCGACGCGGTCGCGCAGATCGACGTGCGGGTGACAGTTGGCTTCGGTCACACCGCCGTGGGTCGCCCAGCGCGTGTGGCCGATGCCGATTTTTCCGGGCAGCCCCGTCGGATAGGCTTCTTGCAACGCCGCCAAGTGGCCGACGCGACGCGCGAGGTGCAAGCCCTTCTCGGAGACAGTGACGATACCGGCGGAGTCGTAGCCGCGGTACTCGAGGCGCCGCAGGCCACTGACGACGATGTCCCACGCTGCCTCACGACCGATGTAACCCATGATGCCGCACATGTTCGTCTCCTCTATCCGTAGATGCGCCGGCGGATCTGCCGCGCGCTCAGCTCGGGCGCTTTGAAGCGCAACCCTCGAAGCTCCTCGGCGATGCGTTCGAAAATCTCGGTATTGCTCGCGCCCGCGAGCTGCAGCTCGCCGTGACGGCGCGCGATGTACTCGTCGACCTCGAGCCCCAGCGAGTCGAGCACCTCGTCGACGACCCGCGTCGCCTGGGCCCTGGAAAGCCCGAGCACGCTCTGCAAGCGTTGCTGAACTTCGGCCACCGAGATGCTCACCGCGTGGAGTCTGTCAGGCCGCGCCCGCACCGGCAATATTTTTGCCCGGAAGCGGGCAGAGGAGCCTGATTGATGCCGGTTAGGAGTTGGCAGTTAGGAGGCGCGGGGCGGCCGTCCCGGACCGCGAGCCGAGCGTGCTCACCCGCGAGGGCGAAACTTCGAACTGCAAACTCCTAACTCCCAAGTGACTTCGGCAAATGCAGGCCGCATTCGCGCTTGGTCGAATCCTCCCACCACCAGCGACCGGCGCGCTCGTGCTCGCCCGGACGGGGTGGCCGAGTGCACGGCTCGCAGCCGATCGAGACGAAGCCTTGGTCGTGGAGCGGGTTGTGGGGCACCTGCTCGTCGCTCAGGTAGGCCCACACTGCCGCCAGGCTTTGCTCGGCGAGCGGGTTCACTTTGAGGATGCGCCCGGCGGCGCCCTGATTGCTGTCGAGCTGCACGATCGGCACGTCGGCGCGGGACGGGCTCTGGTCACGGCGCTGTCCGGTGATCCACGCCGCGTAGCGCGTGAGCACGCGCCGCAACGGCCCGACTTTGCGGATGCCGCAGCACTCGCTGTGACCGTCGTCGTAAAAGCTGAACAGGCCCTTCTTGCGCACGAGCTCTTCGACCGCGACCGTGTCGGGTGCGCTGATGCTGATCTCGATGCCGTAATGCTTTCGTACGCGCTCGATGAAACGGTAGGTGTCGGCATGCAGGCGCCCCGTGTCGAGCGAGAACACCGAAAACGGATGGCCCGACTTCGCCGCCAGATCGATCAGCATCACATCTTCCGCACCGCTGAACGAGATCGCGGCGCCGGCGCCGAACTGCGACAGGATTCGCTTCATCACCTCGGCCGGCGACTTGCCAGCCAGTTCGGCCCCCAGCGCCCGCGCAGCTTGTTCGTCGAGCGCGCCCGCGGTCGCAGCAGCAACGGCTGCGTGCGTGAGTCGCTCTTTGATGAAGCCGAGCGCACTGGTGTAGACCTCCTCGGTAGTGCCGTCTTTGACGACGAAAAACGGCGCCAGGGACACGTTCTTCGCTTGCGCCAGCAGCATGCCGGGGGAGCTCGGGTCATTCTCGTCGGCCCAGACGACCTCGTCGATGCGCTCCCACAGGCCGCGTCGCTTCAGCAGCTCTTCGGCTTGGACGCATTTTTCGCAGGGCTGGCCGTTGGCAAGCCGCTTTTTGACCATCGTGACGTGCATGCGCTGGCGCAGAGTATGGGGCCGTCCACTGCCCAAGCAAGCCCCTTTAGGCCGTGGGCGGCCGCGTCCGCAAGGCTACCGGCGCATCCGGTGGCATCGTCTTGGAGGTGGGGCGTAAGGCGTCCGCCCAGACGTCGAGCTTGCGCAGCTCTTCCCAGACCTGCGCCGGCGACGTGTACCGGTACTGCTCGTTCCTGCGCAGCAACACGCTGACGATGTTGCCGATCGGCGTGGCAAGCGCTTCAGCCTTGAGTCGCGGTACGCCTTCCTTGATCTGCTGCAGCATGGCGTCGTAACCCTGCGCGGTGTCGAGCGGATACTGGCCGGTATGCATCTCGTACATTAGCAAGCCCAGCTGATACAGATCGCTCTGCTTGGTGGTGTAGCCGCCTGCCACCAACTCCGGAGCCATGATCCGGTGCTGCACCAGCTGCGGCCGCACCGCTCGTTGTCCCAACAACTCTTGCGCGATGCCCAAGTCGCTCAGCTTGAGCGTGAGCTCGTCACCCTGCTGCACCAGGATGTTCCCGGCGTGCAAATCGTTGTGGATGATCTCGCTGTCAGACAAGTACTGAAGCGCGAACAAGATCTGCCGCGACATGTCGACCACCAACCGATCGGTGAATGGCCGCCCCACCAACATGTCCGACAAGCTGTGGTCGCAGCGCTCAAGCACCAAATAGAAGAGGCCCTCAGACTCGAAGTAATCGAACACGTAGACCACGTTCGGGTGGCGCAGCCGGTACAGCCGCTCGGCCTCCTTCTGCCACTCCGCGCGCACCTCGGAGTACGGGCGCTCGCCGGGGCGGAAGAGCTTGAGGGCAAACGGCTGGTCGAAGGGCCCCAGGCAGTCGAAGACCGCGCCGAACGACCCCTCGCCCATCAGATCCCCCAAAATGTAACTGGCGCCGCGCGGCGAATGGACCGCCCCGCCCGGCACCGGAAAAACCGGTATTTGCCCAGTCGTCCATCGACTCATCGGGGGACATCCTACTCGTCCTCGGGCCGGGCGAGCGGCACAGACTTGCGTCGAGCCACCGCTCCAGCTAGACCACCGGCCGCTTCATGTCTAACCGATCTCTCTGGAATGTTCGTCGGCGTCACGAGTGGCTGACCACCCCCCTCAAGGGCAAGCACCTCAAGGCGCGCAAGCGCATCCGCATCGGCCTGCAGGCTGCGATCGACCGTAAGGCGGCCCCCGCGGCTGCGGCGACGGCCGAGACGCCCGCCGCCGAGTGAGTCGCGACTAACTTGGCCGGTCAGCGCCGGACCAGCTAACGCCTTGGGCATGCGTGCATCCACGCGTGCCCGTTGCTTTTTGTTGGTCGCCTCGTGCGCCTGCGGCTGTGCGACCGCCGGCTGCGTGCAGCCCGGCGAGCAGGCGCCCGGGGAGGACAACCAGGACCCGCACCAGCCCGGCGAGTTGCTCGGTTTCTTCTCGGTGACCGGCAAGCTCGGGGACGACACCTGCGGCGCCGAAAGCCTGAGCGCGCCGCCGACGTGGAGCTTTCAGGTCAAGCTGTCGCGCCAGGGCACGACGCTCTACTGGCTCAACGGTCGCGAGGCGATCGTCGGCGACATCGACGACAACGGTGCCTTCGCGTTCGAGACGCATCTCGACCTACCGTTCGCCGACAAGCACGGCGCGGCCAAGGGCTGCACGGTGGTTCGCAGCGACTCCGCGAGCGGCGCGCTCACGAGCTCCGAGTCATCACTCAAAGGCAAACTGTCGTACGCTTACGCCGCGACGAGCGACTCCGACTGCAGCGAGTTCGTTACCGGCACGAGCGGCCTCCCCGTCGCCCTCCCCTGCTCAATGACGTACTCACTGAGCGGCGCACGCGTCTCCGAATAGCGCCCGCGCGCAGCCGCCCACGCACAGCACCTCTTCAAAGCACGGAGCTGGGCAAAGCCCAGCGACCCACGAGACCGACGTTTCATCGCGGCGACGAATGCGTTAACAGCGTGTGCCAAGCTCCGCGCTAAGCGCCCAGCATTTCAGAGAAAAATTGCGGGCGGGCTCTAGCCGAGCCGGTGTGACCGTGCTATGTCTGAACCAACGTGCAGGCTGGAGACTTCTCCCGGAATCATCCGGCGGGGGCCTACCCTCGCACCTGCACAACAGGCCGAGACCCTATGGTCTCCTTTCGGAAGCGCCCCAAAATGCCGAACGTGGCGATAGAGTCGGAAAGGGCTCTCGTTCCACGACCTCGGCTAGGGCGTCCGGCTGCTGCCGGAGGAGGAAGTGCGTAATGAACAGTACTTATGCCCCTACACCGGAGGTGGACCCTCGGACTTAGCCGGTAAGCTTGTTCGGCCGGTGAGCCTTCGTTAGCTCCTGGTCGAGTGATCCGGTTGAGTAGGTGGAAGGGGTACCTGCGCGTTGATCGCGCGGCACACCCCCCCACCAGAGCCCGAAAGTTCCTCCGGGAAAGGTGTCGGTTTTGACCGATACCTGGGGCTAGCTGGAAAGGGCCGGGCGGTTCCAAAGTGCTGCCCGGCTCTTTTTTCTTTTGTGGCCCCCGTGGGCGCGCTACTTACCCGTCCCGATGACGCTTGCCGCGCTGCTCTCGGACGCCTTGGCGCCCACCGATGACAAAGGGCCCTGGCTCTTCTGGCTGATCTCCGGAAAGAACACCTTCTGGCAGTGGAAGCCACTGCAGAAGGAAAGCTGGGAAGCGTTCCTGAACGGAGCACGCCTGACCCTGGCCATGGTCGGAGCCGCCCTGCTGATGTACCAGGCGCGCGCCTACAAGCTAGGCCAACCAGTGCCGAAGAAGTGGGCGCGCAACGTCGCGATCCTCTTCACTGTGCTCGGGTTCGGCGTCTACTTCGACTACTTCAACCCGAATACTCGCTACTCGGAGTACTACCACCGTCACGAGTTCTACCATTACTACCTGGGCTCGAAGTTCTTCCAGGAGGTGGGCTATCAGCGGCTCTACGAGTGTACCGCGATCGCCGAGATTGAGCTCGGGCGCGGCGCCAACGTGCGTAAGCGCGACATCCGCGATCTGCGGGTGAACCTAATTAGACCGATCATCGACACGGAGGTCGTGAAGGATCCGAAGCACTGCACCGCGCACTTCGCGCCAGCGCGCTGGGAGGCGTTCAAGAAAGACGTCGATTGGTTCTACAAGTCGGCGGCCGGTAGTTACTGGGAAAACATGATCAAGGACCACGGCTATAACCCGCCGCCGGTCTGGACCATGACCGGTAAATTCTTCGCCAATATGGGCGTGGCGGACGATGCGTTTTTCAAGCATCTGGCCAGCATCGACATCTTGCTGCAC
This sequence comes from Polyangiales bacterium, assembly GCA_038230915.1. Taxonomy (GTDB): domain Bacteria; phylum Myxococcota_A; class Polyangia; order Polyangiales; family Polyangiaceae; genus PMG-095. Next base: position 156,410 of record JBBRMI010000002.1, on the reverse strand, counting down.
GTGGGTGCGGTGGGGCTTTTGGTGTGGGCCTTTGGCTGGGAGACGACGGCCGTGGGTGTCGTCTTTTGGGGCTGCAACAAAGCCGCCGACTTCTATTGGACGGGCGGTGCGTTCCTGCGCCAGGACTGGTGGTTCTTCCTGGTGGCGGCGCTTTGCCTCACCAAAAAGCGCTACTACTTCTTGGCGGGGTTCGCGCTGATGTGGTCGATGCTGCTGCGGATTTTTCCCGGCATCTTCTTCATGGGTTGGGCGTTCGCGATTCTGATCCACCTCGCGCTGCGCCTGCGTGGTTCCCGGCAGTCCTCGCAGGGAAGCGTCGGGTTCGACGGATTCGTACAGCGAACTGGGGTGGTGAACTTGCTCGAGGCCAAGCACTACCGGCTGATCGGCGGCGCCGTGCTGTCGCTCGTGCTGCTCGGCTCCGCCAGTATGGTGGCGACGCGCGGACCGCAGGATCCGCACATCTACACGCCCTACGTTTCCTTCTACGACCACACGCTGAAGACGTTGGGCAACACCGCGCTCACGAACCACATGGGGCTCGAGTCGGTGATGGTGCACAACTGGGACGGTCGCATGCGTTTCTTACGCAACGACAACCAGGACGACCCGTTCGAGGGCTGGAAGGTCAATCGTTCCCTGCGCTTCAAGCAAATGAAGCCGATCTACCTGGCGATCCTGCTGGGCATTTCGGCTTGGACGATCTGGGCGCTACGGCGCACCAAGCTGCTCTGGCTGTGCATTCCGCTCAGCTTGCCGCTGGTGTGCGCGCTGTCGAACATGACTTGCTACTACTATTCGCTGTTCATCACGCTGTGCGCGCTGGTGCACGTGCGAAAAGCGCTCGGGCCACCGATGCTGGTGGTCGCTGGCGTGAGCTCGTTCTTGCTGTGGCCACCGCGTGGCTACTACTGGGTGGATGACCGCTTCGTGGCGCAGGCCTACTTGTTCATCGGTCTGTCGCTGATGGGGCTCTGGATTTGCTCGCGCCCGTTCTCGACCGACCGCCTCAAGTCGTGGTGGAACGGCAAGCCCGACGTCGCGCCGAAGCCCGCCCCGCAACTGACCAGCGCGCCCGCAGAGTGATTTCGTAGAGGCCCAGTTTGAGCTGCCCAGCTGGGCAGCCAGGCTGGGCCTACAACCAAACGCGTGACAGATGCTCGGGCTGGCCACGCACGTCGAGGCCGGTGATGCGATACAGCGTGCCTTCGGCGCCGCCCGAAGCGGTGCCGGTGCCGCCCGCGGTCGTGACGTAGGCGACGTCGAGGTTGGGGCCGCCGAAGGCGACGCTGGAGACTTTGGCGACCGGGAGCTCGATCCGTTCGAGCACTGTGGCGCTCGGGCTGAGCCGGTAGATCGCGGAGCCGTCCCAGCGCGTGGTCCAAACGTCGCCCTGCTGGTCGACGCTCATGCCGTCGGGGATACCTTCGCTGTCGGGCGCGGCGTAGAACAGGCGGCGGTTGGTGAGCGCCCCGGACCCGCGCTCGTAGTCGGCCAGGTAAATGCGGCGCGTGGTGCTGCAAGTCCAGTAAAAGCCGCGGCCGTCGGGCGTGAAAGCCATGCCGTTGGCGCAGCCGGTGCCGCGCCATACCAGCTGCACCGAGCCGTCGCGCTCGATGCAGAACAGGCCGCCGTTTTGGTCGGTGGTGCCGATGGTGCCGGCGAAGACGCGGCCTTCCGGATCGGCGATCACGTCGTTGAAGCGCTCCATCTCGGCGTCGATGCCGTCGCGGAGCACGCGGCGCGTGCCGTCGGCGTCCAAACGCGCGATGCGGTTGGCTTCGAACAGTAAGAGCGAGCCGTCACCTTGGAAGGTGAAGCCGCCGATCTTAGCGCCTTGGAAAAAGCATTCGTGCTGTCCGGCGTCGGGCGCGGCGCGCAACAGGCGCCCGGTCTCGATGTCTTCCCAGTAAATCCGACCTTCGCCGGCGCGCCACAGCGGGTTCTCGCCCGTAACGCAGTGGTAGTTCGCGACCGCTTCGATGACGCGCATCCGCGCTAGCCCCAGATCCGTCGGATGCCGCCGACGGCTTGGCGCAGGCCGTCCGGAAAGGCGCGTAGCGTGATGTCGACATGCTCCGAATCTGATTCGATGCCGGCCACCGTGAGCAGCGGCGCGAGCAGCGCGAGCGTGCGAATTGCTCGTGGATTTTTAGCAATTTTCGGGTGGCGCATCAGATCGATCACGACAATGTCGTCTCTGGCTTCCACCAACAGCGCGGGACGCTTGGGCATGTACGCGGCCAGATTGCCAGGCTTGCTCAAGTCGAGCGCACCGGAGCGGAGCAAGGCGGCGATCGGTGACTCGGGTGCGTCGTCAGCCACCTTGAGCGCCACGTTCGCGAGCCGGATCTCGAAGCGCAGCTCGTCGGGCGTGATGCTGACGCGTTCGATGAACACCGTCGCGTTCGCCCGCACGGAAGTACCCATCAAGTCGATCGTGGCGCCGACCCTCAAACCCGGCGGCACCGCCTCGAGTACCAGGTCTTTCGGACCCTGCTTGCCGCCGGCACGCCCGGCGAAGAAGCGTAGCGCGTCGAGCGGAACGCCGAAGCGTAGCGCCAGCAAGTTACGCAGCGCACGCAGAAGCTCTTCGGGGTGATCCTTCAGGTACTTCGATCCCGCTTCCAGGACGGCCTTCAGCTCTTGCATGGCCGCCGAGTAAGCCACAGCTCCTCGCCGGAAGCACCAGCGGATGCTAGGTTAGAGGCGACCATGCCGCAGTATCCGGTCGCACCGGCCGACGTCCACGCCACCTTGAGCCGCCACGTGCTTGCGCTCGGGTACAGCTTCGTGCTCGACCTCGAGCGTAGCTCCGGACCGTTCGTCCGCGACGCCAAGAGCGACCAGGAATTTCTCGACTTCGCCAGCTTCTACGCCAGCAATCCGCTCGGGTTTGCGCCGGCGGCGCTGACCAATCCCGAGTTTCAAGAACGCTTGCTACGCGCGGCGACGCTCAAGGTCGCCAACCCCGATTTCTACACCACGTACTTCGCCGAGTTCGTCGAGACGCTGTCGCGCACGGCCGCGCCGGCGACGCACCCGCACTACTTCTTCGTCGAGGGCGGCTCGCTCGCGATCGAGAACGCCATGAAGGTGGCGTTCGACTGGAAGGTCCGCAGAAATCAGATCGAGGGCCACGGCGAGCTCGGCAGCCAGATTTTGCATTTCGAGCAGGCGTTTCACGGTCGCAGCGGCTACTCGCTGAGCGTCACCAACACCGACCCAGCCAAAACGCTGCACTTCCCCAAGTTTCCGTGGCCGCGCTTGCCGAACCCGGCCATGCGTTTTCCGCAGGACGAAGCCGCCCTCAACGACGTGCGAGAGATGGAGCGGCTGACGCTGGCGAAAGCCGAGCGCGCCTTCGATCTGCACGGCGCCGACATCGCGGCGATCTTGATCGAGCCAATTCAAGGCGAAGGCGGCGACAACCATTTCCGGCCTGAGTTTTTGAAAGGATTACGACGCCTGGCCGACGAGCGCGGCGCGCTCTTGATCTTCGATGAGGTGCAGACCGGTTTGGGCCTGACTGGTAGCTGGTGGGTGCACCAGCAGCTCGACGTGGTGCCGGACATCATCTGCTTTGCCAAGAAGATGCAGGTTGGCGGCATCTTGGTGTCGACGCGCGTCGACGACGTCGACAGCGTGTTCAAGGTGCCGAGCCGCATCAGCAGCACGTGGGGTGGCTCGCTCGTAGACATGGTGCGCGCCACTCGCATTTTGGAGACGATTCAGGCGGACAAGTTGCTGTCGAACGCCACGCAGCGCGGCGTCGAGCTGCAGCATGGCCTGGCCGCGCTCGGCGAGCGTTTCCCGGCCCTGGTCCGCAACGTGCGCGGCCGCGGCTTGATGTGCGCCCTGGACGTGCCCACGCCCGAACAGCGCGCGACGCTGATCAAAGCGGCGTTCGCGGAGCGACTGCTGCTGCTACCGTCGGGCGCGCAAACCGTGCGCTTTCGCCCGTTCCTGAACGTGCAGAGCGAGCACATTCACGAAATGTTGCGGCGGTTGTCGGCCGCGCTCGAAAAGGTTTAGTCCTTTTTGCCGGGCAGCTCGGCGTTCGTCTCTTCAGCGGTTTGCTCAGCGAGCTGCGACGCCTGCACGCCGCGCGACGAAAGCTCCAGCCGCACGCGGTCGCCGACCGCGTTGGCCAAGCGCGAAACGATGTCCGGCATTTCCTGCAGCAGCGCCGACCAGCCCGCCTTCTCGTCACCGTCGACCGTCAATAGGTGCGCGCTGCCATCTTTGGCGACGGCGATCGCCGCGACCGGCTCGAGCTCGACCGCGCCGCCGGCGCCGTAGCCCCCCGAGTCACCGCCGACCTTGGCGCCACGCGCGCCGGCGTTGGCGCTGGCGGCGCCGAACGCGATCTTCAGTCGATGCACCGGGATGACGGTAGCGTCACCCGCCTGCTGCGCGGCACCAATGATGGTCTCGCTCTTGGAGATGGCTTGAACACCCTGCAGAAGACTCTCGACAACCTCGGCGATTTTGCTTTCGCTCATGCGCTTACCGTAAGTGGCTCGGGCCCTCGGCGACCAGGGGCTGGCTTCGCGGTGATGGCCGCGAGGCCATCCGTCTTACCACGTATGCTGCGACGTCGAGCAGCATGAGCCAAGGCTTGACGATTGCGCGACCGTCGACCGAGATTTCCCAGCCGTCTTCGAAGTCCCAGCGCGGCGATTGCCGCAGCTGCACGGCGGCGGGCAAAACCGCCGAAAGCACCGAAAGCGCGCCGAGCAGCCGCCCCGTCAGCAGCGGATCCCGAAAACCGTAGGCCAGATCGACCACCAGGTAGCGCAGTCGGGTGTGGCGGCGTTCTTCCAAGATCTTGAGCGCCAAGTTGAGCGGTCCGACCCGGGCCCAGGCACGGCGCGAAGCGACCCTGACGCGCTTGGGCACGGGGCGGGCGAGCTTGCGACTCCAGTCCGGCTTCCATGTCAGCTTGCGACCGAGCAGCAGGAACGTCAGCCGCGGGCTCACTCCCTTACCCCAGACGAACGCCAGCGAAGTCGCCGCAAGCGAGATGCCGCCAGCCACCACCCAGCTGCCGTCGGCTTCGCCGCGCGCCCGTCCGCTGACGTCGAGGCGTAGCGGCCAGTAACACATCAGCCCGAACAGCAGCGCCGGCACCAGCAGCACGCCGAGCCAGGGCAATGCGCTCCACGCCCAGGCCATGACGGCGCTCGTCAGCGCTTGCCGTCGCCGAGGCGCGGCGTTTCGGCGCCGTTGAGCGCCGGTGTGAGCTCGCCCGCCGGCAAGATGCACACGCCACGCCGAACGACGGCTTGCTTGCCGTTGGCCAGCGCAAGCATGTGCGGCACGCCGTCTTCGCCGACGACCACGAATGCGCGCGGCTCGATCACCACCGCGCCGCCAGCACCGCCGGCTTGCGCGCCCGCGTCACTCTCTTCAGCGCCACGCTTGGCCTTGCCGTCGAGGCTGCCCATGGCGGTGCCGAAGCCTACACTAATTTTGGCGAGCGGCAGCACCTTGGCCTTGCCGGCGTCACGCACGCCGCCGACCACGGCGTCCGCCTTGGCTACCTTGCCGAGCTCGCTCAGTAGCTCTTGCATCAGGTGCTTGAGATCCACGTCGCCAAGGGAACCACGAGCGCGTCTTCCCGTCAAAGCGAGATCGGGTACAGTCCGGAGCATGCGCAGGGTTCGGGTTGCAAACCTAGACGTGGTGCTGAGCGGCGGCCCCGACCGTGAAGGCGGCGGCACCGGCCCGATGTTGGTGTTGCTGCACGGCTACGGCGCGCCCGGCGAGGACCTGGTGCCGCTCGGCCGCCAGCTCGCGGTCGACCCGAGCGTGCGCTTCGCCTTCCCGGCCGCGCCGCACGTGCTGGAAATGGGCTTACCGAAGGAGCAAGCCGGGCGGGCATGGTGGCCGATCGACATGGTCGAGCTGCAGCGCGTCGCCATGCAGCGTGACTACGAGACGTTGACGAGCCGCGTGCCCGACGGCCTCGTCCAAGCGCGCGCGGAAGTCGAGGCGCTGCTGGACGCGCTGGAAGCCGAGCACGGCGTCGCGCGCAACAAGCTGGTGCTGGGTGGATTTTCGCAGGGCGCCATGCTCGCAACCGATGTGGCGCTGCGTAGCGAGCGGCCGCCGGCCGCGTTGGCGATCCTGAGCGGCAGCCTGATCACCAAAGCCGAGTGGATCCCGCTGATGAGGGCGCGAGCGACCATGCCAGTGCTGCAGAGCCACGGCCGCACCGACCCGCTCTTGAGCTTCGAGGTCGCGGAAATGCTGCGGCAAGAGCTAACGAACGCCGGGGTGGCCGTCGAGTTCGTTCCCTTCAACGGCGGTCACACCATCCCCAACGGCGCCGTCGATGCGCTGAGCAAGCTCGTCGCGCGCGCTACAGCCTGATCACGGCGGCGCCCGATAGCCGCGAAGCGCGCAGATCATCGAGCGCGCGGGGTAATTCATTCAGCGCGTACGAAGTGACCTCACTGATCACCGGCACGCGCGGTACGAGCTCCATGAACTCCACGCCGTCGCGCCGCGTCAGGTTGCCGACCGAGCGCAGCGTGCGTTCACCCCATAGCAGCTCGTACGGAAACGACGGGATGTCGCTCATGTGAATGCCAGCGCAGATCACGCTGCCGCCCGGGCCGACGGCGGCGAGCGCGCGCGGCACCAGCGCACCGTTCGGTGCAAAAATCAGCGCCGCGTCGAGCGTTACCGGGGACGGCATGTCGGACGGCCCCGCCCAGTCGACGCCCATGCTACGTGCGAAGCTCAGCTGTGCTTCGCTGCCAGGCCGTGTGAACGCGTACACCTCACGCCCTTGAAAGCGCGCCACTTGCGCGATGATGTGCGCGGCCGACCCGAAGCCGTACAGGCCGATCCGCTGCGCGTCGCCCGCCATACACAACGCGCGGTAGCCAATCAGTCCGGCGCACAGTAGTGGCGCGGCCTGCAAATCCGGATAGGAGCCGGGCAGCGGCAACGCGAACTGCGGTGACACGACCGCGTAGTCGGCGTAGCCGCCGTTGCGCTGATAGCCTGTAAATTCGGCCATTTCGCACAGATTTTCGCGCCCGGTGCGACACAGCCGGCAGTCGCCGCACGCCCAGCCCAGCCACGGCACGCCGACGCGCTGCCCCTCGGCAAAACCTTCGACCAACGCGCCGTGCTCGACCACCGTGCCGACGATCTGATGGCCCATGATCAGCGGCATCCGCGGCGACGGCAGCTCGCCATCGAGGATTTGCAGATCCGTCCGGCACACGCCGGTGCAGCGCACACGCACCAGCAGCTCCGTCGGCCCTGGCTCGGGAACGGGGAGCTTTTGCTCGATGAGCGCACGAGACGCCCGCTCGAGCACCATGGCGCGCATGCTGGGTGCCAAGCGTCAGATCCCTCGCTGGCAAACATGAGCCTGCCAGCCCGAGCACGGTACGCGCGCCAACGACGAAGGTCAATCGAAGTGCGCGGTACAAACTTGTTACGCCCCTTCGGTTTCGCCCGGATTTCGTGGTCTCAACGCGAGAAGATGTCGAGCCCCTTTTCATGGCGCGGGGTCGATGCTACGCGCTCTGGCCGCATTTTTTCGGGTGCGTCGGTCCGGTGTGCGGGCCCGGCCCGCGTCGAACCACAAGTCGCATTCAGTCACAAATGTCAGAAGTAGCCGAAGATTCCGAGCGTGACGCTGTCGTATCCGAGGAGCTCGGGTGTCTGGAGCGTGTCCAGATTCACTTGCGCGAGCGCGCTCAACGCGCCTCCGATCGTCCCGCGCCTGCGTCCGCGGCCGCCGACTACGAAGTGCGCCTCTTGGATTTGCGCGACCAAATCAGCACCGCGCGCATGGAAGACGTGCCGCCGCTCGTGCAAGAGATGGAGCGCCTGCAGAGCTTGATGGTGCACCGACAGGCGACTACTCCAGTCACGGTCGACGCGCGTTCACCCTACTTCGGGCACCTGGTTATCGAAGAAGGCCCGAAGCAGCGTGAAGTCTTGATCGGTCGCGGTACTTACCTGGACACCAAGAGCGGCGTGAGGATCGTCGATTGGCGCGATGCGCCAATAAGTCGGCTGTATTATCGGTACGAAGAGGGCGACGACTACGACGAGGTCTTCGGCGATCGCGAGGTCACGGGGCTGATCAAGACTCGCCGCAGCCTGAGCATCGTCGAGACCGAGCTGCGGCGGATTACCAGCCCGCAGGGCACCTTTGTCCGTGGAAAAGACGGCTTTCGCCGCGTCGAATCGCAGGCGTTCAAGCTCACCGGCGGCGCAGGCACGGCGATTCGCGCCGAGCAGCACCATCGGCCCGGCAAACTGGGCATCGGCACCGATGGGGGCGAAGACAAGCACCTGCGCGAAATCACGGCGTTGATCGACCCGCGGCAGTTTGACCTGATCACGCGCTCCGACGCTGGGCTCGTGGTGATCCAAGGCGGCGCGGGCAGCGGTAAGACGACGATTGGCCTGCACCGACTGGCGTTCCTGGCGTTCCAAGACGCGCGGCGCTTCCGTCCCGACAAGCTGCTCGTGATTGTCTTCAACGATGCCTTGGCACGCTACGTCGCGCGCGTGCTGCCCGCGCTCGGTATCGAAGGCGTCCTGATCCGCACATACGAAGACTGGGTGCGCCGCATTCGCCAGTCGCTCTACCCGCGCCTGCCGTCGAAATACCGCGAAGACACGCCGACGATGGTTTCGCGCTTCAAAAAGCACCCGTTGTTGCTACGCCTAATCGACGAGCACATCGCCAAGCTCGGAGAGCAAGTCACCTCGCGCCTGGCTTCGCTCAGCGCCGACACCGGTGAGGCAGGCGAAAAGCTGCGCAGTGGCTGGCTGAAGAGCGCCTCGCGGCCGCTCGCCCACCGTTTGCACGGGCTGATCACGCAGGTGGAGGGTGAAGCGGCGCGTAGCTTGCCGACCGACGTGCGCGTCGGGGTCGAGCGAACCTGTCGCGCCTTGCTCAAGGCCACACGCGACGTCTCCACGACCTGGGCCGAGTTACTGAGTGACCGTGGCGTGCTGGGCGCCGCCGTCGACAGCCTGGCGCCCGGCAGCTTCACGCCCGGCGAGCTGGACCGCGTGGTGAGTTGGTGCAGCGCGCGCAGCGCCGAAATCGTGGGCGAAGTCGAGATCAAACGCGAAGAGCGAGCCGAGCGAACGCGCGGCGACGAGGACGACTCCGGCAAGCAGCGCAGTCGCAAAGACGACGAAGAGCACGAGCGCGCGGACGAAGAGGCAGACGACGACGAGATGCGGCGCGGCATCGACGGCTTCGACATCGCCGAGGACGCCAAGCTCGACGCCGAGGACGACACGCTGCTGTTGCGACTGCACCAACGGCTGCGCGGGCCGCTCACGCGCGGCAAGTTGAGCAAAGACCCGATCGTCTACGAGCACATCTTGGTCGACGAAGCGCAGGATCTGAGCCCGGTCGAGCTGGCCGTGGTGCTGGACACGACGAGTCAGGCTCGCAGCATCACGCTATCGGGTGACGTTCAGCAGCGATTGATGATGGACAACGGCTTTACCGACTGGAAGACCGTGTTGGGCGAGCTATCGCTCAGCCACGTCGAGGTCGAGCCGCTCAAGCTCAGCTACCGCTCGACCAAGCCGATCATCGACTTTTCGCGGGCGGTGTTGGGTCCGCTGGCCAGCACTGACGCGCCAGTGGCGACGCGCGAGGGCGCGCCAGTCGACTTGTTCACGCATGGCCACACCGGCGACGCCGTGGCCACGCTGTCGGAGGCGCTACGCGACTTGATGCAGACCGAGCCGCAAGCGTCCGTGGCTGTCATCACCCGTTACCCAGAGCAAGCCGACCTGTACTTTGGCGGCCTACAACGCGCGGAAGTGCCCTACCTGCGTCGCGTCGCCGAGCAAGACTTCAGCTTCAAACCGGGCGTCGACGTCACCGACGTTCGCCAAGTCAAAGGCCTCGAATTCGACTACGTCGTGATCGTCGAAGCCTCCGATTCCTCCTACCCCGACGATGACGAAGCGCGGCATTTGCTTCACATCGCGGCTACCCGCGCGGCGCATCAACTTTGGCTCTTTGTCGTTGGGCGACCGAGCCCGTTGCTGCCTCAGGAGCTAAAGGATAGGAGCTTGTGATGGTTGGGCTTGGGTTTCACCTCGGCGGCCCGATCGTGGTGCGACCATCGCGGGTTTAGCCACGGGTTTTGCGCCCGGCCTCGCCGGGTTTCCGACCCGCCTCTCCCTTTCGATCGTGATCTGGCTTCGCCAAGGTCGGGTGACCTCGATCCAGCGCCCGCGGCAAAGCCGCGTTCGCGTTGCGTCCCTGTAAGGTCAACGAATCCGAGCGAGTGACGGCTCGAACGAGCGCGACGGATTTGCTCGAATCCCCAAATTCTTCCCGCCTTCCCGCCTTCCTGTTGTTTCGTTCTCGCGGGCTACGCGACGGGCAGCGACGTGCGATCGAGGTGCGATTTCGAGATTTGCATGCGGCTGTCTACGCCGACGATGTCGCCGGGCTCTAGCGGTAGCCAGACGTTTTCGCCTTGGAGCGGTTCGCTGGAGACAATAAAATGGTTGACGATGCCGCTGGCTGACGGCGCTTCGCAGACCGCGGACAAGCTGGGGCAATGGTCGCGGTCCGAGCAGCGCGTTTTGTAGGTCGAGAAGTACAGCTCTTTGCCGCCGTGGGTCGCGACCAGGTTTTCGCCGTCGGTCGCCATCAACGTGAGCAGCGCGGCGTCGACGCCGGGGCGGCCGTCGCACAGCTCGCGCACGCGCTTGACGGTGCTGCGCAGTGCTGACATGGCGTGCGGTAGCTCCGGTCGTTGGCCGGCGCCCGCGGCGCGCCCGAGCTCGCTCAGGAAGACGAAGAACACGACTTCGCTATCGGTGTCACCCATCACGAAGCGCCGCAGCCGTTGATCGACCAGCTCCAGCAAGGCGCCGCGCAGCTCTTCGAAGCGCGGGATGTCGCCGTTGTGCGCAAACACCCAGCGGCCATGCTGGAACGGATGGCAGTTGAAGACCGTCTTATCGCCCTGGGTGGCCTTGCGCACGTGCGCCAGCACCGTCTCGGAGGCGACCACGCCACTCAGCCGATGAAACAGCGCGTCGCCGAGGGCAGTACTGGGGCCGCGCGTCACGTGCGGCGCGCCGTCGATATAGAATGCCACGCCCCAACCGTCGGGGTGCAGGTTGCTTTGGACGCCCAGCGCGTTTTCAGCCGCCAGAAGCGAGCGGTGGACCTGGCTGGGAATCACGCTGCGAAAGCCGAACAGACGACACATGAGGCTCACGGAGCATAGCGCGCCTGGGAGAATCCTTCACCTTTCCAAGGTATTTCGGCGCGGCGTAACTTCGACCACAGAGGCGACATACTCGTAAAGGAACATGGACCTCCAGCGCCGCCGCTTCATCCGTCTGGCCGCCAGCGGCACGGCCCTGGCCGTGCTCGGCGGCTACTACGTCATATCCGACGATCTGACCCGCGAAGCCCGAGCGCAGAACCGCTCAGATGGTCGGCCGCGACTGCCGCCTGGTCAGCGCGTGCTCAAGGCTTGGAAGCCGATGGGTGGCGAACCGGGCGATCCAAGCCTCGAGCACTTCCGGCTCCAGATCCACGGCGAGGTCGAAGCGCCATACACGCTCAGCTACGCCGACCTCCTCGCCCTGCCCCAGACCGCGCTGGCCGTCGACGTCCACTGCGTCACGGGTTGGAGCGTGATGGGCGCCCAGGTCAAAGGCGTGCTGCTGTCGGAGCTGGCCGCGCGCGCCAAAGTTAAACCCAGCGCCCGCCACGTGATCTTCGAGGCCGCGCACGGCTACACCGCCAACGTGCCGCTGCGTGAGGCGCTGGGCCCGCAAGTGATGGTCGTGCGCGAGCTGGAGGGTGCCCCGCTGCCCCGCGCGCACGGCGGGCCGCTGCGCGCGATGGCGCCGCATCTGTATTTCTGGAAGAGCGCCAAGTGGCTGACCGGCCTGCGCTTCGTCGCCAAGGACGAGCCCGGCTTCTGGGAAACGCGCGGTTACAATAATCACGGCGACCCGTGGCGTGAGGAACGCTATGGCTGATCGCATGTCGGCCCCGAGCCCGGCAGCCGTAAAACGCCGCTTCCAATTGCGCCCTTGGGTGCGCGCCATCCACCGCGACGCCGGCTACTTCGGGGTCGGGCTCACACTCGTGTACGCACTGTCGGGGCTGGCGGTGAATCACATCGCCGATTGGGATCCGAGCTTTCGACAAATTGCCGCCACGCATCAGTTGCCAGCGCCGCTGCCGGCTGACGCGGAGGCTTCCGGCAAGCGCGTCGTCGCGGCGCTCGGCATCACCGAAACGCCGCGCGAAGTTTACGCCGCTGGCGACGATGCCGTCGACGTGGTGTTCGATCGACGCACGCTGCACGTCACGCCTTCGACCGGCAGGGTCGTCGAAGAGGGCCAGTCGCCGCGCTTCTTCCTGCGCGCCGCCAACTGGTTGCACTTGAATCGCGGTAAGCGCGCCTGGACGCTGATCGCCGATTTCTACGCCGTGGTCCTGATCTACCTGGCGATTTCCGGGCTATTCATGATCCCGGGCCGCAAAGGGTTGTTGGGCCGCGGCGCGGTGATCGCGCTGTTCGGCGCGGCGCTGCCGATCGGCTACGTCGTGCTCTCAGGCGGACCCGAAGCGAAAAACGGCTCGCAAGCGCCCGCTAGCGGCGAAGCAGCGCCGAAAGGCCGCTGACGAGGGCGTCGGCTCCGCCCAGCTCCGCGAGCGCTTGCTCCAGCTCAAACACGTAGTCGGCGTTGCGACCGCTTGGACCTGCGCAATCGCGAATCTGCGCGGCCAATGCGCCGAGCGACAACTGTCCCGCATCGTAAGCATTGCCGGGCGGCGCGATCCACGTCACGGCTTGGTGCGGCTCACCTTCCGCCGACACTTCTAGCGTCACGCGCTGATAGCCGGCACGCTCGCGCTGATCGAGCTCAGTCAGTAGATCGACCGCCGGTGAGGCCACGACGTACAGCGCGCCAACAACGCTTTCGCCGTCGCGCGGCACGAGCGTGACCACGCGGCCCGGCTGCTCTGCTGTGCCGCGGTGGTCGGGCGAGCTTTGCGAGAACGCCCTCGCGTAACCGGTAGCGCAGGCGCGCTGCCGAGCAACATAGGCAAACCCGGGCCGAAATAACAATGAGCCGTAAGCAAAGATCGCCAGTCGTTTCGTGCTAGTTCCGGCGTTCAGCACGACAACAGTCGTTGTGCCGCGCTGCGCGGTGGCAGCAGACGTGCGGTATTGGTAAGCCTTCTTGCGCGTCGGCTGACGCCGCACCTGGAACCGGTACCGCTCCTATCTGCCGGTGCCGCAAAAATCCGGAATTTACTGGTATCTGGGCGTCGCAGAAGCTGAGCTTTCTGGAAGTCGACTGGAACTGTTTCCACATTTGTCTTTCGAGACATCATCAAACCTGCTACGTACAGACCATCGGCGCCGCAAGGCTGGTATTGCAGCCTAGCGCACCGGTTTTCGGCCGTCCCGCCTGAGGAAACGAGATGAAAATCCGCACTATTGTTCCGATCGTGAGCAGCTTGTCGGCCTTCGCGGTCTCCGCCTTGGCGCAAGACCCGCCCGCGGCCTCGTCGACCGAAAAGGTTCAACTGGCCGATGAGCCGGCGAAGACAACCGAGCCGCCGAAGGCAGCCGCTACAGCGCCCGCCAAGGCCGAAGCCAGCGTCGACATGGGTAACACCGCGGCGCCAGCGCCCGCCAAGCGCGGCAGCCTGGCAGCGTCGCCGGTCGCTCGCGGCGGTAACGAATCGACTGAAGCCAGCAAAGAGTGGAAGACCGATTTTCACGGCTACTTCCGCGTGCCGTTCCGAGTCGGTATCGGTTCGCGCCCGGCGCCGCTCGCCACGCCGGTTGACCAATCCGAGGCCAACACCAGCACGCTCGCCCCCGGCCAGAGCAAGACGACGTTCCACGCTCCGCTCATTCCCGACGGTCAGTACCTGAGCTGGCAGTCCACGTCGCACAACCGCAGCGACTGGGCGGAAATGTTCTTCGGCATCGGTAACTCGTGGGCCAAAGCCACCGTCGGTCTGCAAGGCTACAACTTCACCGACGTCAGCTTCAGCGACCCGCAGACGCAGTACGGCATCGGCCAGGCTTACGTCACCCTGTCGCCCGACCTCGGCTACGAGAACATGCGCATGAGCCTCAAGGTCGGCGCGTACCAAGACCGCTACGGCGCCGCCGGCAAGTACGACGCCGGCGAGTACGACACGTACCTGTTCGGCCGCACGCATGCGATGGGCGAAACGCTGCACGTCGACTACGACATCAATGAAGCCTGGAACCTTTGGGCCGAAGAAGGCGTCGGCGGCAAGCGGCCGGATCCGAGCAGCTTCAACAACGCGCGCTTCACGATGTTGGCGCACGGGCACGTCGGCCTGAACAAGGGCAACGACATGCAGTTCTCCGCCAACCTGTTGTACAGCTGGGCACAGGAAGAAGATCGCACCTACAACGTTGCCAAAGACGCGACGCAGTACGCGAACTCGATCGTCGACGCCAAGGACGGCAACATGTGGGTCGCGGGCGCCGACGCGCGCTTCGATCTCGGCAAGTTCGGCTACTTCTACGGTGGCTACTCGCACATCGGCGCCAGCAACGCGCTGGTCGTCGGTCGCGCGCTGGAAGTGTTGCACGCCTCCGGCGGTGGCGAGTACCAGCTGGGCGTGGTCGACAACTACTTCGGCCCCGGCTGCCGCGCCGCCAATGCCGACCCGATGACCCCGCGTACGAGCGCGCTGGCCGGCCCCGGCCCCGTCGCCTTCCCGATTGGCTGCAGCGCTGGCACTGGCAGTGTCGATTCAGTTCTCGCCCAGTACGAGTTCTCGCTGACCAACTTCCTGCAAATGAACGAAGAAGGCGGCCAAAAGTTCTGGGGCGAAGGCTCCGACTTGAAGGTCGCCGTCTACGGCATGCTGAATAAGGTCAAGAGCGACTACCGGCCCACAGACAAGAGCATTTGGGGTGCGACCGATGGCAACCTCAAGGTCAAGTACGGCGCCGACATCCAGTACCACGCGACGCCGTCGATTACGGCGGCGGTGCGGGTCGATCGCTTGCAGCCGAACAAGAACGTCCCCGAGCAGTCGTTCTCGATCATCTCGCCGCGGATCGTGTTCACCTCCAACTGGGTGACGCGCGAGCAGCTGACGTTCCAGTACTCGCGCTACCTGTACAACCAGCGTGAGTGTTCGGCCACTGCCGGGTCGCCCGCCGATTCCTCCCGGTTCCGCAGCGCAGGCTCGGCGCTCTGCGTGCAGCCGCCGCCAGCCGCCACGCCCCCGGACGGCTGGGGTATCAATTCCGACAATCAACCCGTGACCAACCGTGGCGCCCCGAGCCTGCGGCCCGACGTCAATGTGTTCAAGATCGAGGCCACCTTCTGGTGGTGAGCTCCTAGCTGTGCGGGCCAAAAAGCCCGAGTTTTCCACGACTGGCGTCGCCGAGCGGTGACGCCAGTTAGCCGTTTGTGGCTTGTTTCAGGAACCGCTCCCAGCTGGTTTGCTACACCGTATTGCCGCCAATTACGGAACCGCTACCATAGTATGATTGGGTTGAATTTGAGCCAATCGGGCACGGCGCCCGAGCGACAAAAAATGATCGAACTCCGATTGCTGCCTCGCCAAATCTGACGGTTCTGCTACCGTGCAGGACATGCAGGCGAGAGCGTGGTCGTCTATCTTGGGTGGTAGCTTGTGTGTGGCTTTTGTCGGCTGTAGCGCGACGAAGGGCGGCACCGGCGTCGACGGCGCGGGCGCCTCCTCCAGCACTGGCGCGAGCAGCAGCAGCAGCGGCGGCACTCAACCGCATCTCGGCGGCGCCGTTGGAACCGGTGCCACGCTATCGGTAGGCGGCGACATCAACGCTAACGGCGGGATGGACATGGGCTGCAACGACTTGAGCGTCGAAACCAAGGAGGTAACCCCGACCGTGCTCCTGCTCGTCGACAACTCCTCCAGCATGTTCGAGCCGGCCGACAAGCTGTGGACACCGCTTTACAACGTACTGATGAAGCCGGGCGACGGCATCGTCGCCTCGTTGCAAGACAAGGTGCGCTTCGGCTTCACCAGCTACCGCGGCAGCAGCATGCAGAACGACCCGGCCTGCCCGAACCTGTTCGAGGTCGATTACAAGCTGGGCAATTTCGAGCCGATCGATACGCAGTACAAGCTGCAGGGCGCCGAGTGGAAGCAAGGCGTCAAGTGGGAGACCCCAACCGGGGCTGCGATCCAGAAGGCCGCCGCCAAGCTGGCCGCCTACGTGGCGGATCCGCCTGGGCCCAAGTACATCCTGCTCGTGACCGACGGCAACCCGAACACGTGTGCCGCGCTCGACCCGCAATGCGGCTCGGACGAGAGCATCAAGGCCGTGCAAGAAGCCAAGGCAATTGGCATCGGCACTTTCGCTGTGGGCATTGGTGACATCATCGCTGGCAATAGCGGCTGTGAAACTGCCTGGGGTCGCTGCGGTCCGCTGCACTTGCAGGATTTGGCCAACGCTGGCCAAGGCCTGCCGGTCGCGGCGCCACCCGACCAGCTAAAGTACCAGGCCTGCACGCCCACGCATACGCTGGCCGCAACCTACGCCGGCGCGGCCGAAACGCCCGGCACGGCCAAGTTCTACACCGCGGCCAACGCTGCCGACCTAGAGACCGCGATCAGGGGCCTGTTAAACTCCGTCGTCTCTTGCACTTACGACATGAACGCGACCGTGGTCGGCGACCCCGCGCGCGGCACGGTTAAAATTAACGACATGGGCGTGCCCTACAACGATCCTAACGGCTGGAAGCTCGAAGACAACAAGGTGCAGATCACTCTGCAAGGCACCGCCTGCGACTCCTTCAAAGCCCAACCTGGCGGCTCCAAGCTGTTCGTAACGTTCCCCTGTAAAGTCGCCGTTCCCAAGTAGTACGAGTGATTCCGAGACAACAGGAAGGCGGCTGACCACTCATCGCATCTTGCCCGAGTGAGCAGGGAACAACAGGAAGGCGGGAAGCCGGGAAGGACGAGAACCCGCAGATTGGGGGTGGGTGGTACGAGTAAGCTCGACGCTAGGGATAGCAATTGGGCCTCAATTGCCTGCTCGAACACCTGGAATTCTTCCCGCCTTCCCGCCTTCCTGTTCGCTCGTTGCTCGAATCGCAAAATGCGATGAATGGTCAGAGGAAGACGCGAAGGCGGGAAGTTTGTTCGAGCGTGCGCTGACGGAGCGATGCGGTCCGATGAAGCCGTTTCACGACGTGACCCATGAAACACTGAACGCGCGATTTCTTTCGAGCGTCCGCCCACCGTGCTCTGGACCGCGCGATGCAGAGTGACGCGAACGCGTTTTCGGATCTGCGCCCAAGAAAACCCGTGGGTCTCCGAACAACGACTGTTAACACCGTCGCTCGGAGGCCCTGTCCGGCTCCCCCGCCTTCCTGTTGATTCGCTCGGCTTAGGCTTCGCAGTCGACGTTCACGACTTCGCCGGACGTGGCGTACGGGACGAGGTTGCCGGCAATCGGCTTGCCGTTGACGGTGAGCTTGACGTCACCGTTGCCGCGCACGTTCTTGACTTTGATGTTGTAGGTGGCGCCGCGGCACTTGCGGGTGACGGTGAACTCGGGGATTTCGGTGCCGATGCACGGACGCACGGAGAGGCCGTCGAACTCGGGACGAACGCCGAGCAAGTACTGCGAAGCCGCGACGAAGTTCCACGCCGCCGTGCCGGTGAGCCAGGAGTTTTTGGCTTCGCCGTGGCGCACGGCGTCTTTTCCGGCGATCATCTGCGAGTAAACGTACGGCTCGGTGCGGTGGATTTCGCTGATGTCTTCGAGATAGGCCGGAGCGATCTTCTTGTAGTAGTCGAAGGCGCGGTCACCGCGGCCGATCACGGTTTCGGCGATCATGATCCACGGGTTGTTGTGGCAGAAGATGCCGGCGTTCTCTTTGTAACCGGGCGGGTACGACGAGATCTCGCCGAGCTCGACGTGGTACTCCGCGTAGGGCGGGTTGTTGAGCACGATGCCGTAGCGCGTGTCGAGGCGCTCCTTGACGGAATCGAGAGCCTTTTTGGCCTCACCGGTCTTCACGCCGATGCCGTCCATGACGCAGAAGCCTTGCGGCTCGATCAGGATTTGTGCATCGCCGGGCGGGCAATCTTTGCTGCCGACCTTCTTGCCGAAGAAATCGTAGGCGCGCAGGAACCATTCGCCGTCCCAACCATCGCGGAGAACGGTGGCTTCCATCCGCTGGACCTCGGTGCGAGCGCGCTTGGCTTCGTCGGCCTGGCCCTTGCGATCGCACAGCGCGGCGTACTCCGGGCCGATGTGCACGAACATGCCGGCGATGAACACGCTTTCGGCGGTGCGACCGACGCGATTGCCGGTCGTCTGGTACGGCTCGTCAGGGGTTTCCGAAAAGCAGTTCAGGTTCAGGCAGTCGTTCCAATCGGCGCGACCGATCAGTGGCAAGCCGTGCGGCCCGAGGTTATTCAGCACGTGGTCGAACGAGCGCTTGCAGTGCTCGAGCAACGACGCCTGGTTCTTCTCGTCGTTGTCGAACGGCACTTGCTCGTCGAGGATCGCCCAGTCGCCGGTCTCTTTGATGTAGCCAGCGACGCCCAAGATCAACCACAGCGGGTCGTCGTTGAAGCCGCTGCCGACGTCGTTGTTGCCGCGCTTGGTCAGCGGTTGGTATTGGTGGTACGCACTGCCGTCGGGAAACTGCGTCGAGGCGATGTCGATGATGCGCTCACGCGCGCGCTCCGGCACCAAGTGCACGAACCCAAGCAAATCTTGGTTCGAATCTCGGAAACCCATGCCGCGCCCGATGCCCGACTCGAAGTACGAGGCGCTGCGCGACATGTTGAACGTGACCATGCATTGGTACGGATTCCAGATGTTGACCATCCGGTTCAGCTTCTCGTCCTTCGAATCGAGCGCGTACAAGCCGAGCAGGCCGTTCCAATGCTCGCGCAGCTTGGCGAGCGCGGCCGTCACCTGTTCGGTGGTCGAGAACGCATCGATCAGCTTTTTTGCAGGCTGCTTGTTGATGACGCCGGGTTTTTCCCACTTCTTGTCTTTAGGCACCTCGACGTAGCCGAGCGTGAACACGAACGTCTTCGTTTCGCCTGGTTGAAGGTCGACTTCCAAGCAATGCGAGGCGACCGGTGACCAGCCGCTGGCCACGCTGTTCTTCGATTCGCCCGCGGCGACCACGTCGGGTTCGCCGAAGCCATTGTACAGGCCGAAGAAGCTCTCGCGGTCGGTGTCGAAGCCGGCGATCGGTGCGTTGACGTGGTAGAGCGCGTAGTGGTCGCGGCGCTCGCGGTACTCGGTCTTGTGGTACAGCGTGCTGCCGTCGATTTCGACCTCGCCGGTGCTGAAATTTCGCTGAAAATTAGCACTGTCGTCCTGCGCGTTCCACAGGCACCACTCGGCGAAGCTGAACAACTTGAAGCTTTTTGTGGCGCCGCTCTCGTTGGTCAGCGTGACCTGGTGCACCTCTGCCGTGTGGCCGAGCGGCACGAAGAACAAAAGCTCGCACTTCAAGCCGTTGCGCTTGCCGGTGATCTTCGAGTAGCCGAGGCCATGGCGGCACTCGAATGACTCGAGCTCGCGCTTGACCGGCATGTAGCTCGGGCTCCAGTAGTCCTTGCCCTCGGTGATGTAGAAATAGCGACCGCCGGAGTCGGTCGGCACGTTGTTGTAGCGGTAGCGCGTGAGCCGGCGCAGCTTGGCGTCGCGGAAGAAGCAGTAACCACCGGCTTGATGTGAGACGAGACCGAAGAAGCTCTCGCTGCCAAGATAGTTGATCCACGGATACGGAGTCTTGGGGGTGGTGATGACGTATTCGCGGTTGTGGTCGTCGAAATGTCCGAACTTCATTGCTTCTTCTCTTTTGGGGTCAGCTAGGGCGCGTGCGCTTTTCGTCCAACCAGGCAAGCATGGCCTCAGCCTCCGCAGCCGGTGAACGCGATCTCGTCAATCCAGACGTCGAACTTCGCGCCGGGTTCGTTGACCTGCCACTGCATGCCGTAAATCGTCTTCGGATCGATACCGTCAGCGCGCGGCGAGCCCCAGCCCTTCATCATCTTCATGCTGGTGAACGGGATCGTGTACTGCGTCCAGTCGTCGGTCAGCTGTAGATCCAGGCCGAAATCGTTGAAGCACTCTTTGCAGAGCTTGCCGTCCGGATCGGTGGAGATGTCTGGCACCTTGAGCCGCACGTTGCCGGTCGAGCCGGGGCCCTTCTTGGCCCAGAACGTGATGCCCTTGTACTTGCCGGCGTCGTACGGGCCCTTGGGGTCGACGAAGTTCAGGCCCATGCCGGCGTAGATGGTGCCGCCGCCGCCAATCGCACCGGTCATATGTGCGGCAAGCTTGCTGCCATTGGCACCGCCGGGCGTCATCTGAAACGTGCCGCCGTTCTTGCCGGCTTCCGGCACGACGCTCGAGCCGGCGTCGTCGACGAAGGTGTACCAGTAGCCGCCACGGTTCTGAATGTCGGCAATTTGGTTGCTGTTGTTCTCACCATCGGAGATCAGCCCGACGTCCTTGGGGCAGGCCCGGCCATCATCGGAGTTTTTCACTTCCGCGCCGGTCACGGCCACCCGCTTTTTGCAGGCTCCAAGCCCAAGCGTGAGGCCCAAAACAGCGGCGAGAGCTAACGTGACGTTGATTCGCATGTATCTGTCTCCGTGGTGAGAATCTGAAATCTGGCCGAAAGACTTAGCGCTTCGGTGAGCTCCAGTCACGCATTTTACGGAACCGGTTCCAGATAGTAGCATAAGGATCCTGGAAGCTCTTCCACAGAATAAGCGAGCGACCACGGGAAAGCGCTAAAGTCCGGCTTCTCAGCCAAAGCTGGGGCGTCAGCACCACTGACGCCGTGAATGTGCGCGGACGTATCGCAGAGCCGCTGCATTTTTCTGGCGCCAGTACGTGGTGCGCGCACGGCGCTTCTCGGAACCTCAGCTCGCTAGCGGAGCGGTGTCCGCAACGATCGGCCAAGGCATTATCGATGAAGCCAGCCGCAATGATACCGCAGGAGGCCAGTCCAGCTCGGTAGGTCGATTATCCAGCAGCGCTAGCCGCGACAACTTTCGGCGAGCAAACGCAGGACGGGGCCGCAGAGCGCCGGCGGCGTCGGCCGCCCTCTCCTGACTGTAGCGTGTAGCGTGTAGCGTGTAGCGTGTAGCGACAAAATGCAGCATGGGCCACCGACGTCGTCGATGACCCATGCTGTGACGCTGCTTTGGGGCTTACTGCGTGACGGCGCGCAGGTCCTCGACGCAGTAGTCGAACGGGATGGTGCCCGTCGTGTCGGTGACGACCTGCCACGCGATCTTGATCAGCGCCGACTTGGCGGTCTCGGCGGTGACCGGAGCTGCTGGCGGCTTGTAACACTCCTTTATCAACTGCGAGAGGTTGATCGTGTTCGGGCCGAGCTTGACCGGGACCGTCTTGGGCGTACAGAACTCACCATTCGCGTCTTCGACCTTAAAGCGCAGTGACGTCGGCACCTTCGCGCCGCTGATCGTGAACGAGAAGCCTTTGATCGCCGAAGCGTCGAACGCCGCCGGCGGGCCACCCAGCATCGTCGTCATGTCGATGGCTTGGTTCAGGTTTAGGCCAATCGCCGCGCCCCAGTACTCACCGTAGCAATCCTTCGCCGGCGGCGTGAACATCATGCTCACGCAAGCCATCGACTTCAGGTCGACTTTGGCGGCCGTGCCCGTGATGCAGGCGTGGGTACCCGTGAAATCTTTCGTTTCGCCCATCAGCGAGGTTGGGTCGCCGTAGTCGAACATCGCGCCCTGAACCTTGAGCGTGTTGCTGGCGCCGTCTACCCAGCCCTCCATCGGCGCGAGCGGCACGCCTTCCATCAGTGTGCCAGTCCCGCCGCTGCCGCTGCCGCCGCTGCCGCCGCTGCCACCGCCGGTCGGAATGACGCCCGCGCCAGCCGTTGAGTTGGCGCCGGCAGTCGCGGGCTTGCCGGCGACTGCGATGGCACCGGTTCCAGCGGTGGCGCCGGAAGAGGTGTCGCCGCTGCTGCCACAGCCGACACCCATTGCGAGGAACGAAACGCCCAGGATCAGTCCAAGTGCCGACTTCATGAGTTCAGCATAGCGTGCGACGTTGGACCTTTCAAGTCGAGAAATGCAATTTGATCGATTGGAATCGGTTCCCGTGCGAAACTGGTACCGGTTCCGCATAGTTGCGTGATGATCTTTTTTATCGCTGTTACGGCGCAGGCGTGGGTCATTGTCGCGTGGCGTTGCGGGGGCCCCTGCCCCGCAGCTCGAGCCGCAAATTTGCTGCTGCAAGCCGCGAATATCGACGGGCGGCTTCTTGGTTTCACGGATCCGTGCGTCGCACCCGTCGCGCCCAGCCGCTATTTTACGTCGACGTAGAAGTCGTCGGTGACGAGGTTCGCGATCGGGCCGTTCCAGACCTCGTAGCCGACGGCCACGGCGATGATGTTCGAGCCCGGCAAGCTGAAGTTGCGCTTGATTGCGTCGCGATAGACGTCCATCACGTCGAACTCGAGCTCGGACAAGTCTTGGCCTTCGGATTTGACGTAGTTGACGATCGGATGACCGTTGACGTTGCCGGTCCAGATGCTCCACGTGCCAGGCAAGCCGGGCACCGTGGCACCTGCAGTAGTTGCCGAGCCGGCAGGCTGCTGACCTGGCGGATCTCGCTGCCAGACCATCAGGTACGCCGACAGGTTGTTGCCGTTGCCGAGCCAGATGTCCCAGGCCGCGTTGTACTGACCGTTGTTGCCGTTGGCCTTCCAGCGCCAACCAGTCTTGACGCTCTTGAGCGAGCTAATCGCGCCCGGTAGCCCGCAAGAGCCGATCGATTGCTTCATCGAGTACAAGCCGCAGAACATCGTCGGGTAGCCCGCGGGCGAGAAGTTCGCGCCTTGACTGCCGTTGAGCGAGCCCACTTTGAACGACGTGCCGTTCCAAGAAACGCTGTGGCTTTGCCAACCCGAGCCCCAGCCGTTGGCGATGAACTTGTAACCAACGCCATCGCGATAGATATCCGCTTCCGCGTATTGATCGGTCGAGTTGCCGGTGCCCTGGTAGACGCCCTTGCCGAGCTGGCTGACGCCCATCGCGCTGCCGCCCGCGCCCGCCGAACCACCGGTGGGCGACGCGCCGCCCGTGCTGACCGTGCCCCCTTTGCCGCCCATGCTCGACGTGCCACCCATGCTCGACGTGCCGCCCGTGCCAGAGCCGCTGACCGTCGCCGGCTCGCAGCCGGCGGGCGGGGCCGTGGGTGGCTTGCTACCGGAAAAGAAGTCGGGCTTGCCGTCACCGCTAGTGTCGTACGATTCGTAGACGCCGTCGCAGTCGGTATCCAGCGCCAGCGCGTCGACCTTGCCGTCACCGTTGGTGTCGAGGCCCGGACCGTCCTCGACGCCGTCGTGATTGATGTCGATGCCGTCCGCCAAGCCGTCGTGGTTGGCGTCGACGAAAGCGCCGATGTCATCGGGCACGCCATCCCGATTTTGATCGAAGCCTTTGTTGGCAGGGTTGCTCGAGCCACCGCATGCGGTGACGAACGCGAGCACACACAAGAAGCAAGCGAAACGCTGCGGCCGGAGCGCCATGGGCCCTAACGTACCCCAAATGTGAGAACGGTTCCAGTCGCGAGCCGATCACGACACGCTCGGGCGTGACCGCGACTCTCAAGTCACGGCCGTTTGCTGGAAAAATCGGTGCCCCGCGCAATCGGAACTGCGCATCAGAACACTCGATTCAAGATTCTTGCATCCTGTGTTTCCTGCGCCCAAGTCGCGAATAATGCCTAGGAAATCGCAGCCATCCCTGATCACGCCGGCACACCGGCGTGGCCGACTGCGTCGCGCCCAGTCAGGAGTCTTTACCTTCGGGACCGCCAAAGCCCAGCGCTTTTCTGTTAATTCGCGCATGGCAGCTGAATGCGAAACCGGTTCCAGTTTTTGCGTGCAAACTGGTTCAAGGTGAGTAAGATACTTACCCATGGTCACTGCCAGCGCGCTCGTGCGCTCGCTGGGCCCCGCGCCTCGGTTGTATGGAAAGGTCGGCATCATGAACGCTCTGCCCTCGACGATAATGAAATGGTTGGGCCTCGGCCTGGGTGTCTGGGCGGCGGTCGACTGCAGCGCTGAAGCGTCCAGCCCTGCCCCGCCGACGCAGGGCACTCACACCACGACCGGCACCGGCGGCAACGGCGGAACTGGCAGCACGCTCCCGCTCGCTGGCAGCGTCGCAACCGGCACTGCCGGCTCCACAACGACCACGACCGGCACTGCCGGCTCCACAACGACCACGACCGGTGCTGCGGGCATGAGCAGCACCGGCACCGCGGGCATGAGCAGCACCGGCACCGCGGGCTCCGGCGCTGGCGGCGGCGGAGCGCTTGCGGCCTGCCCTGCCCCACCGGCAGCCGGTGCCATTGCGGATCTTCTGATCGACGACCTTGAAGACAAAGACAACGGTATCAAGCGCGTCGGTAATCGCACCGGCTACTGGTACACTTACCTCGACGCGCTCGGCAGCATGATCACGCCGAAGCCGGACGCAGCCGGCACGATGCCGCTCTTGCCGGGCGCTACGAACTGTCACGGCGGCATGGCGTGCATCATGATCTCGGGCACCACCGCCCCCGCCGACGAGGTCGCGATGAAGTACCCGTACGCCGGCGTCGGTTTCGACTTCAGCAACGCCAAGAAGCCGTGCGTTTACAACGCCAGCGCTTACGCCGGGATCAAGTTCTGGGCGCGCGGCGACGTGCCGATCACGATCAAGCTCAACACGACGGCAACCGCAAAAACGGACGGCGGCGGCACCTGCACCGGCGCCCTTTGCAACGGTGGCTTCTCGCCCGCTGGCGCAGATGTCGTCCTGACCACCGCCTGGCAGCAGATCGACATCAACTTCGCCACGGCAGCGCCACCGGCGTGGGCTGCGGCGCTCGCGATGCACCCGGACAAGGCGAACTTGGTCAGTCTGCAGGTCCAGGTCCCGCCGGGTCAGACGTTCAACATCGCGCTCGACGACTTCACGTTCTATTGAGCGCTAGATCCCGAACGCGTAACCAGCGCTGACGGCGCCACCGAGCGCCGTCGCGCCGAGCATCTGCAGCACGCGCAGCTCGAGGAACAACTGCTGCTCTTTGCTGAAGGCGTAGGCGACGCCGGCGTGCAGGCCGACCAGCGTGTTGCCGGTCTTGCGCCAGGCGTCGAGCTTGCCTTTGGCGCCCGCGTCGTAGCCCATCCGCGATGTGAAGTATTCGACGCTGACGTGGCCGTCGATCTCCGCAAACCCAACGGCGAGCCCCGCATAGCCGCGCAAACCGTCGCGCATGAACGGCGCGTCACCGAACCAGTAGCTGCCGCGAAGCTCGGCATGGAACGGCAGGAACGCCGTGCCGCTGCCGTTCGTCGCCTTCGGGCTACCGCCAAACGCAAAGCCGAGCTTCACTCCGGCAGTCAGGTTGTCGCCCAGCAATCGCTCGTAACCGACGAGCACGCGCTTTGTCGCGAAGCCGACGCCGCCTTGCAGTTGATTGCCCGAGCCCGCGTAGATCGGCTGATTGTACGACTGACCTTGCAAGAAGCACTGGTACTGCGCCGCACCCGTACACACGCCGTTCGTTTGCTTATAGCTCAAGAGGTCCAACTGGAACGCGACCGACAACCAACTGCGTCGAGCGCCGCCAGCATCAGTCGGTTTTTCGGGTTCCGAGGCTAGCGCGGCTTGAGGCTCGTCTTCGCCCTCGTCGTGCTCGGGCCGCGCCGGCTCGGGCGAGCTCTTGATGCCGCCGGCGGCTTCGTACGCCTTCTCGATCTCGGGCGAGGCAAAATCGGGACTGAGCTGAATCGATGCGTCGGCGGCGATGGCCGCTCGCATCGCCTTCTTGCCTTTTTCCGTCTTCTTCAGCCCAGCAATGTAAACGACCGCGAGATCGAGTTGCAGCTGTGCGCGCACGGGAGGCGAGCACTGGTTGGCGCAAGTCTTGAGCGCTTTTTTCAGCGTCTGCTCGGCTTCTTTGAACTGTGTGCCGAGGTAGTCGGTCTCCATCGCCTTTTTGGCAACCGCCGTCGCCTCGCGCTCTTCTTTTGGCCCGGCGAGCGTCGGCGCTGCCAGCACCGTCAGCGACAGCACCACGCCCAGGCCCGAGAATTTCGTTCGCTTCAAGGTCGACTATCCGAGAGAGGCTGAAGACTCAGCGAACGCGCAACATAGCGAGGGAATCGCGGCGCGCGCAATCGCCAATCCGTGCACTCAGCATCGATTGAAGTTCTCGGTTCGCGCGAAACTTCCCGGCGATTCAAGATCGGCAATCAGAAAAATTCGATCTGATCAAGCCACAGGTCGACCTCGAGCTTGGCCTTGGCCGTGACTTGCAAACCGTACAGCGCAGTCTTGGTGATGGCGGGTGCTGGGTTGCCCCAGCCGATCTGCGCGAGTTGATCGAAGCGAACCACGTATTGTGCCCAGCTGGTCGTTAGGGTGGCGTTGAAGCCGAAGTGGTCGTCACACTTCTCGCCGTTGGGTGCGCTGGCCGCGGCGTTGCATTTCCCGCCCGCGGCGTCCGTCGTGGCGTCAGCAATTTGCACTCGATGCTTGGTGTTCTTGCCGACGCCGACCTTGGCCCAGAAGCGAACACCGGTGAACTTGCTGGCGTCGTAGACTTTCTTTCCCGCGCGAAAGTCGACGCCCAATCCGCTGCCAAAACCGGTGAAGCCGGTGGCGGTGATGTGCATCGCGAACAGCCCGAGCGCGGCGGGCGCGCCGGTGAGCGGACTGCAAACGAGCGGAGTCGGACCAGCGGTGCCGACCGTCTGGTCGTCGAACAAGTACCAGACGCCGCCACGGCCACTGGTTTGTTCAAGCGTCAGATCTTCGTCTTCGAAGCCGTCGATCAGGTCGCCGGTGCCGGTCGTGGGGCCACCGGCGCTGCCCGCAATACCGGAAGTACCGGCGCTGCTAACACTGCCCGCGGCCGCTGAGTTACCACCAGCTGCTGCGGCGCCCCCCGTACCACCAGCGCTCGTGCCATTGCCGGCGCTGCCACCCGCGCTCGGAGCGAGGCCACCCTTGCCGGCTTCGGACATGCCGCCGCCGGGGTTGGCGCTGTTGTCCTCGCCGCCGCCGCTCGGTAAATCCACCCCGAGCTTCCCGCCCGCGCCGTTCGGCTTTCCGGCGAGACCACTGCCGCTACCGGCGCTGGCAATGTCCCCGCCGTCAGTCGTCACGTCGCTCGACGCGCTCAGGAGCTGACTCGAATACACCGAGCAGGCGCTGCTCAGCGAGAGCGTGAACACGGCCGCGAGCCGGCGCGATCGCACGGCGGACGGCATTTGCTCCCACAGCGAGAGCGCAGCGCTCGACATGCACCGGAGCATACTCGCGCAGCGCCCAGAAACAACTGGTACCGGTACCAGTTGTTTAATCACTACGCGGTTCAGGTTTAGAAAACAGTCACAAATTCAGCGGCGCCACCGCGTTACGCTAAGATGGGAACGGTTCCAGGTATTTGTCACGCCTGCGAACGGCACGGCGTTGAGTGGCGCAAGCTAGCTCGGTCCCGTTGCTGAAATGAGCCACTCGGGCTGCTGCCTCGGCCTAAAGCATGCTGGCGCGGTACTCTAGCTGATGCCGGTACATGGCCTGAAAGACCGTGAACTTGCGGTCGTGAAAGCCGCGCAGCGCCGCGCATGGCCTGACGACCCTGCCGGCGTGGCTCATCGCCCCCATCGCGCCTAACACGCTTGGCTGGTCACCAGCGGCCACCGCACCGAGGATGGCCGAGCCCAGCAGCACTGCCTCGGGCTCGGCGGGTAGGACCACGCGGCAGCCGGTCGCGTCCGCATGTTCGCGAACGAACACCGCATTTTTCGTGTCACCACCAGTCGCCAGCAGCGTATCGATCCGATATCCCTGCCGATTCATAGCTTCGATGATGTCGCGCGTACCGTAGGCGATGCCTTGAATCGTCGCCAAATACAGCCGCGCCAGCGCCTCGACGTCATGACTGAGGCTGAGTCCACTGACCATGCCGCGTAGCGTCGCGTCGGCTCGCGGCGAGCGGTTGCCATGATGATCCGGCTCCACGTGGAGATCGCGCCCGAGCTCCGCCGGGAATTGTACCTTCGAGCTGGTCGCTAGCTCGTCCAAGAGCGCGTTCAGGAGCGAGTACACCGTGGTGCCTTCAGCCTGAGCGCGTGCCAACAGCTCCGGGCCGCGCGCATGGCCGAAAACGGTGGCGTCGATCAAAGCGCCAGTCGCCGACTGGCCGCCCTCGGTAAGCCAGAGCCCAGGTAGCATCGCCGAGTAATACGGCCCCCAGACGCCGGGTACGAAGCGCGCGTCTTTCGAAACCGCCATGTGGCAGCTGGACGTTCCGCCGATCAGCGCCAGCCGCTGCTCGAGATCCGCCTCGCCGAGCGGTGCGCCGTCCGTCGTTGTGCCCAGCAGACCAATCCCGCCGGCGTGCGCGTCGATGATGCTGACGCCAACTGCCGTCCCGGGTGCCAGCCCGAGATCGCGCGCCGCGCCTTCGCTCAAAACGCCCACGCGCTCCCCGAGCGGCAACACCCGCGAGCCGATGCGCCGCGCGCCATCGGCCAGCAGCTCGCCAAGCCCAATCCGCTCGAAATACGCCTGGCTCCATGCCCCCGCGCCGCCCGCTTCATGCCCCAGATAGGTCCATTTGCAGACCGTCGTGCAATGCGATCGCGTATCGACGCCCGTCGCCCGATACGTCAGAAAATCCGGCAAATCGAGGAAGCGCGCCGCCTTCGCGAAGCTACCCGGCAGGTGGCGCTTCAGCCAAAGCAGCTTCGGCGTCTGCATCTCCGGGGAAATGACCCCGCCGACATAGCGCAGCACGTCATCACCGGTGGCGTTGATCTCCGCTGCCTCGGCCATGGCGCGATGATCCATCCACACGATCACGTTCTGTTCGTCCCTGCTCGTCGGCGAGACCGTTACCGGGCGATCGTCGGCGTCGAGCAGCACGAGCGAGCAAGTCGCGTCGAAGCCGACGCCGCGCACGTCTTCCGCCTTCACGCCCGCCTGCTCGAGCGCGGCTTTGACCGAAAACGAACAGGCCGCCCAGATGTCCTCGGACGACTGCTCGACGAAGTCGTGCTCCGGCTTCCAGATCTGAATCGCCTTGGAAGCCATGCCGGCGCGCTTGCCGTGCTCGTCGAACACACCCGCACGCGCGCTGCCAGTCCCCACGTCAACACCAACGTAATACTTCATCGTTGCACCTCCGTGAAACCAGACTCAAGTCTCGCGAACTCGCAAATCGGCTCACACTTGCAGCTACGTCTCCGCCATTCTGGCCCCACCTCCGCGCGGAGCCTGAAAACAAACGCCGTTACAGGCGCCACGAGTGCTCGCTCGCCGAGCATGGGAGGTAGGCAACCCACCAGGTCCCACGCCAAGCCCTCGCTGCTTTAGCCTCGGCGAGCGGGACGCCAGGGCCCCGCGCGAAGCGCGGAGGCGGCCCGGCAAGTCGCGCCGGAAGGGCCCCTATGCTCGGCGAGCGAGCGCCCGTGGCGCAGCCGCAACTCACCGTCTTCCTCACGTATCCGCCAACACCCGTACCTTGAAACCCAGCTCCTGCGACAGCGCCACCATCTCGTCGAAGATGTCGCCGTACGCCACTGCGACGTGGTTCGAAAGGTAGTGAGCCATCAGCGTATCGCGCCCGATGCCCATATCGGCAGCCATGAACGGCCATTGCCGCGTCGTGCCCTCCCACCAGGCGTCGCGGGTCTGCTCGGGCAACTTCACGACTTCACCCTTGCCGACATCCATCCACAGCTCGTCGTTCAGGATGTACGCCCGAGCCCAGGTCATTTTGCCGGGCAGGCTCTCACCCGCCAACGTGCCGCCAGGCGTCGGGAAATACAGTGCCGGTTGTCGGTAGGAATGGGCGTCCTTCAGCGTATCCGGGTCGTGATTGAACGCGTAGGCGCCGCACGAGCCCGAGTTCAAGAGCACCCACAAGAAGCGTCCTTCGTGCTCGGCACCCCAGCGCACGTCGTGGAACATGACCGCTTGGTGCAGGCCCTTCTTCTTCAGCAGCCGCTTCATCAGCTCCATCGGCACCACGTTGCCCTGATCCGCTTCGGTAGCGCAGATGATGTTGTCGCCGTTGGATTCGGGGCGGCACACTGAATTGAACAGACCTTCGGCCAAGTCAGACGGCGGGCGCAGCGGAATCAAGCCGAGCTGGTACTGCCAACCGATGCAGTCCGCCTTGAACTCCCCGACCATGTCGAGAACGGCCAGGTAGTCGCGCAACTGCTCCCTGCTCGCCTTTTCGTCGAAGTCTTGCGCGTCGCCTTCCTTCCAGTGGAACGTGAGGCCCTTCTCTCGCACGAACGCCAACGCCGCATCGATGCGCTTTTCCTCGACGCGCCGCCCGCGATCGATGATCCAAGCTTGATCGATCTTGTGCTCGGTGAAGCCGTGCTTGTTCAGCAGCCGCGGCCCGAAATAGCCGTTGATCATGCCCATCGAGGTGTCGCCGAGCATCATGATCAGGATCCGGCGCTGCTTCACCTCGTCGGCCACTTCGCGCGCCAGCTTGGTGGCCGCGACCGAGATCGGCGCGTGGTAGCGAATCGCCGCCGCCGCATAGGCGATCTTGCCGGTCGTGCACCATTCGCGCAGCCGCACCATGAACACGTCATCGGTGGTCCAATCGGGCGCGTCGGTCCACGCGCGCGAGAAACCACGGTTCAAGCTGGCCAGACACGCGCCGGTATTCAAGAGGCCGACCAGCCCTGGCCAGCGCCCGGAGAAGTTGCTCGCCAAGAGCAGCGGGTTGTCTTTGCCCACCACGCCGTCGGTCGTGTGCGGTCCATAAAACCAATGCACGCAGACGCCAACCATCGGATCGCGAATCGGCCCCAGCTTCTCGATCGCGTGGTGCGGCTTCGAGAGGTAGCCCTCGACCAGGTACGGCTGCCGTCCGAGCTTCTTCAAGGCAGCGACGAGCTGCGTCGTCGCCTCCTGCACGTTCGGCAGCGCGAGCTGATTGGGAACTTCACGCGCATCACCCGGCCAAAATACGGCAACTTTGTTCGACATCCGAGTCTCCGTCCGAGGCTCCGACCCTAACACGCGGTTTCAAAACCTAGACCACGGCGGCGCGATTAGTTCGGCTTTTTGGCCAGGCTTTCGCGACGAACGCAGCGGAACGTCCTGCTGTACGTGACCACCGTGCCGCAGCGGAAACGAGGCCAAAACCCGAAATCGGCGCGACGCTATTCGCGGCGGGCGCCCTGGCAGGCGTGCGACGCAAACAACTCCGGTTCTTTCCAGCCGCGCGCCGTGAACGCTTGTTTGACCGCGCCGTGAACGCTCTCGATGGCGGCGTTGTCGACCAAGGTGACGGTGCAGCCGCCGAAGCCGCCGCCAGTCATGCGCGAGCCGTAAACGCCCGGCTGCGCGATCGCGATATCGACGGCCACGTCGAGCTCTTCACAGCTGACTTGATAGTCGTCGCGCAACGACACGTGCGACTCGGTCATCAGCCGGCCCATCTGCGCCAAATCACCAGCCGTCAGCGCCTCGACCGCCGCCAAAGTTCGCGCGTTCTCGGTCACGACATGCCGGCAACGACTGCGCACCACACCCGGCAACTCGGTCGCAAAGCGTCCGAAATCCGCCACCGTGACATCGCGCAGCGAGCGCACACCTGGCAGTGACTTCGCCAAAATGTTCGACGCGCGCAAGCACTCGGCCCGGCGCAGGTTGTACTCGGACGACGACAGCTCGTGCTTGACCCGCGTATCGCAGATCAAAACACTCACGTCGCCAAGTCGAATCGGCACGCTTTGCGTCTCGAGCGTGCGGCAGTCGATCAAAAGCGCCGCGTCTTCCTGCCCCATCGCCGCGATGTACTGGTCCATGATGCCGCACATCGTGCCCACGTATTGGTGCTCGGCGGCTTGGCCGGCCAACGCCAGCTTCACGCGGTCCGGGTCCGCGGTTCCGCTCAGCATCGAAAGCGCGATCCCAACGGCAAGCTCGAGCGCTGCCGAAGCCGACACGCCGGCTCCGGTGGGCACGTTGCTGTCAATCAGCAAGTCGCAGCCGACGACGGGTATGGCGCGATCCAGCAACGCGCGCGCGGTGCCCTCCACGTAGTCGAGCCACGATCCACGTCGCTTCGGCCCAGGGTGCTTCAGATCGAAATCGAAGTTCTGTCCCAACGTGAGCGATTTCACTCGGATGTGCGAGGAGCCGTTCGGCGCGCCCGCCACGTAGGTGCGCCGCTCGATCGCCATCGGCAGCACGAAGCCCTCATTGTAGTCCGTGTGCTCCCCGATCAGATTCACACGACCGGGGGCGGAGAAGACCTGAGCGGGGGCGGCGTAAAGGGCTTGAAACTCCGCCCGCAGGCGCTCGACATCAAACACGTGTGACCTCTGCATCAACTTATCACCGCTCTATGCGGCCAGGTCGAGAGGCGCTTCGCTTTAAGTTTCACGCCCTACGGCAGTCGGCCACGGGTTCGGCCCTCGCATCGGACCGGAGCGGAAACGAAGCCAAAACTCGAACTCGGCGCTCGAACTACCACCACATCGACGCGGACAGGGAAACCATGTTGGCATCCGGGATGATGTTCACGTCGGGCTTCGGCGGGTAGCCGCCGCGCACGGTCGTGTACTTGCCGTCGAACCAGTGTGAGTATTGCAGCGTAACCTGGTCGTGCGCTTGCCAGCCGGTGCGGAAGATCAACCGCGGCGAAAGAACCGCGAAGTTGTAAGCGTTGTAAGTGTTGTCCGGCTTCACCATGTCGTAGCGCACGCCAGCCGCCAGCCACGGCAGCAAGCTGTAGGTCCCTTCGGCGCCGACCTTGATCTTCGTGAACTTGTCGAAGTCCGAGTCGTTGCTCGTCACCTTCGTGCCGATCGCGAACAAGCTGACGAAGATATCCGGGCCGTCGCCCTTGAAGTCGTCGCTGCGCAGCAGCCGGGCCAGCGACAGATCGTATTGCCCACCGAAGATCAACAGCTGGCCGGTGCCGCCGCTCTTGGGCCCCAGGTAATTGTCCATCAGCCCCGGGCCGCCGCGCGTGTTCAACACCTCAACGATGCGCCCGACGCTGCGCGCGTTCTCGGCCTTCACCAGCGACGCGCCAGCGTAAAAGTGCCCGTAGCGCTTCAATGTCAATCGCAGGTCGCCACCCAGGATGTTGATGTTGCCGTCCGGATTGTTCGGCCCGGTCGCGCGATCGTCCTTCGAGAAGGCATTCAGGTAATGCAGCCCAACCGTCGCTAGCCCCTTGAAACCCGCGCCCGCGTGGACGTGATTCACGTAGCTGGTGCCGACATTCGGATCGGCAAAGCCGTTCCAGCCGTCGGAGACGATGCCGGTCGGTGCCTTGTCGGACTGGCCCTGGAAGCCTTGCTCCACGAACAGCGTGATGTCGTCGAGCCTGAAGCGACCGATGATGTTTTCACCCGCGCCGTTGGTACGCGCAACCAGCGGCGTGCCGTAGCGGCCTTCGTCGTACTCACCCATCACGCCATAGCGATTCGAAAATTGCCCAAGATTGACCTCGAAGTGCATGTCCTTGCCGATGTTCGGCAAGTTGAAATTCAAGAACACGTCGTTAACGCCCAGCTGCGACGACGGGTCGAAGAAGCCGCTCGAGACGTTGGCCGTTCGCGCCAAAATGAACACGTTGCCGGTGACGATGTTGTTGCCGTAGCTGAAGTTCATCTGCGCGTACGGCGTTGGCACGACGCCGGTATGCGAGAACGTCTCCAAGTCGTCCGGCACGACCGGCGGCGCGTGCAGCACCAGTTTGCTCTGGTCACCCTTGGGACTTTCCCGAGAATTCAAGCCGACCCGTAACGGCGCCGTGAAGAAGCCGTGGAAGTCGAAGCGCCAGTCTTGCGGTCCGGATGACGGCTGGCCGAACGAAGGCTGGGTTCCGCCGGGCAAGGCGTCGGCTTGCGGTACGCCTGGCGCGAGGCCCAATCGTTGATCGGCCGGGGCCTGCTCTTGAGCTCGAGCCGGCATCGACACGAACGCGCCGAGCAGCAGCAGACTGAGTTTCAGACCGCGTTTCATTCGAAACCTCATTTCCTTCGCCGAACGATCCGTCACGTTGAAATCCTGAATGCTAGCCATGCTTCACCACCACATCCCGAACGCGAGACCGATCATCTGGTCGTCGAGCTGCGCACGTGGCCGCGCGTCCCAGCTGTCACTGTGGGTGTGCTTGCCGTAGACCCACTTGGAGTACTTGAGCGTGACCGTCTCGTGGCTCGACCAGTTGCTGCGGAACTGCAGCCGCGGCGCGATCGCGTAGAAGGTCTCTTCCGGATCTTTGGAGTTCGGCGCGATGCGATCCATGCGCAGACCGACGCCCATCCACGGAATGAACGTGTACAGCACGTCCAAGCCAGCCTTTTGCTTCAGGCGGCCGTCGAAGCCCGGATCGGCGCTCTTGGTGGTCGCGACCTGAAAGGCCGCTTCGACTTGCACGTCAGGCGCGTCGCCCCAAAACGGCGCCGGCGCCCGCAAAATCGCGGCCAAGCTCAGCTTGTAGTTGATGCCGGCCAAGATCAGCCGACCGGTGCCGCCAGTCGTGCCGCCGAACCAGTCGTTGGTCAGTGACACACCGTCGCCGCCATAAGTGTTCAGGCCGCGCAAGCGGTAGACGTTCTTGGCGTCGATCACGGCGCCGCCGAGCGCCAAGTAGCCGTACGACTGGTTGATCGCCTTGGCTTCGATGCCGCCCACGTAGATGTGACCGTCTTTGGGGTACCGCTCGTCCCATTGGCGGGTGTCCGGGTTGTCGGCGACATCCGGCAAGACCTGGTCCGATTGGCTCCAGTTGGTCATGAAGTGACCCATCACCTGCAGCGTCGTCTCGCCCTTTTTCCGCAGGCCGAGGTGGGCGTGGTGGGTGAACGCGGGCGGCAGGTTCGAGTCAGAAAAGGTCGTGCTACCGGTGTTGAGCGCACCTTTTGGCACCTTGCCCGTCTTGTTGCCGCCGCTGATGCCGTCTTCGAAGATGAGCGTGACGTTGTCGCTCAGGTCGAATTCGGCGGTCAGCGTTTCGCCAGCACCGGCGACCTTGCCCAACAACGGCGGGGTGTACAGACCGCCGCCGTATTGACCGAGGTACCCGTACGGCTGGCTGAAGAAGCCGACGTTCCACGCCATCCGCAGCTTGTCCAGCGGCGGTACGCGGATCGACAGGAATGTATCGTTGATGAAGTACTGCGAGCCGATGATCTCGTAGCCGGCAGCGCGCGACGGATTGTGCGTGTCGAACGACAAGTTCGCGGTCACGTAGCGGTTGCCGTACTGGAACAACAAGCCGACCCAGTTGCCGGGGGTCGACGCGGTGTCGTTGAAAGAGCCATAGACCTCGACGTTTTGCGGTGTCGAGTGAAAAACCGTCGACGACTGGCCGGGGCGCGGATTGTCGCGCGTGTTCACGCTGGCGCGCACCGACGCGCTCATGAAGCCGGTGAAGTTGAAGGACCAGTCGTCGCGCGGTACCGGTGCGCCGTAGGAAGGCGTCATCCCCCCGGGCAATGCACCGACGCGCGGGATGAAGGGCGCCATGCCGACGCCGACGTAACCGCGATAGCCAGGCACGTAGCCTGCGTTCGGCAACCGATCCCGGTGCCCTTCGGCATTAGCAGCGGCCGGCGCGCTCATGCCAACGGCGACGTTGGCCTCGGCCTTGGCCGGCTCGGCCTCGCCCGGTTTCTTTTCGGAGGTGACCGCTTCGGCCGCCGCAGGCTTGTCGGCCACAGCCGCTGCCCGGGTCGCCTCGACCGGCGGAGCATCCGCCGCCTGCGCCCACACGACGCGCGGCAACGCCGCGACGCACGCGCTGGCCAGGAGCGCCGAGATCATGAGGCGGCGTTTCATCATGCTTTCTCCGTGCGAGCACTCATGTGCGTGCGCGCGCACACCACACAGGGGTAATGCTGCGAGAGCGACAACGCGGCAGCAGGGCGCGGCGACTTCAATCGGAGCTCGCAGGCTGTGCAACACCCCATGGTTTATCGCGTCCGGAGCCGTTGCGTCCTATCCGCTCTGCTCGGATGGATAGCCAAAACTTCTCACTAATATGGACCGCCTCCTCCCCGTCCCAGAACTTTCCAGCGAGCGACCCCCACTGGTAACCCCAAGGCTTGCCGGGTCTTTTGGGCTGCCGCGCCACCGGCCTGCAGGCCCAACACCAGAAAACAGGAAGGCGGGGAGGCGGGAAGATCAGAGCAAGGATTTTGGGGTGTGCGAACTAGGCGCCTCGACGTGCTCTGCACGCTACGGTGTCTCTCCCCGCCTGCTTATGGCTTGGGCGCGGCGCGATACAGACCGACGTTGGCGACCCAGAAGTCGATCCAACCACCGCCGTAAGTCACGGCGATTTGCTTCACGCTGTGCAGGTCCATGTCGCCCGAAACCTTCCGTTCGTCGGCTTGGCGCAGCTCGCTGAACGGCACCTTGATCAGCTGCCAGTCGGTCGTAACCGTGAACGCCCTCGAAAACGGATTGTTGCAGCGGTCGCGTTTGGCCGGAGGCGTCGGATCCTTACCCGCATCGTAACAGAACGAGTCGCTAAGACCGTCTGCCTGGACAGCCGCTGAGCACGACTTGTCTTTGAAAAGTGGATCGGGATCAGGACCAATCGTCGACGAATTGCCGTCTTTACACCGTGAAACGCCGCAGTGCGGGTACCTGATCTGATCGGTCAGGTCAGCGACGGACGGAGTTTCCAGCGTCGGGTCGTAGCAGCGGTACTGACCGGTGCTCCCGGGCTCCAGCGTGCAGGGCGTCCCGCCCGCACAGCCGCAGATCCGCCAGCGACGGCAGTATTTTCCCTCCTCGATACCGGGAGGTGTCATCCCGCCGATGTCGCGGACTGCTGATGAATTGAGGTCCTCAGCCGAGTTTCGCTCGGTAATGCCGACGCGGAGCGTCGATTGCCCGTCCGGACCACGCCGCACCCAAATCGCCACGCCTTCCCAGGTGCTGAGATCGTAGGCGCCAGCGGTCGGATCGGGAAACTCAGCGCTGGGCGTCTGTTCCAAGAGGGCGATCCCTGGATTGGTCCGCGGCACCGCAACGTCCTGGATCGCGTTGCTGATGGTGCGCAGGCTCATGCCGAAACCACCGCCGTACTCGGTGAACGGCCCGCCCTTGAAGCGCGCTGCCCACGCCGGCCCCTGGCCCGCGGGTACCGGATCGGGCGTCGGTTCCCAGCCGCCCTGGCCGTAGCCGGTCGTGGACGGTGCCCGCAGCGGCAGGACGAAGTTGCTTGTGTTGTCGTCGTACGTGAAGGTCGCCCAGGCTTTGCCTTCACCAGCTGGGTTCAAGTCCCACAGCCACGCGAACTGCGTGTCTTTTTCGGCCTTCGCGACGTCGATGGGCTTGGAGCCCGGATCGGGCTTGCAAGCGCCGATGCAAGCCGCCTTCAGGGCGTCAGCGTTGCTGTAGTCGATGTGCCCCGTCGACGGATCCATCGCCGCAGCGTCAGCGCGCTCCGCGTGGTTCTTGTCCGAGCTGCAGGCCAAAAGTGACAACGATGTGAGCGCGAGCGGCACGAGCAGAGCGGGGGTTCTCATCGGGAAAAATGCCTTTCAGGGCCACGGCGCAGTGGGCTTGCGTACGTCACTTCTTGAACGTGACAGGTTTGCCGGTTTCGAACACGAACTCCACGTCGTCGACGAACAGGTCGAAGCTGGCTTCGCCAGTCGTCGGCTGGAATTCGAGCGAGATAGCGTCGGCCCAACCCGACTCGACCCGCTTCGCCCAATCGGGCTGCTTCAGCTTACTGAGCGGAATCGAGTACTGCTGCCACTCTTTGCCAGGCGAGAACGAGTACGAAAAGGTGCCGTAGTCGGTCACGGCCTTGCGTGTGATCGCGACCTTGTACGGCTTGCCGTCGCCCTTGGCTTTGAAGCGGATGCCCTTCACGTGCGTGAGATCAACCGGGGTCGCGTTCGGCTCCAGATTGCAGCCCAAGCTGGCCCACGGCCAAGGCGGGCCATTCTTGCCGAGCTTGCCGCTTAGGTGGATCGCCATCTTCTGCTCGCCGCCGGTGTCTTCCGGACGAGCCGTCGCGATCGTGCCGATGTTGTTCATGTCCATCGCCGAACCCCACACCGAGCCGTTCGCCG
The DNA here is from genome assembly GCA_038230915.1 of Polyangiales bacterium. Lineage (GTDB taxonomy): Bacteria > Myxococcota_A > Polyangia > Polyangiales > Polyangiaceae > PMG-095. Next base: position 118,241 of record JBBRMI010000002.1, on the reverse strand, counting down.
GGCTGGTGCCTTCGAACTTGTCGAGCACGTAGGTCGTGCCGTCGAGCGGAGTTTGCGGTTCGTCGATCAGCTTAGCGTTTTCGCCGAATGGCGGGGATTTACCAGGTTCCAGCACGAGCTCGACGTTGTCGATGCGGATGTCGAAGTCCTGCTCGGCGTCGAGCGGCGCGAACTCGAGCGACTTCACGTCGGTCCAAGCGCGATCCACCTTTTTGCCCCAGGCGGCTTGGCGCAGCGCCGCAAGCGGAATCTCCATCTGCGTCCACTCGGCGGGCGCCTGAAAGCTCTTGGCGAAATTAGCGTAGTCGGTGACGGCTTCGCGGGCGAGCGCGAGGCGGTACTTCTTGCCGTCGCCCTTGACCCAGAAGCGCACGGATTTCACACCGGACAGGTCGCCCCTGCTGCCCATCGCGACGCCGGTCGACAAGCTGGCCCACGGCCACGGCGCGACGTTGCGACCAAGCTTGCCGGTAAAGTGGGCCGCTCTACCGACCTTGCCGCCGTCTTCGACCGCGTACGTCGCCAACGAGCCGAGGTTGTTTTGATCCGCCGACGCGGACCAAGGCTGGCCCGCTTTGCTCGAGCTAGTCTCGAAGTCGTCGAGCAGCAGCCCTTCGCCGCCGGAGATGATGCCGCTCGAGTCCGAGCTACCACCGTCACCGGCCGGCCGAGCCGCCGTGATGCAGCCACCGGCAAAAAACATCAGGAGAAACGGGGACAAGCGCAAGTCGTTCATGATTCTCCGAGTGGGGCGTCTGCAGGGCTTCGGCAAGAAGCACCCGAGGGATGGATGATCCGAATCTACGGGACGGGGCGCCCTCGGGGGCGTCCGTTTTGTATCATTGAAATGTACGTCTTTTGCGCGTACCTAGGACCGTCCCGCTCCGGATCCCGCGATTCGAGAGTGCGGCGAGCCCTCGCCAGCAACCGACGAGACGAAGTCCATGCGAGTCCAAGACCTTGCACGACCGCTCGAAGCGAGGCCTTTGGTAACGCTTCAAACTGTACTGGCAAGTTGGTTTTCCGTATGTATTATGCCTAGCAATTGCGTCGCGAATTGCGGTGTCGTGACCACCGATCGGACGACGTGTAGCTGAAGAAAAGAACATGGCAGGCGTAATTCTGAAGGACGTCGTCAAGGTCTACGACAACGGCGTTCGGGTCGTCGACCGATTCAATATGGACATCAAAGACCGCGAATTCGTGGTTTTGGTCGGTCCGTCAGGTTGCGGCAAGTCGACCACGCTGCGGATGATCGCCGGGCTCGAGGAGATCACGAGCGGCACAATCCAAATCGGCGACCAGGTCGTGAACGACGTACCGCCGAAGGATCGCGACATCGCGATGGTGTTCCAGAGCTACGCGCTCTACCCGCATATGACTTGCTACGAGAACATGGCTTTCGCGCTCAAGCTGCGCCACACACCCAAAGCCACCATCGACGAAAAGGTCAAAAAAGCTGCCAAAATCCTGATGATCGAGCACCTGCTCGAGAGGAAGCCGAAAGCACTATCCGGCGGGCAACGGCAGCGCGTGGCGCTCGGCCGCGCGATCGTGCGCGACCCCAAGTGCTTTTTGTTCGACGAGCCCCTGTCGAACCTCGACGCCAAGCTGCGCGTCGAGATGCGCGCGGAAATCAAACACCTGCACCTGAGCTTGAACGCCACCACGGTCTACGTCACGCACGACCAAGAAGAAGCGATGACCCTCGGTGATCGGGTGGTGGTGATGCACCAGGGCGTCGTCCAGCAGTGTGCGGGCGCGCTCGAGATCTATCACCACCCCACCAACCGCTACGTCGCGGGATTTTTGGGCAGCCCGCCAATGAACTTCTTCACCGGCAAGCTGGTCGAAGAAGGCGGCGCGCTCTATTTCGACGAAGGTACCGGCAAGCTTCCGGTCGGTGACTGGGCCAAAGACCAGCTGAAGCTGCACGTCGGCAAAGAAATCGTGATGGGCGTTCGCCCCGAGCTGATCGCCGATGCCAGCCACGCCCGCTTCAAGACCGAAGGCAACCCGCTCCCGATGCGCATCACCCTCGTCCAGCCACTCGGCGACAAAATGGACGTCTACGTCGCCACCGACAGACACGCCAAAGCCGTCGCGCACGTCGACGCCTTCGCCGGCGTCCAAGTCGGCGAGACCCTCAACATGTTCTTCGACATGTCGCGCGTCCACTTCTTCGAACCCGGCGAAATCGGTCCTAAGCTTGCCCACAACAAGAGTCTCTCCGCCGTCGGCATGAAACTCTAGTTTCGGGCCGCGCGTGTCTCGCGACCAAACCCGTTAGACCAAACCGCGTTTGCGGAATTCGCCGGGGGACATGGCGCATTCGCGGGTGAACGCTGCGTAGAAGCGGGCGAGCGAACCGAAGCCGGATTCGAGGGCGATCGCGAGCACGGTTTTGTCGGTGGTGAGCAGCATGAGTTGCGCTTGGGAGAGGCGCAGGCGAATCAAATATTGCCAGATCGACATGCCGCATTCGCGACGGAACAGCGTCATCGCGTAGTTGGGGTGCAGGCTGATAGCGCGACCAATGTCGGCGGTGGAGATATCTTCTTTGTAGTTTTCAGCTAGGAACGCCGTGATCGCTTCGACTTGGCGGCGAGCCTTGTGCTCGACAGAGCGCGCGGCGCTCTTCTGCTGGCGCTTGGCCGCTAGGCGCCGTAACCGCGCTTCGACCTCGAGCTCGCAGGTGCGCAACGTGACGGGGTCAGCGCCGCCGACGTCGGCCACCCAGCGCCGCGTGAGATCCGCATCCCAGCTGGGGCTTTGCGGATCGATCACGATTTCCCCCGCAAGCACTTTGCGCACGAACGCGCTGCCCAAGTTCCAGCGCAGCAGGGTAACCAGCGGCACGCGCGCGTACATGAACTCGGTTTTCGGCTCGACTTCGACAATCTGATGCGGGAGCGCACCCCAAAGCACTGACAGCGAGCCGGCAGGCACGTCGACGAATCGGCCACCCATGAAGTAGCGCAACCCGCCCGTGTAAACGAAGTTCAGCTCCAGATCACCATGGGCCGGTGCGTCCTGCATCGGCACCGAGATGCCGATGCCCGCGACCAGCCCGGAAGGCTCGGCTTGAATCACGGCGACGGCGGCCCGCTGAGACATCAGTTGCGGCCACCTTAACATTCGAGAACCGGTTTTGTGAAACCGGTTCTACATTGGAAGATGGCTTTACTTACCGGCGGGTTCTACCCGTGGTTTCTCGGTCCCGAAGCCTCAGAAGGGCAACCCGGGCACGTTCATCTGGACTTTGAACAACCCCTCGGTCGTGGCACTGCCCTGGCCGGTGATGTAGAGCGTTTTGTGATCGGCGCCGCCAAACGCAACATTGGTTACTTGACCTAGCCCGCTGACCTGAATGTTCCCGAGCTGCGTGCCGGCCGGCGAATAGACGGTCACGCCGTTTTTTGCGGTGTAGACGTTGTCCGCGCAATCGAGCCCCATGCCGTCGACGCCACCCCCGCCGTCCGCGAACGCAGTGCCGGCACCCAGCGAGCCGTCCGCCATGACCGGGTATTTTCTAAGCTGATCACCGCCCACGTACAGGAAGTCCTGGTTCTTGGAGAGCGTGATGCCGTTGGGTTGGCTGAATGTCTCGGGGATGGCCTCTGGCTGTCCTCCGGGCGGCACGCGATAGACGCGCGTGGCGGCCTGCGGAAGGGTGTTGGCCGCTTGCCAGCTCGGATCCGTGAAGTAGATAGTGCCGTTGGAGTGCACCGTCAGGTCGTTGGGCGAGTCGAAGCGAGCACCCATAAACATGGTGACGAGCGGAACGGCGGCACCGCCCGTCAGGCTTAGCTTCGAGATCGACCCGTCCTTGTGGAGCGCGCCCAACAAGTCACCAGCAGAATTGACGGCGAGCCCGTTGCTGCCCGAATCCGGAATTAGGATGCTGACCTTGTCGTCAGCCGTGATCTTCAGCACGCGCGCTGGCGGCGGATTGGGCTTCATGGACGCTATCTCGGAGACGTACAAAGCGTCGCCGATCCACACCGGGCCTTCGACATTCGTCGGCATTGTGTTGTTACTATTGAAGTCGTCCGCGGGTGGCACGCCCGCGACGCGCGTCGGCGTTAGGCCGGTCAGCTTCGGCGCTTCGATAGCGCCGGCCGGACACGTAAAGCCTGTGGCAGTGCTGCCTCCGGTGCCGGCCGCGCCAGCTGCGCCGCTACTGCTGCCGCCGCTGCCAACAGTTCCACCCATCGCATTGCCGGCCGTGCCGTTGCCGCCAGTCGTCGCGCCGCTCTGACTGTGACTGCCGCCCGTCGACATACCGGCGGTGCTGGCGCCGCCGCCGCCCGTGTTAGCGCCGGCCGAGTTCGCCGGCTTGTCGGTGTTGTTGCCGGCAGCCCCACACCCGGCGAGCAACAGCGTGCCCCACAGGCTCGCGCTTCCGACACCCACATGACCAAGGCTCGACCGAGCAGCTTTCATTCATCGCTCCGAAAAAGGTGAACTGTTAGCTTAGCGCACGAGAAACGTTCCGGGGCACCTTTGGTGACCTGGGACCGGTTCCAGACAGTGTGCCACATCCGCCGCGGCCTCCCCACAGCGCTTTCATCAAATCAGCGCAAAGTTGCTACGTCGGCGCCGGAAATCTCCTAGCTCCGAGGAAAGACGCGCTCCAGCTTGGCGCTCGCCTGCGGACCGAATAGTTTTCGGGGTTCACATGTCAGACCAAAGCAAACTCGCGATCCTCGTCGGCGGTGGCCCAGCGCCGGGCATCAACAGCGTGATTGGCGCCGCCACGATCCGCGCGTGCTTGTCCGGAATTCCGGTGCTGGGCGTGCGCGACGGCTTTCAGTGGATCATGCGCGGCGAGCTCGGCCAAGCCCGCCCGCTCGACATCGAATCCGTTTCGCGGATCCACTTCCGTGGCGGCTCGTGTCTCGGCACGGCGCGCGCCAATCCGACGAAAGATCCCAAGACGCTCGACGTCACGTTGAAGAGCCTGCAGCAGCTCGGCGTCACCAAGCTAATCACGATCGGCGGCGATGATACGGCGTTTTCCGCGATGCGGCTCTCGGCCCACTCGCAGGGCGCCATCAAAGTCGTGCACGTGCCGAAGACGATCGACAACGATTTGGATCTGCCGGCGTGGATTCCGACCTTCGGCTACCAAACGGCGCGCCACGTCGGGACCGGCATCGTGCGCGACCTTTTGACCGACGCGCAGACGACGTCACGCTGGTACTTCGTGGTCGCGATGGGGCGTAAAGCCGGGCATTTGGCGCTCGGGATCGGCAAAGCGGCCGGCGCTACGTTGACGGTCATTCCCGAAGAATTTCCGGGCAAGCAGATCCCGCTGCGCCAAATCGTCGATGTGCTGGCCGGCGCGATCATCAAGCGGCTGGCGTACGGGCGTTCCGACGGCGTCGCGGTGTTGGCCGAAGGCTTGGTCGAGTCGATCCCGGAATCGGATTTGGCCGAGCTCGAAGGTGCGGAGCGCGACGAGCACGGGCACATCCGCCTGAGCGAAATCGACTTCGGACGCATCATCAAGACCGCCGTGCAAGCCCGCCTCAAAGAGCTCGGCCTCAAGGTAACGGTCGTTTCCAAAGACATCGGCTACGAGCTACGCTGCACCGATCCGATCCCGTTCGACATGGAGTACACGCGCGACCTTGGCTACTGCGCTGCGAAATACCTGCTCGATGGCGGCTCGGGCGCGATGGTCACCGTGCAAGAAGGCAAATTCAAACCGATCCGCTTCGAAGACATGCTCGATCCGGAGACGGGCCGAACGCGCGTGCGCATGGTCGACACCGAGACCGAGTATTACAAGATCGCGCGCCGCTACATGCTGCGCCTGCGACGCGATGACTTCGGCGACCCGAAAGAGATCGCGCGCTACGCCGCCGTCACCCGGCTGCAGCCGGAGGAATTTCGGCGACAGTTCGAATATCTAGTGAACGCCGAGGCGCCGCCGCTCGAGTTCGGGCACTGAGGAATGTCTACCCGGGAGCTGGCGGGCAGAGCGGCAGCGGCGGCGTGAGTGGGCAGCCGCGAAGCCCACGACGTAAAGAGCCTAGGCTGCGGCAAAGCCGCACCGGCCAACTTCAAAGCGACTGCCAATCCGGGCGCGGCGCTGGAGGCGCTCACACGGCCGCCCTCGCGCTCAGATCTTGAGCCGTCACCGCATCCCACAGTTTGACGGCCAGCATTCCCCGAGACGCTTCTGCAAACGCCGCCGTCTCGACGCGCGCATCCGTTCGGCGCGGCGCGTGGACGTAGCGAACGAGTGCCTTGCGGATTTCACCAACCCAAAGGTTGTCGGGGTAGTATCGACGAACAGTTACGACATCACCGCTCAGCTCAATCGAGACAGACGGCGGCTCTCCGAGCTGGCGTTCGTGCTTCCAAACCTGAAGCCAAAGCTCGCGGATCAGACCGTCGCGGTCGCGATATTTTAGCGCGGCGCGCAGATCGCCCGGGTAGTCCCCCTCGTGAATGTACGAAAACGCGTCGACAAGCACGTCGGCGGCATCACGGATCTCGCCGTCCCACCATTCGCCGTTCAGCTTCATCTCGATCATGTGCCCCGCGTGGTCGAAGGCGAACGCTGGGTCCTGCATTCCCCGATTCGCGCTTGGCCAGGTCGGCGCGTCAAGCCAATCACCAGAAACGCCATAGCTGCCGATGCGCCGACTCGGCGCCACTCCGAGCGTTTGCAACGCTCCACCTGCCGTCGCTTTATCGACGCGTACCCAGCATGAAAGACTCTGATTCTGGAGCGGGACACGAGGCTCGAACTCGTGACCTCAAGCTTGGGAAGCTTGCGCTCTACCAACTGAGCTAGTCCCGCACGGACTTTGGGTACCGTAGTGCCTGGGGGCGGGGTTTTCAAGGTTCTTCGAAGGGTCTTGACCGCCCTAGCGGCCGTGGGTACGCGTAGCGCGCTAACCATGAAGATTGCCCGAGTCGAATCGCGGTGTGAGTGCCAGGCGCAACTGGTTGCGGAGCTGGATGAAGCGCATTCGGTGGTGCGCGGCTTCGTGAATGATCGCGCGCGGGGCCGCGAGCTTTCGGCGCCCGCGAATGCGACCAAGAAGATCGACGACAAGCAAGTCGACGTCGGCTGGAGCTGTCCGACGTGCATGCGCAACACGTTGCGCACGTTCAACGTCGCGACGCTGTCGTACAGGTGAGCGGGGTCGGTACGGCGCCGCGCGGCGTGGCCTCACGCCCCTGCGCTGCTGTTGTCTCACGACGCCCGCGACGTTAAGCGGCTTTGCGCGTGCTGAGCGGCAGGGTGCCGCCGCTGCTGAGGTGCGCGCTCAGGTCACGCATGACCCGGGCGCGGGCTTGGTCGCGGGCGCGTTCGCGCAGCCACAGCGAGTGTGCGAGGGCGCGGAAGCCTTCGTCGCGACGACGGGCGCGTAGGCACGACAGGCCGTAGTGCACCCACAGCGCGGCGTCGGATTCGACGGCGAAGCACTCTTCACGCAGGATCAACATGGCGCGACGCTCGTCTCCGCGTTCTGATTGCCGACGAGCGCGCTCGACGGCAGTGACTGCCGGCGTGCGAGACTCCTTGACGAGGTAGCTCATGATGCGAGTTACCGATGCGAGAGTCGTGCCAGGGCGTTTGGGTATGTCTTCAGTGACCCAGGCGCGTCTCTGAGCGAGACAAACCCGAATCATTTCGAGTCGGCTCCAAGGTCGGAGCAGGTAGTTTTCGGCAGAAATGCCATGGGTACACGAGTACCCGGTGGGTGATCTCGGTGTCGCGGTGTAACGCCGAGCGGCGACGCCTCACGCCGACTCAGAGTGAGGCGCGATACAGCTCGAGCAGATCCGCTTCCGTGCACGGGCGTGGATTGCCGCGGTGACACGCATCTTCGAGCGCCTTTTTCGCGAGTGGCGGCAGGTGTTCTTCGCGAATTCCAGAGCCCGCGAGGCCACCGTTGATGCCGACGCGCGCGCGCAACCCCGCCACGGCCGTCACACAGTCTCGCTCATTGCCCAAGAGTGCGCCGACACGCCGCACGCGTTCCGGCACCGCGCTGGCGTTGAAAGCGACGACTGCCGGCAGGCACAGCGCGTTGGCCAAACCGTGGTGCAAGGCGTGCTCGCTCGACAGCGGATGCGCCAGCGAATGACACGCGCCAAGCCCTTTTTGAAACGCGATCGCGCCCATCATGGCGGCTTTCATCATGCCGCCGCGCGCTACCAAATCGGTTGGCTCATTGACGGCTTGCTCCAGATGCTGAGCGCACAGCTCGATGCCGCCGAGCGCGATCGCGTCGGCGAGCGGATGATCGCCGAGCGACAGGTACGCTTCGATGCAGTGCGTGAGCGCGTCGAAGCCGGTCGCGGCCGTCACGCCTTTTGGCATCGAGACGGTCAGCTCGGGATCTAGAATCGCGACCCGCGCCAGCAAACGCGGCGAGAAGATTACCGTTTTCCTGCCAGTGGAGCGGACCGTGACCACGCCCGAGCGGCCGACCTCACTGCCGGTACCGGCCGTCGTCGGCACGGTGATGACCGGCGGCACGTCGGCTGGAATGTGCGCGCCGCCGTCGATCGAGTCGTCCAGCTGCTCGAACGGCAGGCTGCACTTGGCGCGCAGCGCGATCAGCTTGGCGGCGTCCATCGGCGAGCCGCCGCCGATCGCGACCACCGCTTCAGCGCGGTGCTCGGCGTACGCCTTGGCGCCGTCTTCGATGTTTTGCTCGGTCGGGTTGCCGTCGACGCCCGTGAACACGTGCGTAACCAGGCCGCTCTTGGCGAGCGCGCTGAGCGGCGCGTTCAACAAGCCGTTCTTTTCAACGCCCGCGTCGGCCACGACCAGCACGCGCGAGACGCCGAGCGCGGCCGTCTCTTGCCCGAGCCGCTGAATCTCACCGGCGCCAAAGATGATTTTAGTCGGAAAACTCCAGATGCTCATATGACCTCGAAGTAGCGAGCCAGCTCCCAATCCGTCACGGCTCTATCGTACTCGCGGACTTCCCAGTCGCGAGTGCGCACGTAATGATCGACGAACGCCTCACCGAACAGCGCGCGGGCGGCTTTACTCGTGGAAAGCCGTGCGGTGGCTTCGCGCAGCGTGCGCGGCAACTTGCCAACGCCGTCCGTCCCGGCGTCGCCGCGCGTTTCCGGTGGCAATGCCAAAGCCTTTTCGACGCCCCACAACCCAGCGCCCATCGTTGCTGCCATCGCGATGTACGGGTTCATGTCGGCGGCAGGTTGGCGGTGCTCGATGCGCAACGCGCTCCCCTGACCGATGCCGATCACCCGGCACGGCGTGGTGCGGTTTTCGACGCCCCAACACGCGACCAGCGGCGCCCAAACGCCCGGCACATAACGCTTGTAAGCGTTGATGGTGGGCGAAACCAGCGCCGTCAGCTCCGGCATCAGCGCGACTTGTCCGGCCAAGTACTGCTGCATCAGCTTCGACATGCCACCCGTCTTCGAGTCGACGAACGCGCTTTCTTCACCTTGCCACAGACTTTGGTGCAAGTGGCCGCTCGAGCCGGGCAAGTCGGCCTTCCACTTGGCCATGAACGTGACCGAGACGCCGTGTCGGTGCGCGATCTGCTTCAAAGCGACCTTGAATAGCGCGGCGCGGTCGGCCGTTTTCAGCGCGTCGTCGAACGCGATCGCGGCTTCGTAGACGCCGGGTCCGGTTTCGGTGTGCAAGCTTTCGAGTGCGATGTCGAAGTCACGCATGCTCTGCATGACGTCGCGCATCAGCTCGGAGTCTTGGCCGCTGCGAACCCAGCTGTAGCCGAACATGCCGGGATCGAGCGGTGTGAGGCGCCGAAAGCCCTTCTCTTGTAAGGAGTCGCGCGTCTCCTTGAACATGTAAAATTCGTATTCAGCGCCGACCTTCGCTTGGTAGCCGAGTTTTTCGGCGCGAGCGATCACGCGCTTCAACAGCGAGCGTGGGCACGCCGGATGGTCCGCGCCGCCTTCGGTGCGAAAGTCGGCCAGCATCGCAACCGCGCCTGGCTCCCACGGGATATTGCGCAAGCTGCTCGGGTCGAGCACCGACTGCACGTCGGGGTAACCGGTATGCCAGCCGGTGACCTTGGCGTTGTCGTACAGCACGTCGGCGGCGTCCCAGCCGAAGATCACGTCGCAGAAGCCGAAGCCTTTGCTGAGCGCCGACTCGAGCTTTTCGAGCGAGACGTACTTGCCGCGCAAGATGCCGTCGACGTCGAAGCCGCCGATTTTCGCGCGGTCGATGCCACGCCCGCGCAAGCCTTGAACCAGCTCGGCGGCGGCGCGCTTGGCGTCGCCCTCCGGATCGTTAATCATCACGCTTTTCTTCGGACCAGGGCGCTGCTTTCGCTGAGCCATGACCGAGTTTTCTACCACGCCTGCGCCTTCAGTCCCGCTCAGTCTCGCTTCAATCGGTACACGCAAAGGGCGACGCCGATCACCATCAAAAGGACGGTGAGCACGCTCGTTCGCAGGCCGCCAAGCGTGAAAACCTCGCCGGATATCAGTGTGTAAACCTGATCCAGGATCGTCACTAGGATGGCACCGCCGACCATGAGGCCGCCCGGCAGCAAGCGCTCGACCAGCGTCGCGTGCGGCTCTGCCGACAGCTTCAGCTCGAATATCGGCTTGGGCGGCTGAAAGACTGCGACCGGCAGCGCCGGAGTTTGGGGTACCGGAGCCCGGCTGACCGGCGGAAGCGAAGCGTGCGCGGGCGGCATCGAGGCAGGCCGCACGTTAGGCGGCGGCGGGGTCGACTTGGAGACCGCGACCGGCGGCGGCGACACCGAGCGATCCGGCGGTGGCGGGTACGACGAACGCCGGACAGCGAGCGGATCATTGTGCGGCAGATCGAGGTCGAAGGAACCCCCTCCGAAATCCCCCGGCAGCTCGTCGAGATCGATCTCTGGGGCAACAGCTTGGCGCGTGCCGCTGCTGGTACGTTGTGCGGCGGGGCGCGAAACCGACGGCCGCGAAACCGGCGCCAGATCGAGATCCGGCACCTCAAACGAGCCACTCACGGCGGGCGGAAACGCGATCACGGGCGTTGGCGAAAACGAGCGCAGCGCGGGCGCGGCGTTGCCAGCGGGCGGCGCGTTGCCAGTTGGTACGGCGCTGCCGACCAGCGCGTCCAGCGTCGGGCGCACGAACGCAGCGTGCGGCATCGGGCTCGTGCCGCTGGGTGGGCGAACACTGGCGCGACGTGAGACCTCGACGCGCTCGACGCGCGTGCCGCCGCCGGGCTCTGCGCGCGCGTCACGCGGCAACCGCACCTCTTGCAGCTCGCCCGACGTGATGCGGGCGGCGGCAAGAAGCTCGTTCCAAAACACGCCAGCGTCGGCGTGGCGTTCACGCGGGTCGAGCGCCAGCGCCTTGAGGAAGACGTTTTCGACCTCGTCGGTCACGATCACGCCTTCACTCCCAGGAGTGGGCCGGCGTTTTGGATCGAGCACGGTCCCCATGATCGCGGCCGGATCACCGTCGATCAGCGGGTAGCCGACCAGCGCTTCGCTGAGCGTGAGCGCCAGGCCCCACACGTCCGTCCACGGCCCAGTTTGGCCGTAGCGCTTTGGCGCCCATTGCTCGGGCGAGCCGTAAGCCGGCGTAAAGGTAGAGATGCTGCCCGCGCTCTGGCTGGCGCGACCGGCGACTTGGCTGACCATGCTCTTGGCCTTGCCGATACCGAAATCGAGGATCTTCACGACTTCTTCGCCAGCCACGTTGGCGACGAAGAGGTTCTCGGGCTTCAGATCGCGGTGCACGATTGAGACCGGACCGTCGGGGCCGTGAAAGTTGTGAGCGCGTTCGAGCGCACGCGCGACCGGCGTGAGCAGCCGGATGATCTTCTTGAGGGCGAGCGGCGCTTGACGTTCGTCGCGACGCTTTCTGATCACGGCGTCGAGCGTGCTGCCCTCCAACCACTCGAGGACCAGGTACGGCACGAAGCGACCGTCGGCCGCCGTGAACGCATCGACATGCAGCGGCCGCACGACAGCGGGGATGCTGGCCGAAAGGCGGAACAACAGTTCGGCCTCGGCCCGGAACGAGTCGAGGAAGTGCTGACGCGCTTCCGACGACAAGCCGGCCGGCAGCCGTAAGCATTTCAGCGCTACCGGCGCGCGAAACCCGCCGTGGTGCGCGCGGTATACGGTGCCGAAGCCGCCCTCGGCAATTACCGACTCGACGTGATACGCCGAAGCGATCACCGAGCCGACGATGCCGAACGCGTCTTCTGCCATCCTTTTCCGCCGCCGCCCGCCTAGCTCGCGACCGTCTTGGCCACGCCCAGCTGACGCCTGAGCTTGCCATAGCGATCGCTGGCTGAAAACCAGAGCAAATCTTTACCCAGCTCGCCTTGCGCCCCCTCTTCGGCTTCGAGCAGCGTGAGCGCGGTGCCCAAATCCCCGCACAAAACTAGGCCGGCGCGGGCTGCGGTCTTGTCGGTGGCGGCACTCCAACGTTGCAGATTCGTCCGCCCACCCTCCTCGACGAACCGGAGGAAACACCCACGCAATGCGTCGACGTGTTGTGCTTCCAGCATCGGCTGGATGGCGTTGGCGATCGGCGTGACGCGGCGCTTCATGTCCTCGGCGATCGGCAGGCCAGGGTTACCGATGATCAGCGCGGCCAGGAACAAGTCTTCGAGATCGGGCACCGAGCTGAACAGCGTCTTCAGGTACATCTCCTGGCGGTACCAGGTCAGGTGGCGTCCCACCAGGAACGCCTGTTCGAGCTGGGTCCTGCCGGACAGCACGCGCTTGCCGATCACCGTGCATGGCGGCACGCCCGGGATGTGTTCGAAACCGACGTCGCGCGTCTTGTCGATATAGAGCGACGGGCAGGCCAGGCCCAAGATGGCTGCCGCCCACGGCACGGCACGCACGGCCGTCACGGTCGCTTTGGCGGTGTCCTGCTTAGACTCCGGCGACGGTTGGTGCAGCTTGCCGTCGCGACGCAGCGACGTGACGCGACCGACGAGCACCGCCGGCGCGATCAAGCTGAAGATTTGTCCGGTGAGCAGCTCTTGCTCGGGGTGAAACAAGAAGTCGTGCCAAGCAGCCTGCGAGAGGCTGCCGCGCGGCGCGATCAGGGTTTGGGCGCGTCCGCGCTCGAACGTAGCTTTCTCCTCGGCGTTCGCGGCGCTGAGCGCGACCAGCGCCTCGGAAGCCCGAAACGCCGCGTCGGCGTCGCCCTTGGCGGTTTGGATACGAAACAGCTGGCGGTAGCCTTCGACCGACGTCGGATTGCGGCGCAAGCGTCGCCAAACTTCGTCCGGATCCTCGCTCGCGTAGTCGACCGAGCTCTCGAGATCGGTGAGGTCGACCTCGACGTTCACGGCGGCTTGCGCGCGGCGCAGCTCTTCTTCCAGCTCTTTGACGCGCGCTTCGAGCTGTTCGACGCGCTTGAGCAAGAGCGCGCGCCCGGCGTCACCTTCGGCTTCGACCCGCAGCGGGGCGAGCGACGGCGCGGCTTCTTCGTAGTGCTCGACGATCTGCACGCGGTGCCGCGACTGGTACGCCGCGACCATCGCTTGCTCGAGGCGGAACAAGCGTTGGCGATCGAGGCCGAGGTTGTCGGCGGCCTTCTCGAGGCGTACCCGCTCCTCGGCGGTAATGACACCGTCAGCCAGCGCCTCACCGAACAGCTCCTCGTACTGGATCTCCAGTGGGCCCAGCCCCAGGCTGCCTGAGGTTTCTCCAGCGACGAAACCCTGCGCGTGCTCGAATCCACCGACGTCCGCTCTGTCCTCGCTCATCCTCGCTCGACCTCCTCCAAGTCCGGGGGACGCCAATGTCCCCCTCCCGTGCGCGCACAGCAACCCGAACCATAAATCCTCGGGCAGCACGCCTGCAGGACTACCGGCCGAAACCGCCCACCGCTGATTGAATATGCAAGTCGATTTCAGTTTCATCTAGCCCGCGCGACGAGGCCCGCCATCCAGATGAGGCTGAAACTAAGTGGCCAACACGTCCGGCAACTTCTGCTCGAAGACGCGCTTTTGATGGCGCCATTTTTCACTAAACGGAGCGTGATATGTAGCGGCGATGCGCGCGCGCTTGCTCGGAGTCGGACTGCTTGCCGCTGCGTGCGCCGCGGTTCCGGCGCCGATAGTCGAGCCGCACGTGCCATCGCCGGCTAAAGCGCGCGCCGTGCAAGTACCCGCCAACACCGCGCCCACACCAACGCCGACCAGCAACGCCACGCCAACGCCAGACGCGGCCCGCGCGGCGAGTGGGTCGGCGACGGTTCCGTCGCCTGCCGCCCCGACTCCGGAACCACCGCAGGTGGTGCTCGAACCGCCCTACTCCGCGCTCGGCCACGCGCGCTTAGCGACCGAGATGCTGACGTTGGGGCGCGACGAAGAGCTATTTCAGTGGGCGCTCGGCGGCACTTCGGATCCGGAGCATCCGTCGAATCGTCCCGGGTACCACCCCGCGACGCGCGTCGTTATCGACGTGCAGCTGTTGTCGCGTGCGCCGAAAGGCACGACCCACCGGCTGCGGCGCATCGCGCGCAGCACCGGCTATTGGCCACTGCGCGCCTGCTTCGAAACCGCGCAGCGGCTGGCAGCGAAAACCGAGCGTTCGGCGCGCGTGCGGCTCACTCTCGGCGCCGCCGGCAATCTGCTTGGAGCGCGCGGCTTGGGCCCGATGCCGGAGCGCGACTACGCCCGCTGCGTACTGGAACGGCTGCGCGGGCTGGATTTCACGCCCGGGTTCACGCGCAAGCTCGACGTCGAAATCAGCGTCAAGCAATGGCCCGGGCACGCACCGGCACCACCGCGAGCTCCCGACAATGCCCCGGCGATCCATCTTCCAACCGACGCCAGCGCCGCGCTCGAGGCGCTCACGCCCACGTTCACGGCCTGCTACGAAAAGGGTCTCGTCGACGACGCCAAGCTGTGGGGCCGGATCGCGTTCCGGCTAGAGCTGGCCGGCGACGGGGCGGTTCAAAAAGCCGAGCCGGTCGAGACGCATTTTCCGAGCGCGGCGGTCGTCGAGTGCGCACGCCAAGCCGTGCTCGGCGCGCGCGTCAGCTCGCCCGGAGTCACCGAGCTGACGTTTGCGGTGCGGCTAACTCAGGGAGGAGCGCCACCCGCGCCGGCGACACCACTACCCGAATCACCTGCGCCACCTGCGCCACCTGCGCCGCACTGATTGTACTCGACCGTCATGGCATCAGGCGTGAAGCACAAGCCGGCGCCCTTGAACGTGTCTGGCAGAGCGGTGTCCTGCAACAGCGAGCAACCGAGCGTCGCGTCGTTGCAGTCGGTCGTGCAGTTGCAGCTGAGCGCGCAAAAGCCAAAGTCGCCCTGAGCGATGTCGGTGGGCGTGAGCACCGAGCCAAACGCGCACAGACCATCGAACTTCTGGGTCGCGGCGTTCCACGCGCACTCGCGGGCGAACGGGCACGTGGTGGCGCAGTGACCCTTGTTGGCGCTAGCCGAGTCGGCCTGGCAGAAGCCGAGGCATTCGTCGGGCTCCTTGGGTGCCGTGGCGGCTGGCACGGTGCACGGCTCGCCCAGTGCTTTGCCGACCTGCTTTTTGGCGACGCACACGCCGCTCAAGAACGATTGGTCGCAGTACGTGCCGGCATCGCAGTCCAGGTCACCGCGGCACGCCGGCATACACGCCGGCTGCACCACGTTGCACTGGCCGCTCAGGCAGACTTCGCCGGTTTGGCAAGCGGATGCGGTGGCGCACGCGGTTCCGGTCGCGCCGAACAGCGCGGGGTTGCACGCAAACTCGGGGCGGCCGTGGCACTTGGTTTCGCCGATGTCGGGCGTGCCGAAGTGGCAGCCTTCGACGCAGTAGCCGTCGGTGGAGTTGGCGTCGAACTGGTAGCAGAGAGCGCCGGTGCCGAGCGCCTCGCACGCATCAACGTCGCCGGTGGCTTGCGGCACGGCGCACGGCATCGTGCACAAGCCCTTCGGCGGCGCGCCGCCACCCAGCACCGTGGATTTCCCGGTCACGCACTTCAGATCAGGCGCAGCGGCATCTTTACATTCGGTATCGCTCACGCACGCGCGGCCGAGCTTCGTCGTGGCCACCGTCGCAGCGCCGCCAGCGTTGTCGGTGCCGCCGGTGACGCGGCTACCGCCGGTACCGGACTTGCCGCCGCTCCCGTTGCCGCCGATGATGGTCCCTTTGCCGCCGCTGCCACCGGCGCCCTCATCTTTTCCGCAGCTCGCCGATGAAAGACCGGCAACCAAGATAAGACCTGCCAGGCACCACGTCTTCGCTGCTTTCATCGAACAGAAGCCTCCAAAAAAGGGCCCACCGTGGAGCCGCCAAGCCGACTCACTAAGCCTTTCTGTTAAAGCCTCCGAGTGCAAGCTCCAAACCGCGAATTTTGTGCCGTATTCGAGCGAATCAATGCGTGGTGGCTCTGTCTCGACTCAAAGGAAATTTCGTGCGACGTCGGAGACGGCCTCGCCGCACACCTGACCGGCCTCCGAGCCCACGTCAAAACACCCCAACGCCCACGCCGACGGAAGCACCGAAGAACGGCTGACCATACTCAGCGACGCTATGGCCCGCGAAGTGCACGCCGATCCGAGGCGAGCACGCGCCCACGAAACCCCGCAGCTCTGCCGATACGCGCGGAGCCAGCCGCAGCGCGGCTCCGGCCTCGAACATTCCGGCAGCGACGAGCACCGAATCATCACGGCCCGCGTACGGCGTGGCCGCGTGACCCGCCATGCCCGCGCTGACCAACATGGCGCCAAGGCCGACGTTGACGACCAGCTCGCGACGCACCGGGTAGGCGTCGATCAGCACGCCGCCGGCGAGCAGCCGCACCTTGGCTTCGCCTTCGCGAGAGCTGATGTCGGCGGCGATGGGCGACCACTTCCCGAACGCGCTGGTCGAGAGCCACGACACCGGGAAAGCGCGCACCTCGAGCTGCAGATCGGGCAAGAAGCCGAGCCCGCCGCTCGTCCCGCCGAACGCCGCAGCGAGCCATAGCCGGCGTTCGGGGTCGCGCGCCGGGGGCGGCGACAACTCGACGCGCACCGGGTCCGCTGGCGGAGGTAACTCCAAAGCGGGTGCGGGAGCGATGCCCAGTTCGGTCAGCCGCGCACGAAACCGCTCGGCCAAAACCGCGGCATTGGTGTCGGCGTGGCGCCGCGGATCGAGCCGCTCGCGCTCGTGACGCGCAGACCCGGTGCCAGCTTGGTCACCGACGATCACCTCCGCGGTTTGGCGCCCTTGGTCGACGGCGATCAACGCAGCGCCACCGGATCGCGCCAAGAGCTCGTTCAAGTCACTGTCAGCGGCAGCGCGCGCCGCGACCTCCACACGGTAACCGAACAGCGACAACTCGGCCGCCAGGCGACGAACGAACGGCGCGTCGGGGCTGCTGGTGACGACGACCACCAACGGCCCTGCGTCTGCAGCCACTGTGCGCGCGCTCCAACTGCAAACCACGGTCCCGAGCGCGATGCCGTACACCCACCCGCGCAACCGGTTCGGGCGGTGTGCGCGACGCTCAACCCACTTGCAGAGCTCAGTGCAAGAGCAGCTGACGTGCGACGCGTTCGTGCGGGCCGCGCGGGTACTTCGCGAGGTAGCCGTCGGCCACCTTGCGCGCACCCGCGCGCTCACCGGCGCGAGACAGCGACTCCATGAGCCGACCTTCGGCTTCACGCGCGAGAGGTCCCCCCGGCTGCTCGGCTAGGTAGGTCCGGAACCATCGGGCGGCCTCAGCATACGCTGCCCGCTGGTCGAAATGCACACGCGCAATAGAGAACGCCGCTTGCTTCGCTGCGTCGGAGCCCGCCCCCCGCGAGCGCAGCGCTTGATAAGCGATCAACGCATCGGCCGGCTTGCCCGCAAAACGCGCGGTATCGCCCAGCAACGCCAACTCCGGAACCGACGCCCGCGCCACCGCCGCCTCGAAGCCGGACAGCTCGATGACCGAGTACGCATCCGCAAAGCGCCCCAGTCTCGACAAGTTTTGCCAACTGGGAACGACCGCCGCGGCGTCGCGCACCGCGAGCCCGATGCGGCCTGGCTCTGCGCCCACGTTGGTGTCGGTCGGCTCAGCTGCTTCGGCCGAAGGCGCCAGCGTCGGCTCCGGAACCGCGCTCGGCGACGGGTGCGAACCCAGCGCGCTGATCTCGAAATGGCCGGCGCGACACGACGCGCTGAGCGACTCGCCCGCCAGCAGCGTGCGACCTTCACCCAACACGCAACCGGACACGACCACTTTGCCCTCGTGCAGCGTGAGCGTGAATAGCTCGTCACTCGGGCGGAAGCCGACGTCGAAGCGGGTGCCGGTGACGTCGACCGCGAACGGACCCAGACTCACGCGGTAACGCGCGCCGTGATTCGGCGTGACCCGCACGTCGGCCGCGCCCGATTCGAGCACCAAATGAGCGCCCACGGCATCGAGCGTGGCCAAACGCGCGCGCGAACCGGGCGACAACGCGACCTCCGAGCCATCCGAAAAGCGAATCGGCGGCGTGCCGGGCTCGGTGGCGCTGACCCATTCACCGACGGCCAAAGGATGCTCACCAAACGTGGCCGCCAGCGGTGCGTGCGACCGCGTGAAGGTGTAAAAACCCAGTCCGGAAGCCGCCGCTGCGACGAGCGCGACGCTGGCCCACAGCCTGGCGCGCAACCGGCGCCGCACCGGCTGAGCGATCACGCGAGCCCGCACGCTGCCGAGCGACAGATCTTGCGCCAGCACGCGATCTTGCTCGACCGCGACCGCGCGACCGAGGCGCATCAAGCGCTCTGCGAGGGAGGTCACCTGGCCGATCCTTCCGCTGCGACGACGCCGGCCTTCAACCACTCGGCGAGCGCTGGCTCACGCTCAGCGAGCTTGGAAAAGCTGGCTTGCGCGCGCGCTAAGCGCCGCTTGATGGTCGCCAGCGACACGCCGCACGACGCTGCCACCTCCGTGAGCTCCATGCCAGCCACGAAGCGCAACGCAAAGGCGATGCGCTGGTCGGTATCGAGCCCCTCCAACACGCGATACACGGCTTGCATGGCTTCGCTGGCCTCGAAATCGGCCGGCGGCAATTCAGGCTCCGGCAGCTCCGAGAAGGGTAAGAAACGCAGGATGCGTCCGCGTACACGACGGCGAATTTTGGCGCGCGCCGTGAACACCGCGATCTGCGTCAGCCAAGCACGCAGGGCCTTTGGATCCACCAGGCGATACACGGATTCGAGCGCGGTGACGAACACGTCGTGCACCAGATCCAAAATCTCTGAATCGGGGCCCATCACGCGGACGAGCACGCGACGCACGTGCGGCGCGTACCGATCGAACAGCTGCGTGCCGGCGTCCGGATGGTTGGCGCGCAGCGAGAGCACGAGCAGCTCATCTGACTCCGGCGCTGGCAGCTCCGACTGGCTTCTGCGCAGCGGCAGCAGCTCAGCAACTGCTTGGGAGTCCTTCTTGGCCATGCCTCGTGAGTAAAGTGTCCTTCGGAGGGGGAATCGGCTCATGACTCCGACGATTTCCGCGATTTCCGCCAGATGGGGGCAGCCACCAGGTGTTATGTTTCCGGCATGTGGGTCGCCCGTGTCGTCTGCGGTGCGCCGCTCGGCGCTTTGGCGCTGACGCTTTCGTTCGGCTGTGGCGAACGTGCGGGTGATCCAGTCGTGCTGGCCCGGGACCAGGCGGCAGCGGGCGGCGAGGAGGCCGGCATGCCAACCGCAGCCAATGCCGGTAAGGGAAACGACACCGGCTACGGCGGCGCTGGCCCCGATCCGCGGGGCGAGGTCGGGCCGACCGGACTGTGTGGCGACTGCACGAGCAGCAACGAATGTGGGGACGCCAACGACGCGTGCATTCGCCATGCAGATGCGCATTTCTGCGGTCGCGACTGCGACGATCAATACGGCTGCCCCGACGGCTATTCGTGCGTCGAGCTCGACAACAGCCAGCTGTGGCAATGCGTGCCGCTAAACGGCTGCGCCGCGCCGGCCGGCGGCGTGCCCGATCTGGCAGATTTGCGCGACTACTTGCTCGCGCGCATCAATGCCGAGCGCACAGCGCGTGATCGCTCGGCCCTGCGAGCGTCCAGCTGCCTCGACGAGCTGGCGCAAGGCAGCGCGGTTTCGTTCGCGCGCACAGACGAAACGCTCGGCAAGTACGTAAAGGAGTGCGACCCTGTCTGGCCCAACTGCGCGTGCGGTTGGAATGCAGAGGCGGAGATCACCGTTGCCCGTTACGGCCTTGACTGGACGACCGCCATCGACCGCGCGCTCGGCACCTACCGCGACACCCAGAACGACCGCTTCACCCACGCCTTTCTCGACTACAGCGCCACCGACGTCGGCATCGGCTTCTGGCTGTCCGGGGATGAGGCTTGGATCGCCCTCTCCTTCCACTAACCCGCTGGCCGCTTCGCTGCCCTCGGCCGCCGCAAGACGGCCCCGTGGCCGCAAACGCCAGCAACCGTCACACAAGGGTGGCGCCCCCCACCCCGCATGCGCTAAGAAGCGCGCCTCCACGGGTCGATAGCTCAGCTGGTTAGAGCAGCGGATTTTTAATCCGTTGGTCCTGAGTTCAAGTCTCAGTCGACCCACCCAAAACAGGCCGGACCGCGAAGCCCCAACGCTTCGCGGTCCGTGATTTGTCGACTCAACGCAGCAGCTGTTGCGCCAGCGCTGCTTGCGCGCCGTGCGGATAGCTCGCGAGGTATCGCTCGGCAACTCTGCTCGCTTTTTCGTGTTGTCCGGAGCGCTGCAACGACTCCAAGAGCCGCCCGGTCGCTTCCGCGCGCAGGGAGCCGCTGGGTTGATCGTGCAGGTAGGTTTCGAACCAGCGCGCAGCGCTCGCGAAATCGCCGCGCTGGTCGAAGGCGACCAGACCGAGGCCGTAGCTAGCGCGGCCACCGCCGGGCAGCTTGGCGCGCGCGGCCGAGTAGGCCTGTTCGGCGCGCCCGGCGGAGCCGCCGAGGCGGGCGGCGTCGGCTAGCGCGAGCAAGTCTTTGCCGGAAGCCTGCCGGCATTCGGCTTCAAAACCAGCCTTTTCGGCGACCGAGAGCGCGTCGCGGAATTTACCCGAGCTGGCCAGGGCTTTCCAATCCGGCGCCGCCGGTGGTGCGGCGTGGAGCGACGAAGGCGGCGCCGACGTATGGGCGGGAGTGTCGACCACTGGCGCGGCTTCTGGAGCGACGGTGGGCGCGGCGACGGGCGATGATGCTGGTGTTGGTTCCGGCGTTGGGCCGAGCAACTCCACTCGCCCGTCGTCCGAGAACGCGCGCAGCGTCTGTCCGGCACGGACTTGCAGCGCATCGCGCAGGAAGCCGCCGGAGACGAGGACGGCACCTTGCGCGAGGTGCAACTCGAGGACGCGCGTGCCAGCATCCCAACTGACATCGAACCGTGTGCCGACGACCGCGACTTGATACGGGCCAACGTCCACCCGCCAATGGCTGTCGGCGCGATGCACGACCGCCGCCACGGCGCGGCCCTTTTCGAGCACGATGTGCGCCCCGTGCTCGTCCAAGCTGGCGACACGCGCGCTGGTGCCGGGGGCGAGCGCCACGCGGGTGCCGTCGGCGAACTGCAGCGGCAACTCGCGCGCAGACGGGGCCGCAATGAACGCGCCAACGCTACCCGCTTCGCCGCCGACCGAAAACGCCAGTGATTTTGCGAAGTACTGCCACGTCAACACGCCCGCTGCAGCCACGCTGAGCGCGCCGGCAAACGCAAAAATGCGCACGTTCAACGACCAAGTTCTCGGGGCATTGTTTCGAGTCGCTTGCCGCGCGCGGGCTTGCTCGATGTAGCCGTTTTGCTCGCGGGCGCGGTCCTGTTCGCGTCGAAGCTCATCGAAGAAGGGCTGCTGGTTCATGATTTGGTCCATCGCAGGCTGTGCTCCATGCGTTCCCGCAGCAAAGGATCACGCGCCGCCACGCTGACGAAGCGCGCTTCGGCTCGCGTCAGGCGCCGCTTCACCGTCCCGAGCGACACGCTCGTGACCGCGGCAATCTCGTTTAGGCCCATGCCGTCCATAAAGCGCAGCGCAAACGCGATGCGCTCATCGGTCGGAAATGTGTCCAACACTTGATAGGTGCGAAATAGCGCCAGGCTCACCTCTGCCGACGGGCCCGTGACCGGCACTTCGGGCAGCTCTTCCGGTGCGAAGAAGCCCAAGAAGCGCCGCCGTGAGCGCCGGTCGCGCAGGAACGCACGCGCCGTGAACAGCGCGATGCTGCCGAGCCAGCCCTTCAACGCCGCGGGCTCGTCCAGGTGGACGATGCGCTCGAGCGCGCGCGCAAACACCTCGTTGATCAAATCCGGCACTTCGGCGTCGAGGCCGAGCACGCGGACGATCAACCGTTCGACGTAGGTGCCGTAGCGCTCGAACAGTAGCCGGCGCGCCTCCCCGCGCCCGGCTTGCAGCGCCCCGACCAGCTGCGCGTCGCTCGGGCCAAAGGCGCTCGGGCGCCCCGGCTCTTCGCCCGTGGCAGCGTCGGTGGATTGGAAGCGAGGAGAGGCCAAAGAAGTCCTTGTCGGCTCATGGGTATCGCGGGCCGGGTGAGATGGATCAGTTCAGGGTGACCTCGAGGCCGAGGGCGCCAGAAACCAGCGGGTTGACCCAGGCAGCGTTGCGCTCGTCAGCGAACAACAAGACCGGGCGCGGCGTGGCAAATCCCGCCAAAACTTGGGCTCGCGCGCGCAAACGGTCCGACAACCGCAGCGTCCCCGCCAGCCGTGCATGCGGCCAGGCGACCACATTCAGGTCGCTGGTCCCGCGGAAGCCCTCGGCCGCGTCGCCGCGGGTGTGCAAGGCTAGGGCCGCTACCCCCAAACCGAGCGTTGGCGTGAAGGTTCGTTCGCCCCACGGCGCCACGCTGCCGCCAATCGCAAACGCGCCCGTCCATGCGCTGACTCGCCCGCCCTGCCCGGCCACGCTCGATTCGCTCAGCGGTACGAGCGCTTCGGCCTGCAGGCAAAACTTGGGCAAGACAGCCAAGTGTAGCCCCGCGAGCGCGCCCCAAGCCGGCGCGTGACGCGCGTTGAGCGAAGTCGCGGCCGCACCCAGGCCGAACCACAGCGTTCGCGGCGAGCGAGCTGGGCGCGAGCGAGCGGGTTTCGGCGCAATTGGCTTCGGCGCGGGCGCGGGCGGCTTGACCGGTGTGGGGGCGAGCGCACGCACATCGATCAGGCTGCCGCGCAAGATCTCGAGCGAGCGCAACACTGCGACGGCCGGATCGCGCTCGGCGACAATGCGCCGATACACGGCTTCGTGCGTCGACGGGTTGACGAGCCACAGATCGATCGCCCCCTCGACGGCTGCTATACGCACGGCGGCGCGCGCTTGCTGCTCCAGCGCTAAGCCTTCGAGCAGGCTTGGTGCCGGCGGCTCTGCCGCAGCGGCGGCGCGCACGACCTCGAAGTGCAACGACGTGAGCTCGGCTGCGAACCGATTCGCCAAATCATCGAGGCCCGGCCCGGCCGAAAGAACGATCCGCGTCGGGCGACTCTCAGGTCCAGTTTCTGCGGCGATTGCGCCCTGGGCTGCCGCAGCGCTGCTCACGACCTCGGCCGCAAGTACCAGCAACGCCAAGAGCGCACGCTTCATGGTGCCGTGCACCGCGCTGCGTCTTCAGGCCAAGTCCCAAAGTCGGGACACCACGTGACCGTCGCAGTGTCGTTCTGGCGGCGGAAGACCGAAAAATCACGATCCTGCACGATCCAATGAAAGTTGAACCAGCCGATGCGCGCGCGCTCGAACACGTCGGTGTCGGAGGCCGGCGGGCCGTACACTTCGCTGACCACGCTCGCCACACCGCGACCCCGAGTCAACGCCAGCACGTCGAGCAGGTCCTTCGACGCGACGCAGTTGGTCTTGCCATGGAACGCGACCGACGCCTTCGACCAATCGACGACGCCCGCCATCGCGTCGAGCGCATCGCTGAGCACGGCGCCGGTGGGCGTGGCGTGGAAGCTAAACATCGCGACGTGCGTATCCGGCGCCACTGCGCGAATTTTCGTGTAAATTTCGCTCTCCATCGCCAGCGTGGTCGCGGGCCAGGCGGTGTCGCACGTCAGCTCCGGCTGGTTTTGAATCTCGTACAGCACGTGGCTGCGCTTAGCGTAGCGCGGCGCGTAGAAGTCCCAAAACGAGCGCACCTTGTCGATGTCGTAGGTGCCGTTCAGGTCGCCGCCGCCAATGCCGATCATCAAGTACATGCCGGCCCGCGACGTGAGCTCGACCAGCAGATCGGCCTGCGCGACGTTCACGCCCGTCTCGTCCGAGTGGTTCTCGAGGTAGACGTGAAAGGCGTTGAGTCCGGCCTGTTCGGCCATCTCGTCGAATAGTGCCTGGTCGAGCGGCACGCTCGGGTTGGCGTCCACGCCGAAAGTCGCGCCACGCAACCGCGTGCCTTTGTCGGTCAACAGGTTGCCGTCTCGGACCTGAACGCGGCCGCGGTCCGGCGACACCAGAGCCGGCGCGGGCTGCCGCTCAATGGCGTGGATTTCCTGCTGGCCGCAGCCATTCAAGCCGACGAGCCCTAGCCAGGTGGTCACCCAGCGACGGGGCAAGCGCGCGGACGAGCTCCTAGTCAACCGATTGGAGCCTGGATTATCTACCGGCCTCGAGCAACGTCTTCGTGATCCGTTTTGAAACCGTCGCGATACTGGTGCGCCATGTCGAGACGCTCGGATGCCGCTCGCGTCACCCCCGGCTCGCTGGCACTCGTCTTGGCGACAGTCATGGCAGGCGGCTTGGCCGGCGCCTGTCAGGCCCAGGTCGAAGGTGGTGGGCAAGGCGCGCCGACTGCCAACGCCGGCTCGGCCGGGCTCGCGGCGGGCGGCGGAGGCGGCACCAGTGGTGCCCCCGCGACTCCGGCCGAATTCTCGCCGGCACAAGGCAGTTTCAAGCGCCTCACTGACGCGGAGTTTCGCAACTCAGTGCGTGATTTGCTGGGCGACGTGCAGATGGGCGAGACCGAGCCGGACACGTTCATCAACGGTTTCGCCAAGGTGGGCAGCAGCCAAGTCGCGATTTCGCTGAATGGTGTGGAGAAGTACGACCTCGCGCTCGAAGCCGCCACCAAACAGCTGTTCGCCGACGCCGCCCGCCGCGGCATGTTCCTGGGTTGCGCCCCGAGCGGCACCAGCGACAGCGCCTGTTTCGGCGCGTTCGTGACGCGCTTTGGCCGGCTCGCCTGGCGCCGGCCGCTCACGGACGCCGAACAGCAAAGCTACGCCAAGCTGGCCACGTCGCTCGCGACGACCCTCGCCGACGTGAACGAAGCGCTACGGCTCACCACCAAAGCGCTGCTGCTTTCGCCGAACTTCCTGTACCGGCTCGAGCGCGGAAAGCCTGCGGCGGACGCCAAGTGGTGGCGCTTCACCAGCCGCGAGCTGGCCAGCGGCCTGGCTTACTTCCTGACCAACACTACGCCGGACGCGCCGCTGCTCGACGCGGCCGATCGCGATGAGCTATCGACCGTCGACGGCATTCGCGCCCAAGCGCAGCGGCTGCTGACGGCGCCGCACGGCCGCGAATCGGTCGGCAATTTCGCGACCGAGCTATTTCGGCTCGCGCTCGTCGCCGGCCGCGCCAAAGATCCAGGGCTCTTTCCGCAATACACGCCAAGCCTGCAAACGGCGATCGCGCGCGAAGTGCCGTCGCTGTTCCAAAACATCGTCTTCGATCGCAAGGCCTCCGCGCTCGAGCTCTTCACGACTCGCGACACGTTCGTCAACGCCGACCTGGCATCACTTTATGGCGTGAATAGCGCCGGCCTCACGGCAGCGTCGTGGCAAGCCGTCACGTTGCCCGCCGACGGCCTACGCTCCGGCTTGCTGGGTACCAGCGCGTTTCTATCGCTGTACGCCAACCAAAAAGAGGGCTCGCCGACCCAGCGCGGAAAATTCATCCGCACGTTCCTGATGTGCCAGCAAATCCCCGATCCGCCGCCGAACGTCAGCACGGTGATCGAAGACCCGCCGCCCGGCGTCGTGCTCACCAAGCGCGAAAAGCTCGCTGCACACCGGAAGCAGGCAACGTGCGCCGGCTGCCACGCGCTGATGGATCCGCTCGGTCTCACGCTCGAGAACTTCGACGCCGTCGGCGCGTTCCGGCCGACCGAAAACGGCCTGACCATCGACGCCGGCGGGGACTTCGACGGTACGCCGTTCAACGGACCCGTCGAGCTCGGCAAGCTACTCGCGACCAGCCCGAAAGTTTCGGAGTGCCTGGTGCGCAACCTCTACCGCTACGCCACCGGCCACGCCGAACTGCCGAGCGAGGAAGCCGTGATCGTGAGCTTGTCGGATCGCTTCGCCGCCGGCGGGCACGATTTTCAGGGGTTGATGCTCGACCTCGTCAGCAGCGACGGCTTTCGCGCCGTGGCGGCCGCACCGTGAAGGAGAATCGCATGTTCGCCAAACGCCTGAATCGACGCGCCGTGCTGCGGGGCAGCTTGGCCACTGGCGCCGCGCTGGCGCTACCGCTGCCGATCTTGGAGTGCATGTTGAACCCCAACGGAACCGCGTACGCGCAGGGCATGCCGCTGCCCAAGCGCTACGCGACGTGGTTTTTCGGCAACGGCATCTTGCCGCCGCTGTGGGTGCCGAAAGCTACCGGCGCGGATTGGCAGCTCACCGAGCAGCTCGCCCCGCTCGCCAACGTCAAAAGCCATCTCACAGTCGTGAGCGGCCTGGCCAACAAGTTTCCGGGCACTGCGTTCCATCCGCTCGGTTCCGCCGCCAGCACGACAGGCGGCGGCGTCGTCAACGATTCGGCGGTCGTGGCGTCGATCGACCAACTGGTGGCGGAAGCGATCGGCAAGGACTCGCCGTTCAAGTCGCTCGAGCTCGGCGTCAGCAACGCGACGCCGAGCGGCGGCCAAAACACCCTGCACGCCGTCTCGCATCGTGGCCCTAACGCGCCCAACTATCCGGAGTTCGATCCGCACGCGGTGTTCGCGCGGCTGTTCGCGCGAGCCGACGCCACGGCCGGCGACATCGCGCGGCAGAACGCCGCGAAGAAGAGCGTGCTCGACGCAGTCTTGGCTGACGGCAGCGCGCTCAAGGGCTCGCTCAGCAGCACCGACCAGCAGCGCCTCGAGCAACACCTGGACGGCATTCGCCAACTTGAAATGCGCCTGGCCACGACTGGCAACTGCAAGTCTCCCGTCGACCCGGCCACGCAAGGCATCCTCAAAGACGCCAAATCGGAAGCGCCGAAAGACGTCAACGACGTCGTCGCGGAGCTGCTGGCGGTGGCGTTCGCCTGCGATCTCACCCGCGCGGCTTCGCTGGTGTTCACCCTGCCCGCCGCGCACGTCTACTACCGCAAGCTCGCCGCTGACATGAACGACGATTTCCACGACACGATTTGCCATACCGATCCGGGCGACAACGCCTCGCAAACGCGCGTCAATCGCGGGGTCATCTACACCATGCAGTGCTTGGCCACGCTGCTCGAAAAGCTGAAGGCGCTGCCGGAAGGCGATGGCAACGTGCTCGACAACTCGCTCGTCTACGTCACCTCGTGCACCAGCTGGGGCAAGGTGCACGACGCCACCGACTGGCCGGTACTGCTCGCGGGCAAGGCCGGCCGCAAGCTCGGCGGCAACCTGCACGTGCGCAACAACGGCGAAAACCTGAGCAAAGTGTTGTTCAGCATCGCCAACATCATGGGCGCCACGACGACGTCGCTCGGCGCCGCCGAAGGGCTCGTGACCAGCGGCATCACCGGCCTGACGTAAGCGGCGCATTCAACAGCTCCCCTGGCTGCAGCACCGCAGCTCCTCAGGGTCATCACATCTCTCAGCTCAATTCGGCAGCCTCAATTGGGCTGCCGCATCGCGGCTCACCTTGCAGAGGCTGTCGGGGCGACCTCGGGTCTCGCTTGGCGCCCAGATTTTTTCACAGGGAGATTGCGAGATCGGGAGGGCGAGCAGAGCGAGCTCTTGGGGTTCGCGCTGCCGCCTTTGAGCTGACTCAGAATGTTCTCAAGAGCGCTTGGCTGCGGCGCGGCCATGCCGCGGGGATGTGCGCCGCAGGCGCGGCGGCCCCCAAAAACTCCTGATCTCCCGATCTCCCTGTAAAAAAATCTCGCTCGGGTGATTCGGCCTGTTTCTGCCACGGTAGCTTGTGCGGTGGGCTGCGGCGCGGCAGCCAACGATGTGATCAATCCTGAGATGCTCTCCTGCAGAAACTGCCGTGGCTTTGCGGGGCCAAGTTGCGCGACCGCTTCGGGTACGACCGCGAAGCCGCTCAACCTTGTGGCTTCAAGTTCGCCAGCGCGGGCCCGACCTGCCGCGACAGCTCGGCTTCCGCTGCCGAGCCCAGCGCTGCGCCGGCGCTGAACAGCGCGAACGAGACGTATTCGTGCAGCATGCCTTTGAGCATGTTGTCGGGGTCGGCGCCGCCAGCAACGATCGCCGAATTGTGAGCTACCGCGTCGGCGTCGAGTGCGCCGCTTTCGTCCGGCCCCGCGTTGCGGAAAAGAATGTCGTACACGCCGGCACCGACGGCAAACGACGAGAGTCCGGAGCGCACCTCTTCAGCTCGCCCAGCGTTGGTTGCGGCGCGGTAGATCGCCGTTAGCGCGCCGTTGGCGGCGGCGACCAGCGCGGTTGGGCCGCCAGCTGCGCGGGGCGGATGTATCGCAACGTGGCCCGACTGCACCAGGCCGTACAGCTGTTTAGTGATCTCGAATTCACCCAGCCCGCACATGCGCCCGATTTCCCCGATGCTGCTCCGACCGTCAACCGCGTCGAATGCGACCTTGTATTCTTGTTCTGGCGCGCCGCGTCCGTCGGTCTTGACCGGCACGTGCTCGGCCGACGGGATTTTCTGGCGGAAATAGCGCATTTCGTCCATACGCGTTACGCCGTCCATCAATAGCGCGTTGGCGCTCACGGTGTGACGCGAGACCAGCCGCGCTTCGTCGAAGCCGTCGAGGAAGAAGAACGTACCGTCGCCGACCGTCAACGTCGCAAACACGATCTCGTCGACCTGCTTCGAGATGTAGGCGTAAATCTGATCCTGTTTCAGCACGCCGAGCTCGATCGCGGCCGCGCCGAAGCGTTTGCCGTCCTTGACCTGCGCCATGATTCGATCGCGCGCGTCACCGTCGATCACGCCGTAGCGGTACAGCACCGAGCCGAGTCGTTCTTCTTCAACGTTGGTGACGGCGCCGACGACATTACCCTGATCGAAGAACACCGAACGCGCGTCGTCGCCATCGAGCACGACCAGCTCACCGCGCCAGCCGGTTTGACCGAGCAGCGCCAGCACGTCGCAAAGCGCGCCCGGCGCCGTGACTTCGCCGGCCAGGCGCACGATCGCCCCGTCTTCGGCGTCGCGCCGGCCGTCTTCGCCCGTGTAGCGCATGAATACGACGTGCGCCGGTGACGGCAGCATCCGATACGCGCCAGTGCGGGCACGCAGCCGTTGCCCCGCTATGTTGCCAATCGGGTGCGCCTCACCACGATTGTCGATGCGCACCAGCTCGGCTTTTCCGTCGCGCATGACAGCCGCAACCTTAACACGCCCGCGCGGAACGGAAACTTATCGAAGCGCGCAGCACCGAGAACGAAGCAACCGGAAGGCGGGAAGGCGGGAAGGTTTTTGTGGATCAAGCAGGCGAGTCGAGGCGTCCGCTCAAAACTGATGCCGTGCGCAATCAGTAAGCCCACCCCAAATCCTTCCCGCCTTCCCGCCTTCCTGTTCTCTCGCGCTCGTCAGCGAAGCTCTGCTACGGGGCCACCGAAGGTTCGCTCGAGACCGCCGAGCAGCACGCCGTCGGGGGTGACGCGCGTGCCGGGTAGGTCGAGCACGGCTTCGGCGCCGTCCTTCATTTGCAGCACGAGCTCGACTGGGCAAGAGCCCGGCGAGGCCATCAAAAGCTCTTTCAGCTTCTCGAGGTCACCCCGCTGCGTGCGCTCGGCGTCCAACCGAATCGAAATACCGCGCGTGGCGCGCAGCGCTGCGTCAGACAGCAGCTCCACGCCGTCGACCAGTAGCGTCGGCTCGCGTTCTTCTTCCGGGTCCTCACTCATCGGGAAGCTGACCTTGCCGCTGACGATCACCGGCTCGCCGCAGGTCAAAAGCGCTGCGTAGGTGTCGATGCGATCTCCACGCACCTTGGCCTCCACGCGACCGAATTGGTCTTCGATCTGGAAGAA
This sequence comes from Polyangiales bacterium, assembly GCA_038230915.1. Classification (GTDB taxonomy): domain Bacteria; phylum Myxococcota_A; class Polyangia; order Polyangiales; family Polyangiaceae; genus PMG-095. The sequence goes on along the minus strand of JBBRMI010000002.1, from coordinate 88,162 downwards.
CGCTGCGCGCCCACCGCTGCCACCCTTGAAGATACGCTCCTGGTAGTTCTCGACCATGCCAGCGACGCTGGCCGCTGACCACGGCTTCTGATTGGCGAGCTCCAGCGTGCCCAGCGCGCCGATCCGAGGCAATTTGCTCTGGTAGCGAAACAACGGGTGCCCGGAGACGTAGCAGCCCAGGGCCGCGCGCTCGCGCCGTAATAACTCCATCCGATCCCACTCGACTGCGACCGGGTATTCGTCGCCGGCCGCCGCTGCCGCGCCCCCCACGTTGCCGGCGCCGCCGAACATGCCGAACAGATTCGTTTGCCCGCGCTCGCGATCACGGCTCGCCGAGCGCGAGCGTTCGAGCGCGCGATCGACGGCCGCGTAGGCGCGCGCTCGGGTAATGCCCTTAGGCTCCAGCACGGTGTCGAACGCCCCGCACTGCACCAACGACTCCAAAACGCCCTTGTTCAAGCGCTTCGAGTCGACGCGCGTCGCCAGGTCGAACAGGTCGACGAACGGTCCGGTACCACGACGGGCTTCGAACATCGTCTCCAACGCTGACTCGCCCACGCCGCGCACCGCCCCCAAACCAAAGCGAATTTGCGGTCCAAGCCGATCGCGCCATTTGCCCGGGCCACCGCGCGTCTGCGGTCCGCGCCCGTCCGGATGCTGATACACGACCGTGAAATCGACCGCGCTCAAGTTGATGTCCGGCGGCAGCACCGCGACGCCCCAGGCGCGCGCTTCGGCGATCGTGCGCACGACCTTCTCGATTTTCTCTTTGTCGGCCGTCATCAACGCCGCAAAGAACTCGGTCGGGTAGTGCGCCTTCAGGTAGCCCGTGTGGTACGTGACGAGCGCGTACGCCGCCGAGTGGCTCTTGTTGAAGCCGTACGACGCGAAGCCTTCGATCTCTTTGAAAATCGCTGCGGACTGCTCGGCCGTGACGCCTTTGGCGAGCGCACCTTCGATGAAGGTCGCCTCCTGCTTTTGCATTTCCTCGGCTTTTTTCTTGCCCATCGCGCGGCGCAGCATGTCGGCACCGCCAAGCGTGTAGCCGGCCAGGTGCTGGGCGATCTGCATCACCTGCTCTTGGTAGACCGGTACGCCGTAGGTCGGCGCCAGCACGTCGTCGACCAGCGGGTGCAGCTTGCGGATGGCTTTTTTGCCGTGCTTGCTGAGGATGAAGTCATCGATCATTCCCGTGCCGAGCGGACCGGGGCGATACAGCGCCACGACGGCGACGATGTCTTCGAACACGTCCGGCTGCAGGCGCTTGAGCAACTGTTGCATGCCCGACGACTCGAGCTGGAAGACGCCGGTGGTTTCACCGCTCGAAATCAGCTGGTACGTCGCCTTGTCGTCGAGCAATATTTTGCCCAGATCGAGCGGATTGTCTTTGCGATCCGGCCGCGCGTTGACCAGTTTTTGGGCGACGTCGATCACGGTCAGCGTCTTCAGCCCCAAAAAGTCGAACTTGACAAGGCCGGCGGCTTCGACGTCGTCCTTGTCGTACTGCGTGACGATCGACGTGTCGCTCTTGAAGCACGGGACGTGCTCGGTGAGTGGGCCGTCGCTGATCACGACGCCGGCGGCGTGCATGCCAGCGTGCCGCGTCAGGCCCTCCAGCTTGCGGCTGTGCCCGAGCAGCTCTTTGACGCGCGGATCGCTGTCTGAAAGCGCCTTCAGCTTTGGCTCAACCTCGAGCGCTTCGTCGATCGTGTAGGTTTTGCCCTGGCCCTTGTCGGGCACCATGCTGGCGATGCGCTGGGCTTCGGTGGCGGCGAAGCCCATCGCGCGCGCCACGTCCTTGATCACGCTACGCGCCTTCAAGTTTTGGAACGTCGCGATCTGGCCGACGCTCTCCACGCCATACTTCTCGGCCACATAACGGATCACTTCGTCGCGCCGCGCCATACAGAAGTCGACATCGAAGTCCGGCATGCTCACGCGCTCCGGATTCAGGAAGCGCTCGAACAACAGCGCGTACGGAATCGGATCGATCTCCGTGATCTCGAGCGAATAAGCGACGATCGAGCCTGCGCCGGAGCCGCGGCCCGGCCCCACCGGAATGCCGCGCGCCTTGGCCTCGCGGATGAAGTCCCACACGATCAAGAAGTACCCCGGGTACTTCATGCCGATGATCACGTTAAGCTCGATCTCGAGCCGCTCGCGGTACTCCGCTTCGTTGACGGTTTTACTCAGCGTACGGAAGTGAGCCAGGCGCTTTTCCAGGCCTTCACGCGATAGGTGCCGGAAATAGCCCTCTTCGTCGTAGCCGTCCGGCACCGGAAACTGCGGCAACATCGGCCGCCCGAGATCGAGTTTCAGCGCCGAGCACATCTCATTCACGCGCAGCGTATTTTCGAGCGCGCCGGGAACACCGCCAAACAGCGCCGCCATCTCGTCCGGCGTCTTCAGGTACATCTCGAACGAGTTGTGGTGGAGCGGCTGCTCTTCGGCGAACGTGCGGCCTTTGCCGACGCACTCCAAATAGAGCTGTGCGATGCCGTCGTCCTTGGTCATGAAGTGGACGTCGTTCGAGGCCACCACCGGCAGATCGAGCTTGCCCGCCGCTTTGAGCAAGATGTCGCTGAGCACCGGCTGCTCGGGGAAGCCGTGATCTTGTAGCTCGACGAAGAAGTGACCGGGCTCGAAGCGGTCACGAAATTCAGCCAGCGTTGGCTCAGCGCGGTCGACACCGTTCTCCAGAATGCGCTGCGCCACCACGCCCGCCATGCAGCCGCTGAGCGCGACGATGCCCTTGTTGCGCTCGGTGATGAAGTCAAGCGTGACGGCCGGCGCGTAGTCGTGAGCGGAGCGCAGGTGCCCCTCCGAGACGATGCGCACCAGGTTCTTGTAGCCCTCGTGGTTCTCGGCCAAGAGCACCAGGTGATCGAGCGCGCCGGTGCCGTTGGTGCGCGGGACGAACACCTCGCAGCCGAGGATCGGCGTGATGCCTTTGTCCTTGCAGCCCTTGTAGTGGCGAATCGCGCCAAACATGTTGCCGACGTCCGTCAGCCCAATGCCGCGCATGCCGAGCCCTTTGGCCTTACCCGGCAGGTCCGACAGCTTCACCGCGCTCGTCAGAAACGAGTACTGCGAGTGCACATGCAGATGAACGAACTCCGCGGCCATTCCCTGCCGGCTTACCACGAGCAGGGGAATCAACAGGAAGGCGGCTCAGCATTGGTCTCATTTCAGTTGGTGACCACGCCCGCGGCTGAAAAATGAGACCAAAGGTCAGAAGGTAGGCGGGAAGGCGGGAAGTTTTTTTGGGTGGGCGACCGGTCACCTAACCCTACCAATCCCGGCGCAGACCTCGATTCGAGCCCCTTTCTCGAACAATAGGAAATCTTCCCGCCTTCTCGCCTTCCTGTTTTCTCGTTCTCGTCTCGTCGGCCATCGGGCCAATGAAGCGAGTGGCGGGGCCGTACGTCGATCGGGGAGGCTGGCATCGCTTGCGCTGCGGCCAAAACTTGGACTAGCTCACGGATCACGGGATCCGCGCCCGCCGGCGTCTTCGGCGGCCGTCCTTCGAGGTAACATTCATGCTTCAGAGCTCTCGTTTCGTCGCCGTGCTTTTGGGATTCGCGCTTGCCACTCCGCTGCTGGGTGCGTGCGCCGCGTCGGCATCCTTCAAGGCAGGAGGCGAGGAGGCCAAGGCTCCGCCGCCACCCCCGCCCCCACCCCCGCCGGCCGCGGCTGATTCGGCACCGGCGCCGGCGCCCGCGCCAGCTGCGGAGACGCCCGCCCCTGCGCCCGCCGCCGATCCGAACGCCAAACCGGTGCTCAAGAAGGATCGCCTGGAGATCCCGGGACAGATCGTGTTCGAGAGCGGCTCGGCCGTGCTGAAGCCCGAGAGCGACGCTGCCCTCAGCCAGCTCACGACCTACCTGAACGAAACGGCGCGTGTCACCAAGCTACGCATCGAAGGTCACACCGACAACGTCGGCTCCGCCGACTCGAACCAGACGCTTTCCGGTCAGCGCGCGCTGGCGATTAAAGCGGCGCTCGTCGCCAAGGGCATCAAGAAGGAGCGGCTGCTCGCGGTCGGCTTCGGCCAAACCAAGCCGGTAGCGGACAACACGACCGAAGAAGGCAAAGCCAAGAATCGTCGCACCGAATTTCACGTCGCGGAGCTGGGCGGAAAGAAGTATTTGGGCCTCGATCCAACGGGTGGCGGTAAAGTCTTCGAGTGATTCAACCGCTCGCTCTTCGCGCCGTAGCTTTCGGGCTGCGGCGCGCCGCTTTTGCGCTCTTGCTGCTCACCTCGTTCGCCTGCAACGAGCGCCCGTCGGACGCGCGTGAGTGGCGTCCGTCCGATCACGACCACACCGAGAACCCGGGCAGCGATCAGGTCCAGGTCGATCCGAAAGACGCCGGCGCGCCGGCAGTGCCGGGCCTCGAAGACGTGACGATTGTCGCTTGGCAGCAGAACTGCACCCCCTGCCACGGCCAGCTCGGTCGTGGTGACGGACCGCGTGGGCCGATGTTGAAGGCCACCAACCTCTCAGATCCGGCGTGGCAAAGCTCGGTCACAGATCAGCAGATCGGCGCGACGATCAAGCTCGGCAAGGGCGCGATGCCGTCGTTCAAATTGCCCGACGTGACGATCGCCAACTTGGTGAAGCTCGTGCGCATGATGAACGTCGCGCGGCTCGAAGCTCACGCACAAGCCGCTGCCAGTGCTGAGGCAGCTGCCAGCGCTGCACCGAGTTCGAGCGCCGCCAAGCCGAGCACGCCGGCCCCCAAATCCAGCGCCAGCGCGCACTAGGTCGCCGGCGTGAGCCCCAAGCTCAAGTCGCTGTTGGCACGCGCCATTCTCGTCGGTGGCGTCGCGCTCGTGTTGACGTTCGTTGCCAAGGGCGCGCCCCACGAACAAAAGCTGGCAATTCGCTGCAGTGGCGCGGACGTGCGACGGGTAGCGGCCGCCATCACGCGCCAAGGCGACGACGAGCCGACGGCGGGATTCTCCCAGGACTTTCCGAGGGGTGCCCCAAGCCTGGTTCGGCACGCTTTCTCCGCCCCGAACGGAACCTACATCGTAGTCATTACGTTTAGGGAAGACAGTGCGGGGGATCTCAACCCCATTCCGACCGAGACAACTTTTGAACGACGGGTTAGCCTGTTGGGTGGCGAAGTGATCGTCTCGCCGGATTGAACCCGCAAGTGACCCAGCCATCTCCGCACCCGGATATCGCGACCAGGGCTCAGCCATTGGGGGACGGACTCCCCGAAGAGCTACTGGTAGTCGTCCTATCGGGCGGCGCTCGCGGCAAGCGCGTCAAAATGGGACAAAAGCTGCGCGTGGGTAAGAGCCAGGATAACGACCTGGTGCTGCCCGACGACACCGTTTCACGTCATCACTGCGAGCTCGAACGCACCAAGGCCGGCATCTTGGTGCGCGATCTCGGTTCGACGAATCACACGCGTGTCGGTCGCACCGCGATCCGCGAAGCGTTGATCGATCCGGGCGCCACGCTCACCGTCGGGAGCGTCGAGCTGGTGGTGCGAACGGATCCGAACCGCGCGCAGATCTTACCCAGCGAAACGCCGTATTTCGGCGACGTCTTGGGCCCGAGCTTGGCGATGCGCAGCATTTTCGGCGTGCTCGAACGCATCGCGCCGACCGACGCGTCGGTGTTGATCGAAGGCGAGACCGGCACGGGCAAGGACATGCTGGCGCGCGCGATCCATCAGCAGAGCCATCGCAAAGACCAGCCGTTCGTCGTCGTCGATTGCGGCGCGGTCAGCTACAACTTGATCGAGAGCGAGCTGTTCGGTCACGAGCGCGGCGCGTTCACCGGCGCGGTCGCGACGCGCCAGGGCGCGTTCGAGCTGTCCGGACGCGGCACAGTGTTCTTGGACGAAGTCGGAGAGCTGCCGATCGACGTCCAGCCGAAGCTGCTGCGTGTGCTCGAGTCCGGTGAGTTCCGGCGCGTCGGCGGCAACAAGACCCTGCGCGCCGAAGCACGGATCGTCGCGGCGACCAAGCGCAACCTCAAAGAGGAGGTCGAGCGCGGCAAGTTCCGTGAGGACTTGTACTTCCGTCTGTCAGTCGTGCCGATCACGGTGCCGCCGCTGCGCACGCGACGGGAAGACATCGCCGCGTTGGTCGAGCGCTTCGTCGAAGTGGCGAAAAAGCGCGACCCCGCCGCCAGCATCGCGCTCAGCCGCGAGACGATCGCGGCACTCTCGGCGCACGACTGGCCGGGCAATGTGCGCGAGCTACGCAACGTGCTGGACCGCGCTATCTACATGGCGACCGCCGGCGGCGAACGCGAGGTGCGGCTGCTCGATCTGCCCGTATCGGCCTCGGCCAGCGGCGGCCCCGGTTCGACGCGCGAGCCCGACGGCGAATTTACGGCCGCCAAGAGCTACCGTGAGATCCGCACCGATTTCGAAGCCGAGTTCGAGCGCCGCTACGTGTCTTGGCTGCTCGACCGCCACGCCGGCAACATCAGCGCCGCCGCCCGCGAAGCCAAAATGGATCGCAAGCACCTGTACGACCTGGCGCGGAAACACGGCCTACGTGGCGACCGCGGTTAGCGAGCAGCGAGCAGGAGCGCAAGCAAACAGGGAGACGGGGAGTTTGGGAGGGTTTGTTTGAGCGCCTGCCGCGCACCTCCGTCGCCTCGTTTGGCTTCTGCTAGTCGAACGCTTGCTGCATCCCGCGAATGGCGAGCGCGTAAGTCTGCTGCGTCTGCCGGGAGCGGAGCTTGCGGCAGCTGGTAAACCGGCGAGGCCGGTGCAATTACCTGGCAGGACAAGAGGATCGCGAGATACGCAACGCAAGGCGCAAACGAGAACAAGCCAGCGGGCCCGTCGCGAAAGAGGCCTCGACGCTAGAACAAGCCTCGAACGCCCAAAGAGCTGATCATAGCCAGCGTGTCGTCCGGCTTGGTTCCGCCCCAGGTGAACTCCTTGAGCACGGTCTTCATTAGGTCGAAGCTGAACGACGTTTCGAAGCTGAGCATGCCAGCGATGCGGTTGCCGGGCTCGCCGTTGCGCTTGAACACGATGCGACCGCCGAGCATGTAGCTCGACAACGGCGAAAGCTCGCGATCCCCCGTCCAATACTGGCCGCGCGGGCCGTCGTGGGGCTCGCCGCCGGTGTAGTCGTCGCTCCAAAACAGCGCTTCGGTCTGGGTGTAGTAACGGCCATGCACCATCAACCGCAGATCGGGCATCACATAGCGCTCGGCTTCAAGTTCGTAGGTTTGGCCCAGGATGTCCCAAGTATCGCGGTACAACCGCCCGGCGGCCGAAAAGGCGATCCGCAACGGACGCAGGTAGTACTTGCCACGCAGCGCGACCGCCAGGCGCAGGCGATTGTCCGGCTGGTTCTCGAGCGCTTCGTCACCGGCCGGAGCGATCACGACGCTGCGGTACGGATTCTCTAGAAAGCCGTGCTGGAGCGCGCCGTACAACACCAACTGCGTGGCGAATACTGGTGTCCACGTTTGCGTCCAACCGGTCTGAAAATTGTCGAGGTCGACCTTGCGCGAGGCGCGATTGACGGCTTTGGTGAAGCAGCCCTTCGAGCTGTCGAGCGGCGTCTTCACCGACGGCGAATCGCTGTCGGCGAAGGCCGTCGTGCACACGCGATCGAAGCCGCGCCCGTAGGCCAGCGTGAGCTCGGTGTTCTTCTGCAGGAAGCTGGTGCCCGACTGGACCGAGAAGGCGTTGGAGCGGTAGTCGGCCTCGGTACCGTACGAGTACGTCGCTGACAGCTTGGTGTTGTCACGCGTCAGTCCAAAACCGGCGTTGAGCTGATGGCGCGTGTCCTGGAAGTGGGTCGCGCTGCTCACGATGTCGACCGGGCTCAAACGTCCGCCCTTCAACGACTCCGTGGCACCCGAGACGATGTCCGCTTCGTAGCCGGCGTGCACGTCGAGCCAGTCGGTCGGCGTCACCGCAAGCTCAGCGCTCGGGTTGATCACCAGCAACTTGCTCGTCTTCGACGGCTCCAAGAACACCGTGGTGCGCGGCGCCAGCTCGGCAACCTGGGCCGAGGCTGGCGTAGCAACTGCGAGCCAGCAAGCGCCCGCACATCCAGCGAACAGGCGCTTCAATTGCAACCGCAACCTCCGCCTTTGACCGAAGTGCCGCCGCTCGAGCCTTCGCGGTTCTCCAGCACGTGATCGCGCGCGGCGCCGTCGCCGGGATCGTTGTCGAACTGCATCGTCGGATCCGCCAGCACGGCGCGCTGCTCCGGCCGCACCGTGGCGCAGCCACCGGCGCCGAGCAAAAGGCCCACAAAGGCCAGACCGAGCCCCACAAAACCCCACAGCGGCAACCGGGGACGCTGGCCTTTGGTGTCGATCATGGCGCGCGCCTCCATCAGAAATAGGTCCCCAGCCCAGCCGTGTAGCTCTGGACGTTTTGGTAGTCGTCTTCCGCGAACAACACCATGTTGGCGGCTTCCAGGCGCAGTGAGACGCGAAAGCGCAAGCTGATCAGCAGGCCGCCGCCGGCGCGGGCGTGGAACCACTTGCGCGGCGGCCGCACGAACTCGTCTTTCGGCTGCTCATACATGCCGCCGGCGCCAATCGTCACGAACGGAGCCAAGGCCTTGTCCGGCAGCAGGTTGAGCGTACCGGAACCCCCATAGATGATGCGCCGGCTGTCGCTCTGCAGCGCGATCCCCACGTACGGCTCGAAAGCGATCGAGGGCGCGATCACCCACGCCGGCTTTAGCTCCACGTAGCCGGCGCGATCGTAGATGCCGGCCATCATCGCGAACCCGGCGTGCGCGTCCTGCAAGGCGGGTGGCGCGAAGAAGCCAGGCTTGCGCGCGCCCTCGGCCGAGTCGTCAGTCGCGGCCACCGGCTCGACCGTGTCACCGAGCACGTAGCCGGTGCGCCCGTCGGGCAACGTCACCTGCAACCAGAAGCCGGCCGTCTCACGCGACGAGATCAGAAACGTTTCGCCGCGCCGCGCGCGATAAATCACGCGATGCGACACGCCAGGACCGGCGCGCAGCTCGGCCTCGGTGACGACCACCCGCGCGTAAGCGTCCTCGTCGTCGTCCGCCGCTCTGGCTAACGCCGGCGAGCCCAGCACGCTCAAAAAGACGAGAAGCGCGTACTTCATTTCGAGAACTGCGTGGCCCACTTGCGAATCACGTCGGCTTGCGGACTATTTTCCGCGAAAATTTGCCGTGGATGTTGGGCGCGGCCGAGCGGGCGCTGCAGCAACGCCGCCAGCTTCGGGTCACGCTTCATGCGCGCTTGCGCGGCGTTGTAGTTCTGCTGCGCCGCCGTCGGCACGACCGACGTCGGACCGAGCGCATCGCCTACGCAGCTGTCGCCGACGTGCGGCATGTAGTCGGTCAGCCGAAACTTGGTCACGCTGAAGTGGCAGCCGTTCGCAGGATCTTTACCTGCGACGCCCGAGCCGCACCCCTGTTCGAACAGCACGGGCTCGATCCGGCAGTAGAAGAACTGGTCGTCGAAGGTCACGTCCTCCTGGACGAAGTCGGAGCCAGGATCGACGCTTGTTGGCAGCAACCCGTCGTCACCGCAGCTCGTCGTCGACAGCACGAGGCCGACGAGCAGGGCGCACGCGAGCATGGTGGAGCGAGCCAACACGTGGCTGACGCTACCAAAACTCGAGCCAAAACGGGGCTTTGTGCACCCGCGGTTTCACTGCGCTTTCCGCGGCTTGCATGGACGCACAGTCAGGTGAGCCAGCACCTCGCAAATACCCACATAAATAACGTCACGCGTCGATTGGGGCTTGAACGCACTGCCCCACCTGGCTAACTCTTGCCCCTCTTCAAGCCCTTGTGGCATCTTATCCTACATTCACTTACCTTGAGCAGTCAGTCCTTCCGCACGGCGGTCGGCATCCGTTCCCCGCCCTCGTTCTCCACCCTCAGAAGTGAACCTTTGGAGCGCCCCAGCATGAAGCTTTCCCCGTGGTACCTCGCAGCGTCGATTCCCGTGGCACTCCTGGCAGGCGGCCAGTTCGGGGCCCAAATCGCGGTCCTCGGGGTAACCGTCGGCATCTTCCTCGGCACGCTCGCGCTCGGGCGCCCCCAAGCGAGCGGCGCAACCACGACGCAACACTGACCGCTCCGGACAGCGAACCGCCGCGCTCCGGCGAGCGCATCTCGGCCTTGCCCCATCCACCACGGCTCAAACGGCTCGAGGATCTGTCGCTTCATGACATCGAAGCGCTGCGACTGATCTTGAGCGGCGGTTCGGTCATCGACTGGCATCGCCTGAACCTCGTCGATGAGGCCGAGGCGCTGCGCTTCATCGAGAACCACGGACTCTCGCTGGCAGAGCCGAAAGACCGCGCCTTCGTCGATCACGTGAAGCGCGAGGCCGTCAGCTACTTGCGCCGGCATTTCGCATTCGCAATCCCCAAGCCGGTCGAAGAAGCCAGCGTCGAGCAGCTGCTGCTTTTGGCGTCGGGGAAAGGCCACCGTCAAGTCTGCGCCTGCACGATCTTGAAGGTGGTGCAGATCATCAATCACATGGCGGGTCGCGAGCTTTTGTTTCGCCTACCCGTTAGTGACCGCGACCTCTTTCATTTGGTCGAAGAGAAGGTCTACCGCGTCGTCGGCACGATGCTGAGCGAAGGCTTTCCGATCACCGAGTTCGTCGGTGGCCGTAAGAACCTCGACTCGACGTACACCAAGTTGCTGTCCAAACCGGAAGCCACCGCGGCCGCGCTGTACGACAAGCTGCGCTTTCGGATCGTCACGCGCACGCCCGACCACGTGCTGCCGGTGCTGAATTACCTGACGGAACAGCTGTTTCCGTTCAACTACGTGGTGCCGAAACAAAGCACCAATTCAATCTTCGATTTCCACAGCTACTGCCTGCAAAACCCGGCGCTCTCGCAGCTGGTGCCGCAATTTCAGGGCGAGCACGACGGCCCGCTGCCGAGCGACAACCGCTTCAGCGCGCCGAACTATCGAGTGATTCAGTTCGTGACCGACGTCCCAGTGCGCGTGCCCCCGCATTTGATGGAGTTCGCGCCGGCCGGCTCCGAGAACCTGGGACCGATCGTGTACATGTTGTGCGAGTTTCAGGTGCTCGACGCCGAAAGCGAAGCGCACAACGAAACCGGCGACGCCAGCCACGACGCTTACAAGCACCGCCAACGCGAAGCCGTCTTCCGGCGTTTACGCCTCGGCTCACGCGACCCGAAGAAGCCCGAATAGCGGGCAGGGGAAACAACAGGAAGACGGGAAGGCGGGAAGGTTTCTTGGGTGGGTGGCGGGTGGCCTCGACGCCGCATGCCCGCACCGGCGCCTCGACTGGTTTGCTCGAAACCATCAAGGCTTCCTCAGTTCTTCCCGCCTTCCCGCCTTCCTGTTTTCTCGTTCCCACGAGAAATCGGCAGTTGAGAGGGTACGAACGTGGCGTTCGCGCTGTAATCCGGGTGGAAACTAAGGTAACCAGACCCCCTTATGCGGCTGCACAGCGCCAAGGTCCCCGAGATTTCGCACCTGATGGTGCACGCCCTCACCGCGGCTGGTGACATCGAGACGGAGTCACCGAAAGAGGTCGAGCTCGACGTTCAAGCCGTGCTCAACCAGTTCATCACCGACGAGCAGGAAGTCAGCGACAAGGCCAAAGACGTGCTGGCGCAGCGTGGACTGCCGCAGTCGGAGATGGGCCGGATCAAGAAGCTGTTGGCGGACGAGCGCAAGATCAAGCTCGGCGAAGACGCCATCGACTACCTGCTCGATCAGCTGGTCGAAATGCTGATGCACTCGGCGAACGTCGAAGAGATCTTCGCAGAAGACTTCGAGCTCCGGCGTAAGCTGCGCGATCCGCTGCGCAAGCAAGCCGCGCTCGACGTCGACATCGACACCGAAGTGCGCAGCAAGATCAAGAATTTGAAAGAGGGCACCGCGGTCTGGGAAGTGGAATACCGGCGGATGATGGACGACATCAAGCGCCGCAAGGGCCTGTAAGCACGGATGCAGCCATGCGCAGCATGACCGGATTCGGCTGCGGCGAGGCGGAGCTCGACGGCAACAAGCTGACCTGTGAGCTGCGCGCGCTCAACCACCGCTTCTTGGACGTGCGGGTGCGGATGCCCGATGAATTGGCTTCGCACGCTTTTTTCGTCGAGCAACTGGCACGCGAGCGGCTGTCGCGCGGGCGCTTCGACATCGGCCTACGCCTCGATGCCTGTGACGGCGCTGGGCGTTTCTCCCTGACACGCGCGCGCGTCGTCTACGAAAGCTTACTCAAGTTGCGTGACGAGCTGGCCCCCGGCACCGAGGTTCCGATAGCGGCGCTGGCGGCGCTGCCCCAACTCTTCGTCGACACATCGCGTGCGACCTCGCAAGGCCTCGAGCAAGCCCTGAGCACGGCCTTCGCCGCGGCGCTCGCTCGGCTCGACGAGATGCGCGACGGCGAAGGCCAGGCGCTGGCGCGGGAGCTCGCCCAACGCCTGACCGCGCTACGCGGCTTGTCTCAAGATGCCAGGGGGCTCAGCCACGGCTCGGCGCAGCGGCAACTCGGCCGCCTGCGCGAGCGCGTAGCCCGGCTGCTCGAAGGTGCGGGCGTGAGCCCCGACCCCGGCCGGCTCGAGACCGAGCTGGCGTTGATGGCCGACCGCAGCGACGTGACCGAAGAGCTGGTGCGCTTGGCCAGCCATTTCGACCAGTTCGAGGCGCTCTTGGCCGACGCCACGCCGATCGGGCGGCGCCTGGAATTCCTGCTGCAAGAGATGTCGCGCGAGGCCAACACGCTCGGCTCGAAGAGCCAAGACGTGAGGCTTTCGCACCTGGTAGTGGAGATCAAGGGTCAGCTCGAGAAGATCAGGGAGCAGGTGCAAAATGTCGAGTGAGAAGCCGCTCTTACTGATCATCTCGTCGCCCTCGGGCGCCGGCAAAACCACGCTCACCGCGCGACTTTTGGCCGAGGTCAAAGGCTTGACGTTCAGCATCTCGCACACCACGCGCCAGCCGCGCCACAACGAGACGAACGGCAAAGAGTATCACTTCGTCTCGCGCCCGGAGTTCGAGCAACTGATCGAAGCCGGCGCGTTCCTCGAATGGGCCGAAGTGCACGGCAACCTGTACGGCACGAGCAAGGCCGAGATCGAACGACGACGCGGCGACCGCGGGATCGTGTTCGATATCGATCACCAAGGCGCGCGCCAGATTAAATGCGCTGCGCCGGATGCGGTGGCCGTCTTCATCTTGCCGCCCAGCATGGCCGTGCTCGAGCAGCGCCTGCGTGGCCGGGCGAGCGAAGACGAGGAGACCGTGCAGCGCCGCTTCGGCGTCGCCAAGCGCGAAATCGAGCATTATGGCTTGTTCGACTACGTGCTCGTCAACGCCGATCTCGAAGAAGCCACTCGCAAGTTGACTTCGATTTTTCTGGCCGAAGAATGCCGCCGCAGCCGCGTCGCCGCGCTCGCCGAACAGTTTCTGGCAGAAGGCCGCCTGCGCTCGCAGCCTCATTGAGGCCGAGCGCCGCGTCACCTGCCCTGCCCCAGCCTACCCCCGAAAGCCCGAGACCATGACCATGTACCCAACTCGCAGCAAAGAGACCGCCGACCATGTCCTGATCGTGGGCTCGATGGCTTTCGATGACCTCGAGCTTCCGAGCGTCAACGCCAAGGACGTCGTCGGCGGTGCGGCCACGTACGCGGCCTACGCCGCCAGCCTGTTCGCCCCGACCCGCGTCGTCGCCGTCGTCGGCGAGGATTTTCCGGCCGCCGTACTCGAGGAGCTGGGCCAACGCGATGTCGACTGCGCCGGCGTGGAGCGTGCGAAGGGCAAGACCTTTCGCTGGAAAGGCCGCTACGCCCCCAACTTGGCCAGCCGCGAGACACTCGACACCCAGCTCAACGTGTTCGCTGATTTCAGGCCGAAGTTGCCGGCAAGCTTCGCCGATTCACCGTACGTCTTGCTCGGTAACATTCAGCCACAATTGCAGCTCGACGTGTTGGCTCAGATGAAAGCGCCGCGCTTCGTCGCCGCCGACACGATGAATTTCTGGATCTCCGGCGAGCGCAAGAAGCTCGGCGAGGTGCTGTCGAAGACCGACACCCTGATGATCAACGACGAGGAATTGCGCGAGCTGGCGGAGATCCACAACATTCGCCGCGCTGCTACTGCCGTGCTCAAGATGGGCCCCAGACGCTTGATCGTGAAGCGCGGCGAGTACGGCGCGATGCTGTTCGACAGCGAAGGCGTGTTCTTCACGCCCGCCTACCCGCTCGAAGAAGAGATCGATCCGACCGGCGCGGGTGACACCTTCGCAGGCGCGCTGCTCGGCTACCTGGCAGCCAGCGGCACCTTGGATGGACCGTGCCTGCGCCGCGGGTTGCGGCTTGCGAGCGCGCTAGCGTCGTTTTGCGTCGAAGGCGTGGGCACCTCCAAGCTCAAGATCGTCGAGCGCGCCGACGTGATGATGCGGCTCGAAGCCCTGCGCTCGATCACCAAGACCGGCGGCTGACGGCGGGCAGAGCGAGCAAACAAGGAGCCGGGGAGGTTGGTAGATCTTTGCCAGGCCGGTGAACCCGACGCTTCGGGCAGCCCTCGCTTCTTCGCTCGCCTCGCTCCTGGGAAAATATTTTTTGTTTGGTCTCCCCAAACAAAAAATGCGTTCGCTCTCGCCTCCCTAACTCCCCGACTCTCTGTGGAATCCCATACGCCCGGCGCGACCCGAGGTCGTCCAGTAGATTCTGCGAAGCAAGGCTGCGACTTGGCAGCCCGGGCTCACGCTGCGACGATGCGGTCGTCGTGCTCGGTGACGAGCGCGTCTTCGTCGTGGAGCTCGCGGGTCGAGGGGCCTTCGAATTTGTGGCGTTCGTCCGCGACTAGGGCGAGGAGCGTCTTGTCGTCGGCGGCGCCGGTTTCGAGCAGGACGCGCATGTAGCCGTCGACGTAGCCGTCGGCCCGGGCCAGCTTGGCGTAAGCGCCGCCTTCGCTCCGCAAGCGCAACATGTCGCGCACCATGCCCCTGAGGATCTCGAGCAGCTGGGTTTTGCTCTGCGTGGCCATGCTTCTTCGGTATTCGAAGCGGCCGATCGGGGCCAACTTCGCAGCCCCCAAAACCAACTGTTACGGTTGAAAATGGCACCAGCCGGCCTTGTCCGAGCCACGCCCAACGCCTATGCTCTTGGTAAGTCCGCCAGCTGGACCCATCTCGGGCCGGCATGACGCGACGCATCAGGAGCGCCCATGCAGCTCAACGTGTTCAAATCCAAGATCCATCGTGCAACCGTCACGCACGCCGACTTGGAATACGAAGGCAGCGTCACCGTCGACAGCGACCTGCTCGATGCCGCTGAAATCCTCCCGCACGAGGCCATCCACATCTGGAACGTCACGCGCGGCTCGCGCCTGATGACCTACGCCCTGCCCGGCCCACGCGGCTCGGGGGCGATCTGCGTCAACGGCGCGGCCGCCCACCTCAACAAGCCGGGCGATCTCGTCATCCTCGCCACCTTCGCCGAAATGACCCGTGAAGAGGCGCGCAAACATCGGCCGGTGGTGGTGCGGGTAGACGCACAAAACCGGCAAACCGCCGACGTTTCTGAGGAGCTGCCCGGCCCCGTGCTCAACTCGCTGCGCATCGTCTCGTAGCAAAGCCGCGAACGCTTTGGCAGTTTCGCGTGTTTTCGGATAAGACGACCCTGCAGATGGAGGTCGATAGCGCGTCTGAGGTCGTGGGTAAGCTCCGCGAAGCGTCGGACACGACGGCGCTGGCGGGCTTGGTCACGCGCGTCGCGTTGGCTTCAGCCGTGCTGCGGAGGCCGGATTTAGCCTCGAAGTTCCACGCCCCGGCCGCTGAATCGCTTGCCACCATTCAGGCCTCTGGCATTAGCTCGGAGCAAGCGCAAACGCCGTTCGGCAACGCACTCAACGCGCTCGAGCATGGCCCTGAGGGGCCGGCGGAACGGCAGCTGCTCGGCGCGCTGCTGGCGATTGGCGTCTCGAAGGGCCCGCCCGAGGGTGAAGGCGACCGCGACGCGCTGGCCGCCGACCTGGTTTGGCTGGCAACTCACACCACCATCGACGCGCTGAGCTTCCTGGACGCAGCGCTGCAGGACCAAGCCCCCGGCATGTGGGAAGCTGTCGCGCACGTCGCGCGCGATCCCGAGGCAGTCGCGCCCGAGTTCGGACACGCCGAGGGCTTAATCGCCGCCGCCGCGATCGCCTCGAGCAAGAGCGAGGTCGCGCACCGGACGCGCCTGCACCTGAGTCACGCCGCGACTGACAGCGGCGTGCGGGCGCTGGCCGCCGGCGCCGTGACCGCCAACGCCGAGCGCTTGGAAGGCGAGATGTGGCTGCCGTCGTTCGGCCCGGTGGTGACGACGTTGCTCACGGTCACGACCCTGCTGTTTGCCCTGCAGCTCGGCCGAGTTTTACTGCGCTGGGTGCTGGCGTTCAAGCGCCCGGCATCGATCAGCATCGGGCCCAACGGCTTGGAACTGAGCCAACGCACCGAGCTTTTGGGCAAGGTTCTGCGTGAGCGTTCGATCGTCGTGCCGCTCGGCAGCTTGGTGCGCGTGACGCGTGAAACCCGCTACGCGCGGCTCGGGATGTACGTTGGGCTGTTGGCGCTGGTGCTCGGCTCGTACCTGGGTATGGGCTTGTTCGTCGACGCGGTACGGGTACCGGGCGGCTCGGCGTCGCTGTTCGGCCTGGCCGTCTTGATGATGGCGCTCGGGCTGATGCTCGACTTCACCTTTTCGAACGCGGCCGACACCGTGCGTGGCAAGTGCCGCGTGCTGGTCGTCGCGCAGCGCGGTCGCACGTTTTGCCTCGGCTCGCTCGATCCGGCCCGCGCCGACGCGATGCTGGCCACCATTGCCGAAGCCGCACGCGCATAGCCGAGACGAAACAACAGGAAGGCGGGAAGGCGGGAAGCGAAGCACTTCTTGGTGGGCGGATGGTATCTCGACGCTTCGAACCCGAACTGCCCTGCCAGCGCGAGTGACCCCGCGGGTGGTCGAGGTTTTGTTTGGTCTCCCCAAACAAAACCTGCGCTTCCTTTGCCTTCCCGCCTTCTCGCCTTCCTGTTCGCTCGCTGCTCCGACGCTGGAGCTACGGAGACGCAGCGGGCGCCGGAGTTGGTACGACAGGTGGCGTCGCAACTGGCGCCGCAGACGTCGTCGGTGCGGCGCGGGGTCGCGGGGCGCCGCCGAGCAGGCCGCCCGCTAGCTCGAGTAGGGTCTCGACTTGGGGGCGCGTGAGCACGATTTCACCACGGATTTCAGTACCATCCGGTTCAAAGCTCCCCTTTTCAATGAATTTTTTTCGGCTGGAGCCGAACAGCACGGCGCCGAACATGCCGAGGTCGAGCGACGTCGCCGCGGTCAACGCCGCCGTGAGCGCCTGCGCGTCGGAGCGCGCGAGCGGCTCGGTTTCGTCGTGCGCCAAGATGTCGATCACGAGGCCGCCGTCGGAACGTGGCGACAGCCGTAGCTCGGCGGAGCTGATCGACTTTGGGATCACCACCGGCAAACCGAGGAACGCGCGCCAGGGCGTCGAAATCTTTGCCAGCGCGATCTCGTCGCCTTTCGGGGGCGGCAACCGAAACTTACGCGGCAGCCGCTCGGCGCTCGCTTCAGCGCTTGGCGGCGTCACGACCAGCACCTGCGGCGATGGGAACACGAACACCCGCTCGCCGCGATCGGCGTGCGCGTGAGCTACCGGCACGCCGCCACCGTCCACCCAACCGCCTTCAGGATCGCGCGCGACCAAGACGTCGACCGCCGCGCGTACACGCTCGTTCGGCACATTGAACTGTAAGATCGCCACCACATCGCGGGAATCGCGCAGCTGCGGCCCGACGATCAGCATGCGATCGATGTCGCGAATCGGGTCGATCGCCGTCGGCCCGAAGAAATCACGCCACTGGTAGACGTTGCGCAGCAACGGGCCGACGCGCGCGCCGAGCGGATGCTGGCGCACGCGGTCGGTGTGCACCAAGAGCTGCACGTTGGCGTTCGGATCGACGACGCGCTTGTCGCCGATACCCGCGACGGGGCTGCCGATGCCCTCGCCCGGCTTGTGCGCGATGCCGCCGTCGGCGCCCCCGTCCGGGGCGGCTCCGGCGTCGCTCGTTTTCGAGGCGTCGGGTGCACCCGCGTCGTGCGGCTCCGGCGCGCCCGCGTCGGGCAGCTCTTTTGGTTTTTTGGGCTTGGTGACGACGGGCTCCGGCTCTTTGGGCAGCGCGGCCTCGGGCTCGGTCACCGCCGTGGGCTCCGTGGCCTCGGGCGTTGGGGCCGGCTTGCTGGCTGGGCTGCCGTCGTCGTCGAGGATATCGATAGGGATTTCCGTAACCGGCGGCAGCGCCGGCGCCTCGACTTGGCCACCCAAAAGCCGAACTAGCCCCAGAAGCCCGAGCAAAGGTGAGAACGGCACGTGCAGCACCACCGCCAGCGCGAAGAAGCGGCCGAGCCGGCTCTGCGTCGTGTCGTTCAGCACGCGCGGGCGCGTCCCGGGTTCCACGCCCAGACCATAGCCTCAAGCGAAGACCTGCGCGAATGCGGCACTTTGGCCCTTGGCACGCCGCTCGCTACCCCGCCCTAGCGCTAGGCCGGCGCCGAGAATTGGCTCGCGCGGCGCGGCTGTGGAAAGACACGGACCATAGTGATCGTTTCGACCGCCCGACCCTCCGCGTGCGCCAGCCTGGTCTTCACCCTGCTCGCCCTCGGCTGCGAAAAACAGCCGCCGCCGGGCGCCAACGACGACGCCGTCTCGGCGGGCCGCAACGAGGCACCGCGTGCCGGCTCGCCGATCCTGCCCCGCGAGCTCACGTCCGGCGCTCCCAGCTCCAAGGCCGGCGAGCCCGCCGCGGCGCCGTCGACAGCCGCAGCCACTGCCGCGTCCGAAGCCC
This sequence comes from Polyangiales bacterium, assembly GCA_038230915.1. Taxonomy (GTDB): domain Bacteria; phylum Myxococcota_A; class Polyangia; order Polyangiales; family Polyangiaceae; genus PMG-095. Next base: position 69,335 of record JBBRMI010000002.1, on the reverse strand, counting down.
CGTACACCGGTCCGTGGTTCGCGGTGACGTCGCCGGCCGCCGGCGTGTACACCGAGCCGTCGTTCGAGCGCACTAAGAAGGTCGGCTTCATGCGCAGCGGCGGCCGCACGCCAGTCGACGCCGAGAAGATCGAAAAGAAGAACTGCAGCGGTGGTTGGTACAAGGTCCGAAGCGGTGGCTTCGTTTGCGGCAACTACGGCACGACGGATCTGTCGAACCCGGACGTGAAGTTTGCGACTTCGCAGCCGAACCTGAAAGAAATCCTGCCATATCCGTACGCGCGCAACGCCAAGAACGGCACGCCGCTTTACCGCACGGTGCCATCGCGCGAGCAGATGGAGCGCTACGAGCCGTACCTGAAGGAAAAAGAAGCCGACAAAGACAAGGAAGCGTCGGCCAAAACCGCCACCGACAAGACCGTCTCCGACAAGACCGAAACCGCGCTGCCGATCGCCGCGCAGGATGCCGAGACGGCGCTCTTGCCGCCACCCGCGGCGCTTGATCCGGAGCCGGACAAGCCGTGGTGGCAAAAGGACGACATCAAAGACCATTTGCATGAAATGAAGCTCGACTCGCTCAGCGCCGACTCCGACGACATCCTCGCCAAGCGCATGGTCTCGGGCTTCTACGTCGCCGTCGACAAGACGTTCCGCTGGAACGGCCGCAGTTGGTACAAGACGACCAAAGGCTTGGTCACGCCATCTGACCGCATGTGGCAAACATCCGGCTCGAGCTTCAAGGGCGTCGAGCTCGACGGCACGACCTACAAGCTGCCGATGGGCTGGGTGTACGGCGGCACCAAGAGCGCCGGCACCTTCACGATCGACCCCAGCGCCAACACGATCAAGAACGCCAAATCGATCGACCGCTTCGTGCCGATCGCGCTGACCGGCAAGAGCATTGAATTTCAAGGCAAGGACTACGTCGAGCTGACGGACGGCACGTTCATGAAGAAGGCGCAGCTGCGCATCACGGAGCCCGGCCCACCACCGCAAGGTTTGACCGAGAACGAGCGCTACGTCGACGTCGATCTCAGCACGCAGACGCTGGTCGCGTTCGAGGGTTCACGACCCGTGTTCGCGACGCTAATTTCGAGCGGCAAGCACTCGAAGATCAAAGACAAGGATCACAGCACTCCCACGGGTGAGTGGCGCGTCCGAGAGAAGCACATCACGACCACGATGGACGGCGACGGAACGGCCGCCGGCGACTTGCCGTACAGCATCGAAGACGTGCCCTTCGTGCAGTACTATTTCCGCTCCTTCGCGCTCCACGCCGCGTTCTGGCACTCAAACTTCGGCGTGCAGATGAGCCACGGCTGCGTGAACCTTTCGCCGCTCGACGCCAAGTGGCTCTTTTTCTTCACCGGTCCGCACCTGCCCGAAGGCTTTCACGGCGTCTGGGCGAGCGACCCCCAGCCCGGCTCGCGTGTCATCGTCCACGACTGACAATTTCGGTTGACCGTGCCGCCCGGGCACGTCAATAGCTGGCGAGACATGGACCAATTCTCGGCCCACCTCGACCGCGGTTGGGATCTCGTACAGCGCGGCGACCCGCGCGGCGCCGAGCTCTCGGCCCGGCGTGCGCTCGAAATCGACGCGCAGTCGCCGGAGGCGTACAACTTGCTCGGTTACGTAGCGGCGTTGAAGGGCGAGTTCGAGGAAGCGGTCGAGCACTACCGCCAAGCCATCGCGCTCGACGACACCTACCTCGAGGCGATGCTCAACGCGGCCGAGGTGTACGTGCACCCGCTGGCTGACTTCGACGAAGCCATTCGTCTATGTGAGCTTTCGCTCGACTTGGCCGAAACCGACGACGAGGTCGTCGACGCGCTGCTCTTGATGTTCGACGCCTTGCTCGGCAAGGGCGAGGTTGAGCGTGCGACTGAGCTGTCGCATCGTTTCCCCGAGGGACCGTTCGACAACCCGCAGCACACCTTTCTGGTCGGCCGCGCGTTGTACGAGGTCGGCAACCTCCAGAACGCATCGCCCTTGATTGAGGAGTCGGTCAAGCGCTCGCCCAAGAACGCCGAAGCTTGGTACTACCTCGGCCTGGTGCGCGACGAGCGCGGCGAAACCCAATCCGCCACCGAGGCGTTTCTTCGCTCGCGCGATCTGGATTTGACTCAGCCTTCTGCGCCGCCGGTGCTGTCGCGGGAGACCTTCGAAATGACCGCCAAGCGCGCGCTGGCCTCGCTTTCGCCGATGCTTCGCGCTTACGTGCGTGAGCAGGAGGTGTACGCGGCCGACGCGCCCGGCGTCGAGGTGGTGGTCGACGGGGTGGATCCGCGGGCACTCTTGCTGATCGACGCGGTCGGCAACGAAGGCCAGCCCAGCGCGGTCAGCGCGCGCGTGTTCGTGTACCAGCGTAACGTCGAGCGCCTAGCCTCTTCGATCGAGCAGATCGAAGCCGAAATCCGCGGCGCGCTCGAGCGCGAAATCACCGCGACTTTCATCGAGTCCCAGCGGACCGATTCGGCGTCTCCAGGCACACTGAACTAGGCACCGGCGTCCTGGCATCGTGTGGCCTATTGCTGCTTGGCCCCCACCCGGCTAACAATCGTGCGGTGAAAAGAGCGCTTGGGATTTGCGTGCTGGGGGCGACGTTCGTCTTGTTGGCGCAGGCCTGCGGCTCGTCCGACGGCAAGAAGAAGACGACAGGTCCGCACTACTCGAGCGGCGGCGAGGGTGGCGAAAGTAGCGGTGGCTCAAAGCCAACCGGCGGCAAAGCTGGCACTGGCGGCAGCGGCGCATCCAGCAACAACGCTGGCCAAGCCTCCGAAGGCGGCAGAGCCGGTGCCTCGAGCGTCGAAGAGCCGACGGCAGGCGTAGGCCCAGCGGGCGGTGCGGGTAGCAGCGGCGATAGCTGTCCGACCGGCTTTGGCGAATGTGACGACAACCCCCAGACAGTGTGCGAGCAGGATCTGAACCTCGTCACCAGCTGCGGCGACTGCAACACGACGTGCAATTCGAGCCACGCGACCGTCGCTTGCGAAAGCGGTGCGTGCGTCGTGAAGAGCTGCAACGCTGGTTTTGCCGATTGCAGCGCCGACGCGACGGCCAACGACGCTTGCGAGACTTCAATCGTGAACAACAACGAGCACTGCGGCTCGTGCGGCCGCAGCTGCGCGGCCCTCGGCTCGACCTGCACCACCGACAAGTGCGCCGATATCCCGCTCCAGCAAGGGCAAGCAATCGGCTCGGACAGCGGCGTGAACCGCACATGGGCATTCAGCCCGCTCGGCCTCCTGCACGTCGGTTTCAACTCCTATGTGGTTCGACGTTTCCCGCTGAATAACGACCCGACGCTCGTGATTTGGAATTCGACGAACAAGACTGCGGGCCGCGAGAGCTTGCTCGTCCAAGGCACCGACGTTTACTGGTCGGAGCTGGGCACGGGCGGCGACGACTTCACAAGCGCCGTCTTCTACAAGCCGATTACCGACGCTTCGGAGACGCTGAAGAAGCTGGCCTGGGTGCCGGAGTGGCACGTCCAATTCCTGCGCCGCCAGGGCAGCGCTTTTTACTGGTTCTCGGGCGACTACCAATCGGGTGACCCCGGCGCATGGATTTATACGCGGCCGGTCGCCGCAGACCTGAGCGATCACGGCACCAGGATCATGACCGTCGACCAAGGTACGCACGACGGCATGGTCGCCTTCAACGTCAGTAGCGACGCATTGTATTGGGTCTCGACCCATGCGCTGACCGGCACCGCTTATGAGCTTCGGACAACGCCGCTTGCCGGCGGAACGCCGACCGTCGTGCCGACGGTGCCGGGCGGGACCACGACTGCGGTCAGCCGATACGGTGCGACCCCGACGCCGCAGGTCGTCGGTGACACGGTCTACTTCAATCGTGAAACCAACGAGACGGCGCTCGACGGCATCTACTCATTCAAGAAGGGCGATGCTGCGCCGAAGCAATTGGTGCAATCCGACAGCGTGAGCGGTCTGCTCGTCGACGCCAACGCCATCTACTACACCGTGCAGAATCTGGCCGGTGTTTGGAAAGCACCGCTCGCTGGCGGCGCTGGCGTCAAGATCTCCAACAGCAACGTTACCAAGCTCGTTGGCCAGGACGACAAGTTCGTCTACTCAATTCAAAGCAGCTGCTGCGCGGGCAACATCTCGAAGATTATCAAGTAGCGCGCAGCGGGGCTTCGCGCGCAAGCCCGGAGCCCTCGGCAACCTTGAGACCCCACGCGGCGGATTGACTAAGCCGCGCGGCGCGCCAGCTCGGATGCGACGTTTTCGAGCAGCACGCGCGCTGGACCGGGGACGAGCGCGCTCAGCGCCTCGACGGCGGTTTGCGTGTATTGGCCGGCGCGGCGCCGCACTTCCTCGCAGGCACCGGTTTCGATCACGGCTTGGCTGACGAACTGCACGGGCTCGCGATCGCCAGCGTGGATGCGCTTGAGCGAATGCGCGAGCTCTGGGCGACGTGCGACGGCAAGCACCAGCGGCAAGGTCAGCTTGCCCTCGCGCAAGTCAGCGAGCAGCGACTTTCCGGTTTGCTCACCCGTGTAGTCGAGCACGTCGTCGATCAGCTGAAAAGCGATGCCGAGTCGTTCCCCGAAGCCGCTCAAGCGTTCTTGGTCGGCCAGGCTCGCGCCGGCCACGCGTGCCCCGTTGCGCGTCGCCCAGCTGAACAGCGACGCGGTCTTGTCGCGCAGGATCCGCTCATAGGTCGCCTCGGTGACGTCGAGCTCGCTGCGACCGCGCAGCTGCACGATTTCGCCTTCCACCAAACGCCGCAACGTCGAAATCAAATCGGGCATCGCCTCGGGCGCCTGGCGCGCCGTGCGATCGAGCGCGTTGACGAGCAGCAAATCGCCGGCGAGCACACTGATGCCGTTGCCCCAAGCCAGCCGTGCAGTGGGCGCACCGCGGCGCTCCATGCCTTCATCGACCACGTCGTCGTGCAGCAGCGTGGCCGAGTGGACCAGCTCGGAGACGACCGCGAGCTCACGAGCCCTATCACTGATTGCGCCAAAGCACGCGGCGCTCAGCAACAGCGCGATTGGACGCACCCGCTTGCCACCGCGCGCCACCAGGTGCTTGGCGGCGTGTGTGCCGGGCGCCGGGCCGTCTGCGACGGCCTCCGCGAGGGCGCCTTCCACCCACTTCAGGTCATCGGCCAGAAGCTCTTGGACGTTCTGGATCCGGCGCTCCAGCCGGAGATCCCCCGCGTGTGCGGTCGCGGCTGCCCCGAGCGTGCTGACGCTCTGGTCGAGGCCCAACGCGGAACTATCTTCGAGTTTCTGAGGTTTCAAATTCTTGTGAAACCAGTATGGAGTAGGCTCGTCCCGAGGTCAACGAGGGGTTTGACGGGGGCACGGGTTGCAGGCACAAGGCCCGCTGGATGGCCAGACAGCCTCGCCTCCCGCTCTCGCCGCTCGACAAGAGCCGGCTCAGGGGCCGCCGGATCGGAATCGCGATCTTCAGCGCGATCTTCACCGGTGCGACGCTGATCTGGACCGTGCAGATCCTGACCGCGGTCTGGGGCAGCGCGCCAGCCAGCCCGGCCGGATGCGCCGCCGGTACCGCCAGCATGCAGCGCGCCGTGGAACGCGCCCGGCTGGCTTACGCGACGCTGGCTGGGGACGAGGATGAACGCACCGCCCTGAGCCGCTACCGCAACGCGCTCGAGCCGGAGTGGGCCGAGCGAAAAGCCGTGGAAGCAGCCTGTCAGGGCGACGCTACCGGCAAAAAGCGGCTTAAAGACGTGATCGCTCTGCGCTATGCCGAAGAGCACGCCGTGAGGTATGAGTCCCTCGACCTCGCGCCGCTCCGGCGCCGACTCAAGGGGACCAGCGCGTCCTTTAGCAACGAACTTAACCGATGACACAGCCTGCGCCCGCGGAAGACACCACCCCGCTAGTCACCTTCGACGCGATGCCCTTGACCAGCGATGTGCGTAAAGCCATCGACGATCTCGGTTACACGCACCCGACGCCGGTCCAGCGTGCGGTGTTCGAGTTTGCCGCCAAGGGGCGCGACATGGTCGTGCAAGCCCGGACCGGCACCGGCAAGACAGCCGCCTTCGGTCTTCCGCTGATCGATACTGTCGTCAAGGTAAACAAGCCGGCGGTGCAGGCCATGATCCTGTGCCCGACGCGCGAGCTAGCGCTGCAGATCACCCGCGAGCTGAGCGCGATCGCCAAGCACCGCGGCACGAAAGTGGTAGCGGTGTACGGCGGCGCGCCGATGGGCAAGCAGATCGAGCAGCTGAAGGACGGCGCGCAGATCCTGGTTGGGACACCAGGCCGCGTGCTCGACCATTTGCGCCGCGGCACGCTCGACACCCAGGCGTGCAAGGCCTTCGTCCTCGACGAGAGCGACGAGATGCTGTCGATGGGTTTCTTGCCGCAAATCAGCGAGATTTGGAGCTACTTACCGGAGCAGCGCCAGGTGCTCCTGTTCAGCGCCACGTTGCCGCCCGACGTGAAGCGCGTCGCCGAGACGCGGCTCAAGAATCCAGAATACGTCACGCTCAGCGGCGACAACATCGGCGCGCTGTCGATCCAGCACTTCGTCTACATGACGATGACCGACAAGCTGGCCGAGCTGATCGCGGTGATCGAGACCGAGAATCCGGAAAGCGCGATCATCTTTTCGAACACGCGCGACGACACGAAACGCGTCGCGGCTGGCTTGCAGGCGCAAGGCTACCAAGCGGATTGGCTGAACGCGGATCTCTCGCAGAACGAGCGCGAGGCCGTGATGGCCGCGACGCGCAAAGGTGAGCTGCGGTTCTTGGTGTGCACCGACGTCGCGGCGCGCGGCATCGACATCTCGCACCTGACACACGTCATCAATTTCGATTTTCCGGAGAGCGCGGAGAGCTACGTGCACCGCACCGGCCGCACCGGGCGCGCGGGCCGCACTGGCACGGCGATTTCCCTGATCGCGCCCGGCAATATCGGCGGGCTGTACCTGCTGCGGTTGACCTACAAAATTCGACCGATTGAGCGGCATTTGCCGTCAGCTCGCGAGCGGAAGACCCGCGCCGAGGCCGACCTGGTGCAAATGTTCGTCGAGTCGGCGGCGACGCGCTCGATTCACGCCGAAGACTTGGCGCTAGCGCGCCGGCTGGTGACGCACGAGGCAGGCGATCGGGTGATCGCAACGCTGCTGCGCGATCACTTGGGTGCGCGTCCGGACGCGGCCGAAGAAGCGACGGCTGCGCGCCGCGCCAAAGCGCCAGCTCCCGCGCCCGAACCGGAGCGCCCCAAGCCCGCGGCCCCGCCGCCACGCGTCGAGCGGCCCCGCGAAGAACCGCGACGTGAAGAGCGACCCCGCGAAGAGCGACCCCGCGAAGCCCGCGTCGAGCGGCCCCGCGAAGAACCGCGACGTGAAGAGCGACCCCGCGAAGAGCGACCCCGCGAAGAACCGCGACGTGAAGAGCGCCCGCGTGAAGCGCGCGTCGAACAGCCGCGCGTCGAACAGCCGCGCGTCGAGCGGCCCCGCGACGACCAGCCCTACGACGACCGACCCCGCGAGCGACGGCCGCAGCGCCTACGCGAAGAGCGTCCGTCAGAGCGACGCGCCGAAGAGCACCGCACGCTCGAGAGCGCACGGCTCGATCTGCCTCCGCCGGTCCACAAAGAGGCGCTACCGCCCGAGGTCGTTCAGCCTTCTTCATCAAATCCCGACAACGCCGCGGATGCCGACGCGATCCGCGAGATCTTCGTCAACGTCGGGCGACGCGATGGCGCGAAACCGAGCGACTTTCAGAGTCTGCTCGAGAAGCACGGCATCACGGGCGAGGCCGACTACATTCGCGTTCGCCACAGTCACGCCTTCGTTGGCGTGCGCGGCGAGCTGACCGAGCGCGCGGTCGCGGCGTTGAACGGTGCCCAAATCGCTGGCCAAACTGTCAGCGCCGAGCTGGCCCGCCGCCGCTGACGGCAAATTTGCCTTCGGCGGGGGTTCCCGAGTCGGGGCTGCGGAACTAGAAGACGGGCCAGCCATGCTCAAGCGGTCCCTGGGTCTCTGTCTTCTCTTCCTCAACCAGGCGGCGCTGGCTCAACCCGCCCCGGCGTCAAAGCCGGCACGTCCCGCCGCGCCAGCCGTTCCTGCAGCCGCAGCCGCGCCACCCGCGCCGCCCGCGGAGCCGGCGCTGCCGCAAGTCGTCGACGACATGTTGGCACCCGTGCCTCCGGCAACCAACGTCCTACAAAACTGGCGCGACGCGCTGCGCTTGCTGCGCCAAAACTCCAGCACCCTGCGCACCCTGCGAGCGCAGGAGGACGTCTCGCGCGCACAAGCCCGCCAGGCGCTAGCCCCGGCGCTTCCCACCCTGACGGGTAACGGCTCGGTCAGCCAACAACTCCTCAAGGGCAGGGCCGACCGCTTCAATTTCGCCGCCGGGATGCTCGAGCGCGGCGCCACCGTGCCGGACCCCGCAACGACTTGGCAAGCCGGCCTCAACCTGCGCGTCCCGCTGCTTGCGCTGAACGCCTGGCACAACCGCGGCACCGCTCTGCAGCAGATCGAAGTCGCTCGCCTCAACTCCAAAGCTGGCGAGCGCGTGTCGATCGCAGCCGTGGCCGACGCGGTCGTGACGACCGTCACTGCGGAACGGCTCGCGGAAGTGAGCCGCGTCTCGCTGGAAAGCGTGCTGTCGACCCTAGATTTGACCAAGCGTCGCGCGGCGCTCGGCGCCGCCAGCACAATCGACGTGCTGCGCGTCGATCAAGAGGTTTCGCTGTCGCGCGGCCAAGTCGTGTCGGCGAACGACGGCGTGCTGCGCGCCCGCGAAGCACTCGGCGCCGCGCTCGGCTCGGCCGAGCCGTTCGGCGTAGTCCCAAGCATCAGTCTCGATGCGCTCGCGAATGACGCCAAGAGCAGCTGCCGCCCTGCCGACGTGCTCGCCCGCTCCGACGTGCGCGCCGCCGAGGCGTCGGTTGGGGTCGCCAAACGCAATGAAGCCGGGGTCTCCAAGACCTACTGGCCGACCATCGACGCGGTTTCGAGCCTCAACTACTGGTCGCCCGCCTCCGGGATCAACAATGAGCACGTGACGTGGTCGGTCGGCGGCGTGTTGAATTGGAGCTTGTACGACGGCGGCTTGCGTTACGGCACGCGCGAGCAACGCACGGCCGAGACGCGCATTGCCACCGAACAGCTCACCGAAGCCAAGCGCAGGGCGCGGTTCGAGGTAACTCAGGCATTTCGCGCGCTCCGCTCGTCGGAAGCGACGCTGATCGTCGCCGCCAAGACGCGCGAGATCGCCGCCGAGACTGCGCGCCTGACCAAAGTCGCCTACCTCAATGGCAGCGGCACCAGCTTCGACCTGGTCGACACCGCGCGCAAACTGCGCGAAGCCGAGCTCGACTACACCGTGAAGGAGTTCGACGTCCTCCGCGCCAAGATCGCCGCCTTGCTCGCCCTCGCCACGTGTGACGTTTAGGAGTGAGGAGTGAGGGGTTAGGGTTTAGTCGGCGGAGGGACAAGGGGCGAAGCGAGGGTTCGCTGGCGCGGGGCCCAGTCGCCAAGCGAGGGTTCGCTGGCGCGAGCCCAGGCGCGAAGCGAGAGTTCGCTGGCGCGGGCCCAGGCGCGAAGCGAGGGCTCGCTGGCGCGGGCCCAGGCGCGAAGCGAGGGTTCGCTGGCGCGGGGCCCAGCCGCGAGGGTCGTGGCGCGAGCCATTGGGATACCACCGTCTCGGGCCTACACCCTCCGCCGACTAACCCCTAACCCCCAGCCCCTCGGCGCCTCAAGCGAGCAATTGGGAACAAAATCCCGTTACCCCGCGCTATGGTCCAGCGCATGCGTCCCCGTGGGTTGATTGTCGGCGTTTGGGCCGTAACCGCCCTCACCTTCTTCGCGCTGATTCTGTTCGTGTTTTTGAAGGTGCCGGAGGCCCAGCCGCAGGCCGGCGGCTTAGCGCAGAAGATCTTCTACTTCCACGTGCCGGCGGCGTACGCGCTCTACGTGTGTGGCGGCGTGTGCTTCGTGTCGAGCGCGCTGTACCTGGCCAACCCGACTGATCTCCGCGACGCTTGGGCCAAGTCCGGCGCCGAGTGCGCCAGCGCGTTTGGCGGCATGGTGATGGTCAGCGGCCCACTTTGGGCGAAAAAGGCGTGGGGCGTGTACTGGACTTGGGATCCGCGGCTGACGTCGTTGCTGCTCAGCATTTTGATCTACGTTGCGCTCGTGGTGCTGCGCCGCTTCGCCGGCAATGGCGACGCCGAGCGGCGCTTCGCGGCCGCCTTCGGTATCTTGGGCACCGCCGTTTTACCGATCGTTCACTACTCGGTACAGCTGTGGGGCGGCAACCACCCCAAGGTATTGAAAGCCAACGGTGGCGGCGGCCTGCAAGATCCGGCGATGGTGCAGGCACTGCTGGCCGGCTTCTTCGCCATGACCCTACTCGCGGCGCTGTTGCTCACGCTTCGCGCGCAGCTGGCTCACTCGCAAGCCCGCCTGCTGCGGGCCGAAGAGCTAACCCCGGACACCAACGGTTGATTCATGACGCAAGCTAAGCCCACCACCGGCACGGTCGAAGATCGCTCCCAAGAGTTCAGGCCTGTCACCGGTGGTGCCACCGAAACCAGCAGCGCCGAAGGGCTGCTCATCACCGCCTATGTCCTGATGTGGGCGATCCTGATGGGCTTCTTGTTCCTGACGTTCCGGCGTCAAGCCGCCGTAGACAAGCGCCTGGGTGAGCTCGAACGAGCGCTGCCGAAGCATTCCGACGGCTGATTGAGTGTCAGCGCATGCCGACCATCGAGCATGTCATCTTCATTCCGGGCGTGCTCCTAGTCGGAGTGACGATCGGCTTCGTGCTCGGAGCTCGCGCCGTAAGAAATGAAATGGCGCGGTTGAAAGAACGCGCCAAGAAATAGCCGCCATTCTGGGCTAGGCTGCTCGGGTTGGCTGGCGCTCCGTCAGCTTTTCCTCGGGAGTAGCAGCATGCTGAGCTTCGATCTGTCGGATGAGCAGAAGGCCTTGGTCGACACCGCCAGGCGGTTTGCGCGCGAGCGCATCGCGCCGGTCGCGGCCGAGTGTGATCGCGAGAGTCGCTTCCCGCGCGATGTGTTCGAAGCAGCGCACGCTCTGGGGCTGGTCAACGCCACCGTGCCGCCAGAATACGGCGGCGCCGGCTTTCCGGAGCTAGACAACGCGCTGATCGCCGAGCAACTAGCGTGGGGCTGCACCGGCATTCAGACTAGCTTGTTGGCGAACACGCTGGCGCTGACGCCGATCAAGCTCGCTGGCAACGAAGATCAGAAGAAGAAGTACCTCGGTATGCTCACCGCCGACCCGCTGTTTTGCAGCTACTGCACGACCGAGCCGACCGGTGGCAGCGACGTCGCTGGGCTGCGGACGACGTTCAAAGCCGTCGGCGATGAGTATGTGCTCAACGGCGAAAAATGCTGGATCACCAACGCCAGCTTGGCCTCGTTTTACGTGGTATTCGCGACCAGCGACCCGAACAAGCGCCACAAGGGCATCGCGGCGTTCATCGTCGATCGCGAGCTAGCCGGTGTGAAGGTCGGCAAGCACGAAGACAAGATGGGGCAGCGCGCCAGCGACACGGCGGCGGTTCACTTCGAAGAAGTGCGCGTACCGAAGGCCAACATGCTCGCGCCCGAGGGTGAAGGCTTCAAGCTCGCGATGGAGACGTTCAACCAAACGCGCCCCGACATCGGCGCGATGGCTACCGGTTTGATGCAGCGCTGCCTCGACGAATCCGTGGCGTACGCGAAGGACCGCAAGGCGTTCGGCGTACCGATCGCCGAGCACCAGTTGGTCCAAGCCATGCTGGCCGAAATGGCGATCGCCATCGAAGCGACACGGCTGCTCTACCAAAAAGCCGCATGGAACCTGGATAACGGCGTACGCGATCCGATCATCTCAAGCTTCGCCAAGGCATACGGTGCCGACCGCGCCATGCAAACGGCGATCGACGCCGTGCAGGTGTTCGGCGGCAACGGTTACGTCAAAGACTACCCGGTCGAAAAGCTGATGCGCGACGCCAAGGTGCTACAAATCTACGAAGGCACCAGCCAAATCCAGCGCCTGGTGATCGCGCGCAGTTTGATCAAGTAGCTCACGGCGTGTCGTAGAACACCATCAAGGCGGGGCTGACAGCGGCTTCGGACGAGGTGAAGGAGATGCCGTCGTGGGCCGCGCGATTGGTGATCGCGATGCCGTTGTTGCTCGCCGCATCGGATACCCATCTCTGAACCAGTTCGGTCGAGATGGGCGTCGCGAAAGGGCCGACCGAGCTGCGCTGAAAATTTGCGACCGAGTTCGAGCCGCGATCCGTGGCGTGGCTCGCACCGGGACGACGCCAGGCCGAGCCGAGCGCGGCGCTGTTCCAAGTCGCTCCGATCGCGGTCCACGGGCGTAGCACCTCGTAGGCGTCGAACGTGCGCACGGACGGATCTTGCACGGTCAGCACGAGACAAGCGCCCTTGATCTTGGCGTTGGTAGGAACGCTTTGCAGATCCCAGCGCAACAACGTCGCGACATTGCTCTTGACGATTAAATCCGGATCGGCGCCGAAGTTTTGCGTTCGGTGGACGCTCTCGATCCTGGCGTCGCTTACGACAGCGGCGCCCTGCAGCGTGACCGAGTGAACGCCGCTGACTGGACAACCGAGCGCCTTCGCAGCGCTATTCGAGCTGCCATCGACTTCGACGCCCTGGGTGGCGTCATCGACCGACAGGCTAGCCGCCGCGCAGCCCGACGACGCGATAGTCACCCCGAGACCGAGCCAGAAATTCCGGGCCATTGGCGGCTATTGTTTCGCGAAACTTACTGGCGCGCCATCGAGAACGTGCCGACCTGGGCCGCAGCCGAGATCTGACCGTCGCTGAGCGCTTTTTTTTCGATGTTTCCACTCAGCACTTTGCCGTCTTGGAGCGAGAGCGAGAGCGTGGCGGCGTCGAGCGTTCGAAAAGCCTGCAGGTGACCTTCAACCGCGCCATCGAACGCAGGGTTCTCAGAGCTGAGCGTACCGATCACGGGCATGTCACTGAGCGAGACGCAGGCGGCGGCCGGCTTCACGAACGAGCGCGAGCCACACTGTGGCTGCAGCTTCGGCGCCGCGATGCTCTTCGATTTGCGCGAAGCCTGCTCGAGCACCAACGAGAACGCCACCGACTCGCCGTCGACCTCGGCGTTGCCCTGCCACGTGCCGAGCATCGCGTCTTTCATGTCGGCCTCGGCGTAGGTAAAATCGCTCTCGCCCGAGTGGCTACAGGCAAGATACGGATTGACCACCAGCGCCCCGCCAAAGACTCCGAGCAACAGCCACTTCTTACCTTTCATGAACGCGCTCCGATGAAGACGCCGGCTTGATTCGACGTCTGAATCCGCTGCCGCAATTCCTGCTCGCGCGAGTCCAAGTCAGTGCCGCGTTCGCCGCGCCGGCGGCGGTGCTTGAGGAAGGAAAGCTCGATCAGATCGAGCTGCTTACGCCGCGCTTCGCCGTAGCCTTTCGAACTTCCCATCAACGAAAAGAAATTCCAGAGTGGAACCAACATCCAGTAGCTGGCCGTGCGCTCCAGCTCCTTCGGATGGAGAGAGCGCCCGGCTTCGTCGATCAACCCCTTGAGCACGATCGCGCGATCGCGAATCGCCAGGCTCAGGATGACCAAGAAAAATAGCGCGTTGAAGGTCCAAAACATCAAGATCTTCACCACGAAGCCGCTGCCGCCGTCGTACAAGAACGTGACCAAGTAGTTGTGGACGAAGTGCAGTCCAACCGCGGCGCACCACCCGCCGATCGGCGCGAAGAACTTGGTCAGCCCGCTCGTGCTCTCAGCCGCGATGCCGACGCCCAAGCCGGTCATGGCCGTGAACGACGCGTGACCGAGGCCAGCCATCACCGTGCGCAGGACGAAGACTTGGAAGAACGCCTGGCCACCGTGCTGGGCGCCCGCGCTCGAGATGTAGAGCACGTCCTCGGTCATGGTGAAGCCGAGGCCGATCACGCCACCGTAGATGGCGCCATCGAGCGCGCCGTCGATCTCCTTTACCCACAACGACGAGATCGCCCACAGCACCAAGAGGCCGAAGCCCTTGCTGCTCTCCTCGACCAGCGGGGCGACGAACGAGGCCGTGGAGGCATCGACCAACGCCGCTTGGCCGGCCCCCAGGCTGGCTCGGATCGCCCCCTCGCCCACTTCGTTAAACACCAGGGCGGTCAGGGTACTGACCACCGCGCCCCAGAAAAAGGCCGCAGAAAGCAGCCAGAAAGGCTCGGGCTCGTAACGGTCGCTGCCGCGGATAATCAAAAAATAGAAGAAGACGGTCGGCGCGACGACGAGCAGCGCAAGGAGTGCCACCACGCGCGGGACGGTACCAGGCTCGGGCCAGCCTGCCCAAGTATGCTAAGACCCGGGCGGCAGGAAATACCGCGTGTTTGGGTTTTCGTTCGGTGAATTGCTCGTGATTTCTCTGGTGACTCTGGTGGCCGTCGGTCCCCAGAAGCTCCCGGGAATGCTCAAAACCATGGGTCAATGGGCGCGCAAGCTGCGCAAGATGACCATGGATGTGCGGCAGCAAACCGGCATCGACGAGATGCTGCGCGCCGAGGGCATCCAGATTTCCGAGCTACGCAGCCTGATGCGCGGCTACCACGCGCCGGCGCCGGCGCCGGCGCCTGCCCCCGCGCCGGTAGCGCCTACGCCGCGCTACGAGGACCCCTACGCCGGTCTCGAGCCGGACCCAACGCGCGAGTACCCGCCGGAGGGCGCCGACGCTTACGGCGCGCTCCCGGACGATCTCCTGGAGCCCGCTAGCTCGACTGAAGTGGCCGACGCGCCGGGCGCACCTGATCCGGTGGTCGATCCGGAACCGCCGGCTGCGCCCGAACCAGCTGCTGCTGAGGCGGCGGCAATCGTGCCCCCTGAGCTGGCAGTGTCCCCTGAGCCCGCCATGGCGCCTGAACCCGCCGCCGCGCCCGCACCCGTTGCTGCCGTCGCGGAGCCCCCGCGCCCGGCCCCGACGCCCCCTCCGCCTCCGGTTCGTTCCGTGCCGCCACCGCCGCCTTCGTCGCGCGCGGCCAGCGCGCAACCGCCCCGCCCCGCCGGCACGCCGCCGCCCCCGCCGCGCCGTTCGGTGCCGGCCCCACCTCGCCCCGATGCCAGCAGCCCGGTAGCCAAGCCGGCAGAAGCCGCCCCCCTCCCTCCCAGCCCCGGTACCGCCAATGGCAACGGCTGAGGTCAGCGCCTTGAGCGACAACAAGAACGACCAGGACCCGAAGGATCCGCCGGCGGCTGAAGACGGCTCGATGACGCTGTGGGAGCACCTCGAAGAGCTGCGCGGCCGCATCGTGCGCATGGCGATCGCGTTCTTGATCGGCGCAGTCGTTTGCTGGATTTACAAAGAGAAGCTGCTGAACTGGCTTACCCAGCCATTCTTTACCGCTTGGGCTGAGAACCATCTCGGCGACAAGGCGACACTGAATTTCAGCGCTCCGGCGGCGCTGTTCATCGCCTATGTCCACCTGGCGGCACTGGCGGGCTTCATCGTCGCGCTGCCGATCATTTTGTATCAATTCTGGGCGTTCATCGCCCCGGGCCTGTACACGCGCGAGAAGCGCTACGCGATTCCTTTCGTCGTTTCGTCGTGCGGCTTGTTCGCTCTCGGCGGCTATTTCGGGTGGGCAGTCGCGTTCCCACGGGCGTTCGGTTTTTTGCTGAGCTTCAGCAGCCCGACCATGAAGCCCGTGGTGATGATCGGTGACTATATCGACTTCGTCACGCGCATGTTCATCGCGTTTGGCGCCACGGCTGAGCTGCCGATCTTGGTGTTGTTCTTGTCAGTCGCCGGGCTGATTACGCACCGGCATCTGCTCAAGTTCTTCCGCTACTTCATCGTCGTCGCGTTCATCATCTCGGCGATCCTCACGCCGCCCGATCCGATGAGCCAGATCTTAATGGCGGTGCCGCTGATCGGCCTGTACGGCGTGTCGATCGGCGTCGCCTGGTTCATCACTGTCGGCCGCGAACGCCGCCGGGCCAAGGAAGAGGCTGGAGCGAACGAAACCAAGACGGATTGAGGGGTCAGGGGTCGGGGGTCAGGGGATAGTCGGCGGAGGGTTTAGGGAAGAGTGAGGGCGGAAACGTTTCACGCTCCCCTTGGCCCCCTAGCGTCGGCCGCGCGGCAGCGCACGCGCAGTAGTGTTGGCCCCTCCGCGGGCAGCGACCCGCTTCCCTCTCCCCCTGGGTCGACTAGCCCCTGACCCCTCACCCCTGACCCCTACTCGCGTGCGTACGGCTCGCCACGCAGGATGCTGAATGAGCGGTACAGCTGTTCGAGCAAGAACACCCGTGCCAAACGATGCGGCAGCGTCAGCTTCGACAGGCTGATCCGCGCCGTCGCGCTCTGCGATAGACCTTTCGGAATGCCTTCAGCGTCGCCGATGATGAACGCGACGACGCCCTTGCCGGTGCTGCCCCAACGCTCCACGCGCCGCGCCAGCTCGGTGCTGGTCAGCGCGTCTCCGTCGACCTCGAGCGCCACCAGCAAGGCACCCTCGGGCACCCCCCCCGCCAGCTCCTTCGCCGACTTCACCTCAATCTCATCGCACTTCACATACCGCCGAATACGACCCAGGTAGTCGTCGGCTATCACGCGCACTTCGCGCTCTTTGATCTTCCCAGCCGCGATTACAACGAGCTTCACCGCTCCACGCTCGAAATCGAATCAACAGGAAGGCGGCTTGTCATTGGTCTCATCTCAGCTGTTGAGCACGCCCCGCCGATCCTGGCTTCTGGCGAACCCGGTGGCCTCGACGCCGACAGCTGGCGCTTCGACGCGCCAGCGTGCCTGCTCGAACAAAAGAAAACTTGGTTTGGCGCCCTTCCCGCCTTCCCGCCTTCCTGTTGTCTCGCTCGCCACGGCTCCGCCTAGACTTGTCCAGGCACGCGCACGCGCTTGGCGTCCATCCACAGGCCGTCCAAGTCATACAGTGACCGCGCTTCTGCCAGGAAGACGTGCACGACGACGTCGACGAAGTCGATCAGCACCCATTGCGCGCGCGGTAGGCCTTCGATTGAAATCGCGTGCCAGCCTTGCTTGCCAAGCGCTTCGTCGACAGCATCCGCGATCGCGGCGACGTGGCGATCGGCGTGGCCGGTCATCAGCACCAGGTAATCCGCGTAGTCGACCTTGCCTGCGACATCGATGATCTCGACGCCCATCGCCTTCTTGTCGAGCGCCGCAGCTGCCGCTGCCAGGGCCATGCGCTGAGCTTCGCTCGAGTCACGCACCAGCTTCGTGGACGCGCGGAGCGGGGTGGCTTTGCCGGTAACGCGGATCGGTTTTTTGAGTGCCTTCAGTTTTTTCTTCATTTTGCAGCAGTAGCCGTCACAGCTTAGCCTCGCACTTGGCCGTCTCCGAAGACGATCCACTTCTCGGCCGTGAGGCTCTCGAGCCCCATCGGTCCGTAGGCGTGCATCTTGGAAGTCGAAATCCCGATTTCTGCGCCGAGCCCCAGCTCGCCGCCGTCGTTGAAGCGCGTCGACGCATTCACGATCACGCAGCTTGCGTCGAGCTCGCGCACGAAGCGCTGGGCGTTGTCGTACGAATTGGTGACAATCGCTTCAGTGTGATTCGAACCGTAGCGTTCGATGTGCTCGATCGCGCCGGAGATGTCCTTCACCACCTTGATGGCGAGGATCTTGGCCAAGAATTCCTGGCCGTAGTCGTCGTCAGTGGCCGGCTTTGCTTCAGGCACCAAGGCGACTGTCTTGGGGTCGCCGCGCAGCTCCACACCCGCCGCCAACAGCTGCTTGGCCACACCAGGCAAGAGCCGCTCAGCTGCGCTTTCGTGTACCAGCAAGCATTCGAGCGAATTGCAGGTGCCCGGGCGCAGCGCCTTGGCATTGACGGCGATCGCCGCCGACCGCTCGAGCTCTGCATCGGCATCCAAGAACAGATGACAGACGCCCTTGTAGTGCTGCACGACCGGTACGCGGGCGTTCTCGCAAACGAAGCGCACCAAGCCCTCGCCGCCGCGCGGAATCACCAGGTCGAGCAGGCCCGTCAGGCTGACCATTTCGCGCACGCTCTCGCGATCACCGGGCGGCACGATTTGCACGGAATCGCCGGGTAGGCGCGTGGCTTCGAGCGCTTCTTGCAGGATACGGCCGAGGACGGCGTTGGTGTGCGCGGCTTCTTTGCCCCCGCGCAAGAGCACGGCGTTGCCGGCTTTCAAACACAGCGCGGCGGCGTCGACGGTAACGTTCGGCCGCGACTCGTAAATGATGCCGATCACGCCCAACGGTAGCCGCTCGTGGCCAGTCAAAAGGCCGTTCGGCAGCCGCTGCATCGGACCGCGGCTACCAACCGGATCCGGCAAAGTCATGATGTGCTCGACGCCGCGGGCGGTGGCTTCGACCACCTTGGCGTCCATCTTCAGCCGGTCGAGCATGGCCGGAGGCAGGCCAGCGGCCGCGCTGGCCTCGAGGTCACGCGCGTTGGCGTCACCGATGACCGCGGTCGCGGCGCGCAGACGCGCGGCAACTTCACCGAGCGCCTGGTCTTTCTGTTTGCGGGGAGCCAGCGCCAGCGCCTTTTTGACGGCGCGGGCCCGGGTTGCTTGTTCGCGGACTGAGCTCACGGGGTGCCTGGGCGGAGCGTAGCACCACTTCCGCCAGCGTTTTGCGGCGGGCCCGCTGGTGCTTCAGGCGCTGGTTCGACCCCGATTGGAGCTGACGAATCGGGCGCGGGCGCGCCGCCTTTCGCGGCTTCGCCGGGCGCGGGCGACCACGGCTCAACGTTGGGTTCTTCGTATTCGGGTGGCGGCAGCCCGCTCGGGCGACCGGGCGCGCCGCAACCGCCGAGCGCGAGTGCGAGCGCGAGCGCGAGCGACCAAAGACGCGTTTTCATAGTGCCATTCCTGCGTCGGGAGCCGGCGGAGCCGCGGAGCCCGGCGCCGGCGCGCCGGCGTCGGTCTCCGCGCTCAGCGGCACCGGCACGTCTGGCTCGGCTTCGCCGCTGGGCGGCGTGGCGTCGGGGTGTGGCGCGGCGTCGGTGCCCGCGGCCAAGGCGCCGAGGGCGTGCGGAGGAGCGACGGCGATCTCCGGCGGGCGCGTGGGCGGCGGCGGGTCGCTGGTGACCGACGGGCAGCCGTTGAGCAGTAGCAGCAACGGAGCGAGCGCGAGGCCGTGCGGCGTCATGACACCCAGCGCTCCTCGTCGACCGCACGCAGCGTGGCCTCGAGGCCGTGCGCGGGCGCGTAGCCGAGCTCCGTGCGCGCTTTGGTGTCGTCGACCATGCAGACGTAGCGGATGAAATCGAGTTCGGGTGCCGGGAACGACGTGAGCCGGAAGCGGAACAGATTCTTGACCGCCGCCTTGGCCAGCGAATGCGGTACCGCTACGACGCGCCGGCCCAGCACGGTGATGGCTTTGGAAAGCGCCGTCGGCTCCGGTCCACCGATGTTGAAGATGCCACGCACGCCCGGTCGCAGCGCCAGATCGATCGCGGTCAAAACGTCACGCTGGTGCACGACCTGCATCATCGGATTGAAGCCGAGCAAGGTCGGGACGACGTCCAGACGCAGGTAGTTGCTGGGTGCGTTTCGAACCGTGCCCAGGATGTGCGCTGGCCGTAGGATGACCGTGTCGGTGGCCGGATTGCGCCAGAAAAACGCGTTGACCAGCATGTCGAGCTCGACCAAATCGCGGATGTCGCTGAACGGACCGGCTCCAAGCAGCGGCGCGTCTTCGCGGATCAGCTGCGGATTGTCGGGGCGCGGGCCGTAGACGTTGGCGCTCGAGAGCAGCAAAAGCTTCGGGATTTTGTAGGCGTCGACGTATTCGAGCACCTTCTGCAGACCGACAACGTTGAACTCGTGGTGCTCGACCGAGCTTTCGTGTGGGTCGTGCATCACGCCCAGGTGCACGACCGCCGCCACGTCGCGCCGGAAAATCTCGCGGGCTTTGCCGCTGCGAATGTCGATCTGGTGGTGCTCGACGTCGCCGGGCGGGTCGATGAAGGCGCGCCGGTCGACGCCGATCACTCTGCGTTTGCGGTGCAGAACACGCGACAAGTCGCGGCCAAGGCGGCCGCAGATCCCGGTCACCACCACCGGCCCCAGCTCACTTTCGGTGACGAGCGCGTTCATGTCGGTCGCTGAGCTCACGTGAAAACTCCGCGCCGCTCGCGCAGTCCACGCCGCAACAAATCGTTGATCGTCTGCTGTACCAGCCAAACCTTGTCGCCGATCACGCCGTCGTCGTCGTCCGGATCGCCGAAGAATCGCATCGGCTCGCCGAAGTGAAGGCGGTATTTGGTTGGCAGCGGCATCGCGCCGCCCGGCAGCAGCAGCTGCGGAACCAGCGGAAAAGACGGCAAACCAAGCGCGCGCGCCGCCCACTCGATGTTACCGAAACTGAGGTATTGCTCCTCGGCGCCAATCACCGCCACCGGCACGATCGGCGTTTGTGTGCGCAGCGCCAGGCGCATGAAACCGTGTCCAAACGGCTCGAGCTGGTAGCGCTGAGTGAACGGCTTACTGATCGCGTGCATGCCTTCCGGGAAAGCCAGCACCAGCTCGCCCATCTCGAGCAGGCGCATCGCGTTCTCTTGCAAGCCGACGACCTGCCCTACCCGACTGAAGAACGCCGACACGAACGGCAGCGTCGCCGTCCATTTTTCTACCATCGCGCGCGTCACGCGCGGCGGGCGGGCATCGTAAAACATCGCCGAGCCGATGATCGCCGCGTCGATCGGGATCTGCCCCGAATGATTGGCGATCAATAGCGCGCGACCGGGCGGCACGTGGTCGATGCCGAACACCTCGGTGCGAAAATAGAGCCGATGGAACACCGCCACGACCATCGCGGCTTGGCGCGCCGTCTCCGGGTCGAAGCCGAACGGATCCCCACCGAGCGTCGTGTAGCGGCGCTGCAAGCTGCGCACGCGCTCTTCGAAATCGTCGCCGAGTAGCCGCAGCCGCAGCTCGTCGCGCGCCCGCGTCGCCGCATGCGCTACCCGTGCCAAGAACGGCAGCGTGCTCTGGGCGACATCGGAGAGACGAGCGAGGGCGTTACGCTGCATGAGAACGGGGCCGTCATGTTAGCTTGACTAGGCGTGGCTCCGCTCGTGATTCCCCCAGCGCTGTGTCCCGGGGCGACCGTGCGAGTCATCGCGCCGGCGAGCCCCTTCGACCGGACGCTGGCGCTGTGCGGCATCGCGTTTTTGGGCGAACGCTACCGCGTGCAATTCGACTGGCGGATGTTCGAGCGGGACGGCTTCTTGGCCGGATCGGACGCGCGCCGACGTGATGAGCTAGCGCGCGCCCTCGCCGCCCCCGAAGTCGCGGCCGTGATCGCCGCGCGCGGCGGCTATGGCATCACGCGCATCGCCAGCGACGTCGATTTTGGCGTGCTGCGTCGCGCACCCAAATGGTTGATTGGATTTTCAGACGTCACGGCCCTGCACGTCGAAGCGTTGGCCGCCGGAGTGGCGTCCCTGCACGCCCACCATGCGGCCGGCCTGGGGCGCGGCGACGCACACGCGCGCGAGCGTTGGCTGGCAGCGCTCGAGACGCCGCTCGCACCGCGCACGCTGCGCGGTCAATCGCTGTTCAAGGGGAGAGTGCGCGGGCCGCTCGTGGGCGGGAATTTGACGGTGCTGTTCACCTGCGCGGTAACGGGACGATTGCGCCTGCCAACCGGCGCGATCTTGGCGCTCGAAGACGTGACCGAAGCCTCCTACCGCATCGACCGCATGCTGAGCGCGCTGCGCGCGGGTGGGCACCTGCGCGGCCTTGGCGGCGTGGCGCTCGGCGGCTTCACCGATTGTCCGTCGGGGCCGCACGGCGTGCCGGTCGAGCAAGTGCTCGTGCGCGAGCTTTCCCTGTGGCGCGTGCCAGTCGTGGCGGGGTTGCCGTTCGGGCACGATTTGCCGAACGAACCGCTACTGCTTGGCGCCGAGGCCGAGCTCGACGCCGACGCTGGCTGCCTCCGCCTCGGCCGCTTAACGTGAGCTAGCGGCGCGCAGAAGTGGCTGCAGCGAGCCGGACTCAGCTCGGTTGATCGTCGATCAGCTCTTCGTCGTCGACCGAGAATTCGCCGCTCTGTTCGTCTTCGTCTTCGTCGGCCAGGGGCGTGGGCGGGCGGATCTCGGTCACGTCTGACGTGCCAGCGACGTAACCCGTCTCGGCGCCAGCTTGCGCTCGACCTTTGGGCGGTGGCGCCGCCATGCCGCTTGAACCTGGTGGAGGCTGGTTGGCGTTGCCCTTGGGCGGCGGCGGTGGAGGGCCTTTTCCGCCGGTAGGCGGCGGCAGCGGGGGACGCATCGACGGTGGAGGGGGAGGCGCGTTGCCGCGCGCGGCCGAGCCGGGCGGCGGCGGCGGGTTGCGGGTGGGGATTGGCGGCCGGCTGCTGGGCCCCGTAGAACTTGGTAGCGGGGGCGGCTGGGACGTGCGCGACGGCGGATCGGGTTGCGCAATGTCGACCGGGATGTCGTGCTCCGACGGCGCTTTGGCGACCGCCGCGGCTTCGTTCGCCTCGCCCATTGGCGGCGCTTCGGCGGCAAACGACGGTCCCTCCGAAACTGGAGCAGTTTCAGCAACAGGAGCCGGGTCGGGCGCTGTTGCGGCAGCGGGGGCCGCCTCGACCGCGGCTTCGTGAACGGCCTCTGCCGGCGGCAGCATAGGTGACAACGCCTCGGGAGACGAAACGGCTTCCTTTTTGGCGCCCTTCTTCGGCTTAGGCGGCGGAGCCAGTTTCGCGTGCCGTGCCGACGACGCCGGCGCGGCGTCCGTGGCGGAAGCCTCTGCGGCGGCCGGAGCCGGCGCGGCTTCTTCGGCGAGCGCAACGGGCGCGACCGCAGCTTCGGCTGACGCGGCCGCAGCGTCCCCTTCGCCCTTCGCCGCCAACGCCGCGAGCATGGCGGCCGGAAGCGCCTCGGTCTCGTCGTCCTCTGCCGACCTGCGCGTTACGGGGGCAAGCTGGGCGAGCGCTTCGGTCGGCTTGATTTCCGACTCGGCCGGCTTGGCTTCCGACTCGGCCGGCTTGGCTTCCGACTCGGCCGGCTTGGCTTCCGACTCGGCCGGCTTGGCTTCCGACTCGGCCGGCTTGGCTTCCGACTCGGCCGGCTTGGTTTCCGGCTTCGGCTCGGGCGGCTTCGGCGCCGCTTTGGGCTCGGAGTCGTCTTTGGGTCGCCTGAGCATCGCCTGCTTGGCACGCTCTAGGCCTTCGCTCGCCTCAGGATCACCGGACTTCATCCGCAAGACGCGACGCCACGCGTCGGCCGCCTCGCGCGGATCGTCGAGCTTCTCTTCCCACAGACGAGCGACTTTGCGCGCCAGCTCGGCGCGCGAGCTCGGATCTTTGCCGCGCAGGATTTGGTCTTCGAACAGCTGCACCATGCCGCGGTAATCGGCCAGTTCCGTGTACAGCTCCGAGAGCTGATCCATCACGCTTGTGTCGGAAGGCGACAGATCGTGGAGCCGCTTCAAATCAGTCGCGGCACCGACCTTGTCGGACAGCTTGTCGCGTCGCAACGACGCGCGACGCGCGAGCAGCTTGCGTACCAGCGGGCCGTCGAACACTTCTTCGAGCGCGCGCGACAGCACCGTCTCCGCGCGTCGCGAATCGCCGACGTCGCTGGCCAAGGCTTCGAGCGCTTCGAGCCGCTCGTCGTCGACGTGCGTCACGATCGCGTCTCCGAGCCAAGTGAAGGCTCTTTCGATGTCCTTCAGCTCGCGATAAACGAGCGACGCTGCACGGCCGAGCAAGATGCCGCGCGTGCGTCCGCCGTCGCGCGAGCCCTGCCCGCCGGCGGCCATCGCATCGGCCAGCGTGCGGCGCAGCGTCTCGACGCCCTTCGCCTTGTCGCCCTTGCTCGCCACGTCTTCCAGCAGACTCAGCGTCTCGTCTTGTGCGCCAGCGCCGAGCGCCAGATCGAAGAACGCGCGCGCCTTGTCGTAAACGCCGTGCTCCGCTGCCACGGAAGCAGCGCGCCCGAGCGCGGCTAGCTTGTCGGCGGGCGCCTTGCAACGCGACACCTGGCGTTCGTAGATGCCGATCGCCTGCGCGGGCTCCGGCCCCAACTTGGAGAGCCGTTGTAGCAGCGGCTCCACTTCGGCCGGCGCCACGCTGGTCAGCGCCTGCTCGCCGTGGTGGAGCGCTTCGTCGACCGAGACATCGGCGCGCAGCAGCACTTCGGCCTGGCGCACCATCTCTTCGGCGCGCGCGGGCCCGGAAAGCTCAGCCACCATCAAGTCGTGCGCGATGCCGAGGGCGTCCAAATCCTTCAGCTTGACGGCGATTTCCTCGAGCTGTTTGGCGATGTCGGCGTCGGCGCCGCGCGTGCGCGCCAGCTCCTTGGCGACCGTAGCGGCGTCGGCCTCGCGCCCCACGGACACGAAGCGTTCGAACGCGCCCTTCAGCGCACCGTTGCGTGCAGCACCGACCGGCGCCTCCATGTACCACTCGACCAACTTGGTCGCGACGACACCCTTCCAGCCCAGCTTGTCGCCGAGCGCCACGTAGGCTTCGCGGCACGGCTCGTCACCGCGGTCCGCGACATCCATCAGCGCAGCCAGGGCTTCGTCGCTCTTGCCGACTTTCTCGTTCAAGATTTCCGCCATCCGGCGGATCATCTTGCTGACTTCCTCATCGTCGCCTTCGACCTCGGCCAGGATGCCCAAGAAGCCGGCGACGCGCGCCCAGTCGCCGAGCTTTTCGCACAGCTCGCACAAGCGCTGCACGGCGTCGAAGTTTTCCGGGTCGAGCTCGCGCTCGATGTCGAGCACCCGCACGGCCGCTTGCGCGTCGTCGAGCGGTCCTTCGTACAGCTGCGCCAGACTCTCGGCGACCTCGAGCTTCTGTTGCGGATCTTCGAGGATCGCTAGGCGCCGCTCGAGCGCGGAGGCGCGGCCCTTAGGGTCGTGGAGCTTCTCATGCAGGGCGGAAATCTTGACCAGCGAAGCGTCGTTCTTCGCGTCGAAGTCCGCTAGCAAGCGTTCATACAAGTCGATCGCGGATTTCGAGTCGTCCAAGCCTTCCGCCGTCATGTCAGCTTGGCGAATCAGATTGGCGACCTTGTCGGCAGGCTCCACGCTGGCATTGACCAGCCGCGCCAAGTAGTCGACGGCTTCCTTGAACTCGCTGCGACCCTGGGCATCGTCGGCCAAATACGCGAGCGCTTCGACGTCGTCGCCGTCGCTCAGCAGATCCGTCAACGTGGCGCGCGCGCCGTCGGGATCGGTCAGCTCTTCTTTTTGAATCTTGGCGGTGCGGCGACGCAAGTTGGCACGCGCCGCTTTGTCGTCGAGCCTGTCGGCCCGTCGCAACAGGTACGCCGCCAGATCAGCCACGCGCTCGGCGGCGCGGTAACGCTCTTCGAGACCGGCCGCGTACTCTTCGTTCTTGGCGTCCAGCTCGGTCGCTTGCTCCAACCGCAAGACCGCGCTAGCTTCATCACCCGCGCGGGTTAGATAGCCTGCTTCGGTAAAGAAGAGTGCGGCTTTCACGGTGGGTTCGCTGGCGAGCTGCGCGCGTTCGTCGACAGCGGTAGCGGCTTGATCCCAAGCCTCCGCGACGACGAACGCCTGCTCGGCCGACTCCCAGTGCCCAGTCGTCTTGGTGAGCGTGGCGGCTTCGGCAAAAGCTTCGCCAGCGCCCAGCGCGTCGCCGGTCTGCTGGCGCAAGCCGCCCAGCTTGCCGAGCAGCTCGGCACGCTGCGTGTCGTCGGAAATCGCTGGCAGGTTTTCCGTCAGCACGACGACCGCCAGATCGGCGCGCTCGCCCTTCTCGAAATAACCGACCGCGGTGTTGATCGCCTCTTCGTCGCCGGACACCAAGCCTGCGATCCGCGCCCACGCTTCACCGGTGGCGATCGGATCTTTACGCTTCTGCTCCTGCAGCTTGGCCAAGGCTTTTTCGAGCGAGATGCGCGCCTCGACGTCGACTTCTTGCTCGGCTTCTTGCAGCATTACCTGCGCCAGTTCGTCCCACTGTTGCGCCTTTTCGAGCAGTCGCTTTAGCTGACTGCGCGCAGCCTCGTCGGTCACGTCGAGCGCCAGCAGCTCCTTCAGGGCCGTGGTAGCGGTTTCGGGGTCGCGCATCTGCGTTTCGCACAGCCCCGCAACCTCGCGGAAGTACGACTTACGGCGCTCTTCGTCAGCGTTCGGATCGCGCGCCGCCGTCAGCAACAGATCGCGAAGATCCTGAAATTTGCGCGTCTGCCGCAGGTACGGCTCCAAAAAGGTCACCGCGTCTTCGTTTGAGCGGTCAAACGTCAAAACCTCGCGGTATTTTGCCGCGGCTTCGTTCTTCTTGGCCTTGCGCACCAACGCCTGCGCCTGATCGATCAGGCCCTGCACCTGATCACTCACGCCGGCGCCTGGTGCCGGTGCCAGCGCCTCGATCAGCGAATCATCGCCGCCCTCCTCGGCGGCTGTAGAGACGACCTTGCGCGCCTCGACCGCCATCGCACCGCCGGGGTGCGACTTGAGGTAAGTCGCAGCCTTGGCTGCCGCCTCCAGTGTGCGCCCCGTCTGTTCGCCGTAGTACAACGCGAGCTGCATGGCGCGGTCGTTCTTGGCGTCGATTTCGAGCGCACACAGCGCATAGCTGAAGCCGTGGTCGCCCGGATACTCTTCGCTCAGCTCGACGAACAGCTGCGCACCTTCGGCCTGCTCGGCGTCGGGCACGGTCTGCTTGGCCTGCACGCGCTCCAAGATGACAGTCGCCAGCTGCTGCTTCAGCGACGCGTCGGCGCCGCCGTCGAGCTTGCGCGCGCTGCGCAGGGCCCCCGCGGCGCCCGCGAAATCACCGGCTTGCTTACGCACGTCGCCTTCGTCTTGATAGAGCGCGATCTGTCGCTCGCTATCGCGTACCAGGCGCTGCTCGAGTTCGAAGTACGGCACCGCCTCTTCGAAGCGATTCTCGGCCTTGAGCAACTCGCGCACTGAATAGATCGAGAATTGGCTGGTGTCGTCCAGCTCGACCGCGCGTTTGTAGCTGTCGATCGCCTTCTTGGGCTGTGACAGCGGTGGCGCCGCCCACAGTTGGCCGAGCTCTTCGTGAATGCCCGCGACCTGCGGCCGCAGCGAGACATCATGTTGCGCAACGACGGCCAGCGCTTTGGCGCGGCGCTCAAGCAGCGCCACGAGCGCCTTGGTGTCGCCCTTCTCACGATACAGCTCAGCCAAGCGCTCGGCGGGAACGGGCTGAGTCGGATCGCGATCGATGGCGATCATCAGCGCCCGCGCAGCGCGGTGGGCGTCGCCGAGCGTCGTAGTCCAAACATTGGCCGACTCGGTCAGCCAATGGCAGGCGAAGGCTGGATCACTGGTGGCGGTGCCCACCTTTTCGAGCAGGAGCGCGTACGACTTGGGGTCGCTTTGCCCAGCCGTGTGAGCTTGGGTGATCGCGTCCTGGTCGTGCGGATTCTGCACCAGTCGCTGGACCAGTGCCTCCGTTTCCCGAGGGTCCATATTGCGAGCGACGCTAACACGCTGCCCGAAGCGGCCGCAACGCACCGATAAGCATCAACTGAGCCGGCCCGTCGTCAGCTGCGCGGCTGCTTCACTAACCTGCCAGCGACGCAACGCGTAGCTCAATCGAAGCGGCCGTAACGCTCGTTGCCCCGCCGCTCGAGCGGCGACGCGGGTGCGCTTTTCGTCGTGGGTTTCTTAGCGGACGCAGCAGCGGCGGACGGCGCACGTTGTGAATGCCCTGAACCCAAAGCCGGCATGACGGCTTCTTTCGCCGCGCTGTCCGGCACCGCTAGGCTCGGCTCGCGCGCCATCGAGGCGGAATTTTCCAGTCTTAGACTGGAAGTCGAGACTGGCGCCACTGTAGGTGTAGCCGGCTGTAAGGCCGCAGTGACGCTGTCATCGCTCGAGTGATCGGCAATCGTGTGCAGCGCGCTGCTGGTCATGCTGATGCCAGAGCCCGCGGACGACCGCTTCAGCGGCCGCCCCCAAACAGCGAGGCCGAGCGCGATCAACGCGACCAACGAAGCTGCCAGAAGCGCCCCCAACAGCCACGTGCGGCGCTCCGCGAGCCGCAAGCTCTCGGGCAAATCGTCAGCCGCCACGTGCGGACGCACGCCGCTTTCGACCGCGCGCGACGCCGCCAGCGCCTGGTCCAGCTCGTTGAGCATTTGCTCGGCGGTGGCGGGGCGATTCTCGGGTAGCTTTTCCAACGCGCGGCGCACCACCGCTTCCACGGCGATCGGGATCTCGACGCCAGCAGCAGCTTCTTCGAGGTCGGGCGGCGCGTTCTTGATATGCTTGGCCATCACCACGACGGCGTCGTCATCGATGAACGGCGCGCGCCCTGCCAACATCTGAAACAACAGCACGCCGAGCGAGTACAGATCGGAGCGCGCGTCGAGCGGAGCGCCCTGCGCTTGCTCCGGCGACATGTAGCGAGGCGTTCCGAACACAGTGCCGGCCAGCGTCTCGAGTTGGTCGACGGGCGCGTCTTCGTCGCGCACCCACTTGGCGATGCCAAAGTCCAAAATCTTGCAAATTTCGCGGTCGCCGCTCGGATCGTGAACGCGAGCCAAGAACAGGTTGTCCGGCTTTAGATCGCGATGGATGATGCCTTGCGAGTGCGCTTCGGCAAGGCTCCGGAGCGCGTCGGAAGCCAAACGCAGCGCTTCGGCCCAATGCAGCCGCTTCTCGCGGCGTAGTCGCTCGCCGAGCGTCTCGCCCTCCAGCATTTCGAGAGCCAAAAACCACGAGCCGTCCTCGGCTTCGCCGAAATCGAAAGCGGTGACGGTATGTGGGCTCTTCAGCTGCGAGACCGCGCGCGCTTCACGTTCGAACCGCGCCTTGGTCTCCGGATCGTAGGCGCGATCGCGGCGCACGATTTTCAACGCAACGTCACGCCCGACCGCTGCCTGGCGCGCGCGGTAAACCGAGCCCATCGACCCGCCGCCAATCCGCGACAAGATCGTGAAGCGCCCCGCCAGCGTCGTGCCAAGCAAAGGATCGTGGTCGCTCTCCGCGAGCGCGCGCGATTCGACGAACGCCAGCCCGTCCACAGCACACTTGGCGTCCCAGCCCACCCCGTCCGGAGCTGGCGAGCGACAGCGCGGACACACGCGCGACAAGCGGGAGCTCAGCGGCGGAAGCGTCGAGTCGTGTGCAGGAAGCGGCATCAGGACACGGACCCGAGGGAGGCCCGAACATCTTTGAAGGCTGATTCGTCAAACTGCAAGGGGCATCCTACCTCGGGGCGCTTCCCCCTACTTCACGTCAGCCAGATCCACTAGCGCCAGCGCCTGCGGACGGATCGGTGTCGGTTCCTGCGCCGGTACCGGCGGCCCCGGCGCCGGCGGCGTCACCGTCACGCCCACCGGCCGCCGCCTCGCTGCGGCACAGGCCAGCCCGGCAGGTCAGCCCTTCGTCGCACGCCGGCGGCCCGCGCAGCCCCTCTTGCGAGCAAGGCAACGGAGCTGTTTCGCCCGCAATCATTAGGCTACACGTCGCGCAGCCGAGCGCGAGCAAGGCCGCGAGTCGCCTCAAAAGTAACTCCGGAGGGTAATACCCGCGGCGCGCGCACTTGGATCGCCGGGCGAAAGTAGCCAGACTCCAGCGAACGTGCCGGCCGACCCCGCGCCGACCGCAAACGCGATGTCGGCCACCAACGCCTCGCGCTCTGCACGCCGCGCGCGTTCACGCAATTTGCTAACCGAAAGCGCGGGCGAAGTGCCGGTATCGGCAACATCATCGGCCAGCGCTTTGGCGCCGAACACCGCACCCACGACCAGTGACATCACGGCCACGGACGCCGTGCCGATCAGCACCGCGCGGGGCCCGTTCGCGGGCGGGGCCGGGGTCGGCAGCGTTTCCGGACATGGCCCCGGTCCAGCCACCTGCCCGGCCTGCTCGGCGCCGCGCAGTCGCTCGATCGTAACACGCGCCCGCGCGCGCTCGACGTCGTCGGTCTCCAGCTCACGAAACCGTTCGAGCGCGGCGACCGCGGCGGGCAATTGGCCCAACTTTTCGTGAACCAGCGCCAAGTTGAAGAACAAATCCTTGCCGTTGGGATCGAGCTTGGCGGCGCTCTCCAGCTGCTCCAGGGCTTCGGCATAGCGGCCAGAGCGGTACAGGTCGAGCGCACGATCGAAATGCCGGCGCGCGCCTTCTTCGGCGCTTTCGACTGGAGTTTCGGGCGCGCGGATCGGCACTTGCGCGCGACCCGAGACAGCGCTCAGCGCCGAGCAAGCGCCAAAAACCAGTGCGAGGGGCCAGGGCGACCACGGCAAACGGCAGCGCACCGGCGCACCATAGCCGAAGCGGGCTTATCGTTGGTCTCATCTTCGGCGGCTCAGAAACGAGACCCCACGGTCAGCCGAACCTCGCCGCGCGGTTCTGGGCTGTCGACGGATTGTCTCGCGGCCCGAGGGGCCTATACTCAAAGTTGAAAAAGATGCCCGACCCGTTCCGTGAAGCTGGTGGGTGGGGTCAGCCCCGGGGCCCCCTCAAGACGAGCGGAACCGCGACGCTGGCGCTCGCGGCGGGCGTGCTGTCGTTCTTCTGCTTGTTCGGCATCGGCGGCGTCGTCGCGATCGCCCTCGGCTGGATAGCTCACGCTGAAATCGAGCGCTCGGAAGGACGGCTGGCAGGCAAGGGCCTAGCTAGTACCGGCATCGGCCTCGGTATCGCTAACCTCGTGTTTTCGGTCGTCGGCATCGGCGTGCTGGTCGCGCTCGCGGTCCGGCCGGATCCAGCGCGGGTAGTGGTCGCGCCGCCGCCGGTCAGCGCTCCCCCGGCCCACGCCGAGTTGGCGGACGCCGAGCCCGCCCTGCCGGCGCTGCCGCCGCACGTTGGGAAAATCGCGATCGTCGAAGCCGCCGCCGGGGCGGACGCGCTCGAATCGCAGCTGCTGGTCCAACTTCACGACTCGGCCAAAGCCGGCGAGCAGGTCGTGCTGTGGACGGTGACACCGGACTGCGAGCCGTGCGCGGCGGTCGGCCGCGCGTTGGCCGACGCCCGAATGCAGAGCGCGCTCGCCAAAGTGCGGCTAGTCCGCGCCGACGCCGCGTCTTTCCCCGGCGAATTGCAGCGGTTGGGCGTTCCGATCGAGTCGGTGCCGGGCTTTACGTTGCTCGACGCGCACGCGCACGCCCTCGATCACATCCACGGGGGTGAGTGGGATGCCGACATCCCCGCCAATATCGCACCCATTCTGAACCGGTTTTTACGGCACAGCCTGGCGCCTCGGCGGCACCCTTGGGCCCGCCCGCTGCGCGAAGGCGAGACGCCGCTGTAATCTTCCATCAAAGCGCACATCTGGCCGGGCTAGAAAACGCTCGACGGGAGCGCTAGCATCCGCGCCCCTGTAATGACGAGCGCTCAACATCTGGTCACGCCCCTCCCGGTCGGCACCGCGGTCGCTCCCGGTTCCCTCCGTGCCCGCCTCGAAGAGCTGAGGTCGCGTGGGACGCAGCTGAACCTCAAGCAAGCGGTCGGCATCGTCGTGCCGCTGTGCGTGCAGCTGGCCGACTTGCATCGCGCCGGTCACAAACTGTTCCTCCATCCGTCGATGTTGCTCGAGGACCAATACGGCTTCTTTCAGGTCTCGCCGCAGCACGCGCAGCAAGCGCCGCTGTTGCCCCGCGACAAGGCTTGTTTGCCGCCCGAGGCCAAGACCGGCGCCGGCGCTGCACGCGCGAGCGTTTTCGGGGTTGGCGCCATCCTTTACGAGCTCGTCACCGGTGCCGCCGTGGGCCCGGGTATGCGCCGCCCGAGCGAGGTCGTGCCAGCGTTGGGCGCTGATTTCGAGGCTGTTCTGGCTAAGGCTCTGGTGTCCGACGCAGCCCATCGCCCCGATGACTTGAACGCGCTGGCTCAGGCGCTGCATCAGTTTGCCCCGGCCGGCAGCGTCGTTCCACCGCCCCCCGCTGACATGTCGCATCTAGACCACGACGCGGGTTTCGAGGTCGACGTGTCGATGTCGATGCTGCCGCCCCTCCCACGAACCGCTGGCTACAACGTCGGCGTCACCCAGGCCAAACCGGTCGCGCGTGCTCCCGACGCGACCAGCGAGCTGGCGTCACTCAAGGCACGGCTCGAGAGCGACCCGCGGCCGCGCTACGTCGTGGTCAAGGAGGGCATGGATCACGGCCCTTTCAGCGCCGTGGAGCTGCTGCAGCAGATCGCCAGCCACACCTTCGTCGAGAACGACATCATCCGTGACGGGCTCAGCAAAGACGAGCGCTCGATCAAGGATTGGGACGAGTTTGCACCGTTCGCCGAGCACGCCAAGCTGAATCGCGAAGTCAAAGCCGAGAAGGAAGCGATCGAGCGCGTGGTCGTGCAAGAATCACGCAGCACCCGCGGCAAGGCGTTCTTCGGCGTCGCGATCGTCGGTGCGCTGGTGATCGCCGCCGGGATTTGGTTTTTGACCGCGCGCGGCCGACGCAGCGATGAGGTCGCGGTGCAAGCCGATTCGCTGTCCAACGTCGAGCTGGACGGTGACTTGAAGTCGAGCAAGAAGGGCGGCGGTGGCGCGCGCGTGGTTGGCAAGAGCGGTGGCTACCCGATTTTGGGCGGAGGGCAGAGCTGTGAGTCGGCGCGCAACGCCTACGTCGAAGAGATGTCGATGGGCGGCCCGAAAGGCCAGGCCGATCTGACCCAAGGCCAGTACAGCTCGGTGTTGAATCGCGGCTCGTATTTCGGCCATTGCGGTGTGCCGGACTCGATGCACCTGCGGATCTGCGCCGCGGTGCAGAACGGTCGCGCCGTCGGCGTGACGGTGAGCGCCACCCCGCCCGATCGCCGCATCCAATCCTGCGTCGCGGCCGGCGTGCGCGGCTTGAGTTTCCCCAGCAACCCCAAGCTAGACGTAGCCACCACCAACTTCTGAGCGAGCGAAACAGTGACGGACGGAGGCGGGAACGGGAAGACGCGAGACCGGGCAGCACTACTGTTGGTGGTGCTGTTCGGCGCTGCCGGCTGCACCACGGCGGTGGCCAGTGATCTGCCCGAGACCGAAGCCAACCGCGCAGTCGTCGCGCTGGAAGGCCGCGGTGTGTCGGCCGAGAAGGAGCGCGACCCGGAGACTGAAGGTCGCTTCCGCGTCACGGTGGGGCGCGACGAAGCGGCGGCGGCAGCTTCGGTGCTGTCGCAAGAGGCGGTCCCAAGCCACGAAAATCCCGGAATTTTGCAGAGCTTGGGCACAGGCTCGATGGTGCCGAGCCGGCTAGCGGAGCACGCGCGGCTGCTCTCCGGTATCAGCGGCGAGCTAGAGCAGTCGCTGCAAGCGGTCGACGGCATGGTGTCAGCGCGCGTGCATTTGGCGGCGCCGGAACGCAGCCCGCTCGACGAAGCCGAGCCGACCAAGCCGTCGGCATCGGTATTGATTCGTCATCGCGGCGCCGCGCCGCCGCTCGCCGTGTCGGACGTGCAGCGGCTAGTCGCCGGCGCCGTACCCGGCCTCGCCCCGGCAGACGTGTCGGTGGTGTCGAGCCCCGCGCCGGCCAGCGCGCGCCCAGCCGACAAGGAGCTGCGCCGCGTCGGCCCGATCACCGTGACGCGCGCCTCACTGTCGCCGCTGCGCTTCGTGGCGGCCGGCGCCGTTGCGTTCAATCTGGCGCTTTTGGCGGCAGTTTTGCTACTATGGGCCAAGGTGCGGCGGACTGAAGACGCGCTAGTTCAAGCGCGCGCCGATACTGGCGCGGCTGCCCGGTGACTACCGGCTTGGCGCCCCAGTCGGTCGAGACCGCGATCGCGCTGCGCGACCTGAACGTGGCCTTCGCGCGACCGGTGCTGCGCCACATCAACCTCGAGA
This sequence comes from Polyangiales bacterium, assembly GCA_038230915.1. Lineage (GTDB taxonomy): Bacteria > Myxococcota_A > Polyangia > Polyangiales > Polyangiaceae > PMG-095. The sequence continues at coordinate 35,597 of JBBRMI010000002.1, read as the reverse complement.
TCCCGCGCGGCTGCTTGTACGGCCTGATCGGCCCCGGCGCGAGCGGCAAGAGTGTGCTGCTCAAATGCTTGGCTGGCTTGGTCCGACCGCGCAGTGGAGAAGTGTGGGTGCTCGGCCAAGACGTCATGCGGCTCGACGAGCCGGGTCTTTCGGCGCTGCGCCAGCGCATGGGCATGTTGTTTCAAAACAACGCTCTGTTCGACTTCATGACCGTGGCCGAAAACATCGGTTTTCCACTACGCCAGCGCGGCGCGGGCGACGGCCAAGTCCAAGCGCGCGTGAGTGAACGGCTGGCCTGCGTCGGCCTGAGCGGCTTCGATGAGCGGCTTCCGTCGCGCCTGAGCGGCGGTCAGAAAAAGCGCGTCGGCGTCGCGCGCGCCACCGTGGCAGCCGCCGAGCTGGTACTCTACGACGAGCCCGCTGCCGGCCTCGATCCAGTGACTTCACAGCGAATCTTCGATCTCTTGCGCGCCGAGCAACGCGCGGCCGGCGCGACCGTCGTGATGGTGTCGAGCGATCTCGATCGGCTTTTGCCAGTGACCGACCGCATCGGTGTGTTGCTCGACGGCAAGCTGGCCTTCGACGGCAGCGTCGAAGCCGCGCGCCAAAGCGACAACGAAGCCGTCCGCCAATTCGTCACAGGCAGCCCCGACGGCCCGCTGTAACGACAACGACCCGAGCCCGAGAGAACAGGAAGGCGGGGAGGCAGGAAGGCCTGAGTAAGGGCATTTTCTTGCGCGCAGCGCGCAAGAAAATCCTTCTTTCTGAGCTTCCCGCCTTCCCGCCTTCCTGTTGCTTCGATCTCGAGACTTAGAGCGACTTGAGGTACTTCAGGCTGGTGGCGATGGCGACGAAGGGGTCCTCGAAGCCACGGTCTTGCTCGACGATGTACCACTCGCAGCCGGCGGCGTTCGCTTCGCGCAAGATGGTCGGGAAGTTGAGGTTGCCGTCGCCGAGCGCCGCCATGATCGGTTCGTTTTCGGCTGTGATCGCGTAGTCCTTCAGGTGCAAAAGCGGCAAGCGCCCGCTCAGCCGCGCGCAGTAGCCAGCCGGATCTCCCCCACCCGCCTGCACCCAGTACGTATCCAACTCGCCGTGCACCATCACCGGATCGGTGCGCTCGTACAGCCAATCCAAGATCGCTTTGCCGCCGAGCTTTCGGAACTCGATCGCATGGTTGTGGTACGTCAAAAGCTGCCCGCGCGAGCGCAGTACCTCACCCGCCCGCGTCAAGTTGTCGGCCAGTTCGAACACTTGGTCGAGCGTGTCGAGCGGCACGTGTGGAAATGGATAAGCCGTGAAACGACAGCCCAGCGTGCTCAACGTGTCCGCGACTTGACGCGGCTCTTCGATGATCTGGCGCGCATCTTCGTGCGTCGCGCAGATACCGAGCCCGGCGGCGTCGGCCAGCTTCTTGACCTCTGCGGCAGGAATCGGTCCCAAACCGCTGAGCTGCACGTGCTCATAACCAATCTCGCGCACGCGCGCGAAGCTGCGCGCGACGTCGTCGGCGGTCTTGAGGTGGTCGCGCAACGTCCACAACTGCAGCGCGATTCGGCGCGAATCGAAGGCCATTGAGGAAGGCACCTTACACCCGACGGCGCGCTTGGCGGCGATCACTGGTCTCATCTTTCAGCTGCCCGCCCGCCAAGCCTGGCTTCTGGCGAGGCTTTCGCGAGGACGGGAGCGGAGCGTAGGCTGCTACGTGAGCACCGGACCGCAGCGAAAACGAAGCCAGGAGCCAGGAGCCAGGATCGGCGGGCGTGGTCACCAGCTGAGATGAGACCAATGGTGGCGCGCTTGGCGGTAGCCGGCCTGGGCTGTAGTCTGCCGGTCGTGAGCAGCAACGCCGAACCAGCCGAGACATCGGCCTCGCTCTCGCCGCTGTTCGGCGGTTTTTCGGACGTCGTGGCGCTCGTCGGCGCCCAGGGCGTGCTGATGGCCCAGATATTCAGCCGAACACTGCGCGGCTCGGTCGACCGCGCTGAGCTGACGCGGAGCCTGTACCGAATGGGCCTGCGTTCGGTGCCGATCGTGGCGGTCACGGCGCTGTTCGTCGGCGGCATCATGGTGATCCAGGCCGCGCCGATCGTGGAGCGCTACGGGGCGCAGGGCCTGCTCGGCTGGGGCGCCGGCTTCGGCACGCTGCGCGAGATCGCCCCGCTCTTGACGGCGCTGATGATCTCCGGTCGCGTTGGCGCCAACAACACCGCCGAGCTCGGCACCATGACCGTGACCGAGCAGGTCGACGCGTTGCGCGCCATGGCCATTGATCCGATCGGCTATTTGGTTACGCCCCGCTTCTACGGCATCGTAATCACGCTATTTTTGTCGACGATTCTGGCCGACGTGCTGGCGCTGATCGGCGCGTCGCTGGCCGGCCGCGTGCTACTCGGCGTGGATCCGACCGTGTTTTACAATGGCCTCACCGGCGGCTTGCTCGGCATCGGCGACGTGATGCACGGCTTGATCAAGAGCACGGTGTTCGGCGTCGCGATCGCGCTTTCGAGCTGCCACTACGGCCTGGCGACCGAGGGTGGCGCGCCGGGCGTAGGCCGCGCGGTGAACTCCGCGGTCGTGGTCAGCGCGGCCGGTATCTTCGTCATCGACTACCTGCTTTCATTCGCTATCTCATGAGCGAAACGGCGCTTTCTGCCGGCGAGCCGGGCCTACTCGTCACGCTGCGCGAGCTTTACCGGCTGCTCAAGCTGACCGTGCGCTGCTGCCTGGAGGGCGGTCTCGAACGCGGCGCGGTGCTGCGGCAAATGTACGAAATCGGCAATCGGTCGCTGGTGTTTCTGTGCATCGTGATGGGCTTCATGGGCATGATCCTGACCTATCAAGCCGGCCTGCAAACCCAGCGGGTCGTGCCCGACTTGAGCCTGCTCGGCGCGACATTCCTCGAGCTCTTGGTGCGCGACCTGGCCGCGTCGATCTGCGCGTTGATGTTGGCCACGCGCGTCGGCGCCGGCATCGCCGCCGAGATCGGCTCGATGGTCGTCACCGAGCAGGTGGACGCGCTGCACATGTGCGGGGCGGATCCGATTAAGTACCTGGTCTGCCCGCGCTTTCTGGCCAGCTTGGGCATGTTTGCTATGCTGGTCGTGCTGGCGGCGTGCGTGGCGGTCGCGACCGGCACCTGGACTGCCTCGGCGTTTTTCGGGATAAATCCGCGGACTTTCTTGAATCTGTCGCTGCTGTCAGCGCCCGACGTGGTGGTTGGTTTGACCAAGTGTGTGGCGTATGGGGCGGCGATTCCGATCATCAGCGCGCACGCCGGCCTGACCGCATTCGGCGGCTCCGAAGGCGTGGGCTCGGCGACGACCCGCGCCGTGGTCGGCTCGTCACTGGCGGTGATCGTGCTCAACTTCGTGATCAGCGGCAGCGGCTACCTGATCTTCGGCGCGTAAGCGCTCAGAACGTCCAGGTCGCGCTCACCCCACGTTCGACGCCGCGCGCCGTCCGCTCGAACTCGCCGACTCGCGAGCGAAACTGCCGAACCCCCAGCTCGAGACGGATCGCGACCGAGCTTTTCGGCGGGGCGATGCCGAGGCTACCCGAGCAGCGCAGCACGTCACCCGAAGCGTGCTCATCGACAGTCACCGTTTCCTGAAAGCGATCGAGACCGTCTTGCGATTGATAGGCGGCGTACTTGAGGTCGAAGCCCGCGCGCAGTGGTCCGAGCGCGAGCCGGGCGCGGACCCTCAACGACCCACCCCAGCCATAGAAATAGCCGTGTTTGTGCAACACATGCTTGGCCTGTTCTTCAGGATTCGCGGCCGTCCAATCGTAAAAAGCCGCGGCGCCCAGGCCGCCAAAGCTCGGTTCCAAGCGCGTCGAGAGGTCGAAGCTGCCCCAGCCGCCGAGCGCGCGCACGTCGGCGGCCAAGCCGGGCAGATCGAACGCCGCGAATTGCTCGCGGTCGGTCGGCGAGTGCGACTTGAGGTCCGGTCTCGGCAGCGCGATGGCCTGCTCGAAGGTCGCGTAACGATTGGCCGACGAGCGCAGGTATTCGTACCCGACGCTCGTGCCCACCGTCACCTGGACCCCGCGATCGACGCGGGCGCGCCGCTCAATCGCTTGCGCATGGTAGCCGGCGACAATCGTGTCAGCCTCGATCAAAATGCCTCCACCATAGCGCGAGGCTTCGCTGGCGAACGCGAAGTCCGACACCTCCGCGCCGTAGAAACTACGACCGAAGCTGGTGGGCCTGCCATAACCTGGCAGGGTGACAAGGCGACTAGATAAGCCGACGGCGAACCGCGTGTAGTTGCGCTGGTTCGGCGTCGCGATCGCTAAGGCTCCGTAATTGATCGAAAACTCGTGCCAAATCTGCCGAGAAAATCCTAAATTATCCAGCGACGTGACACGCGGCGAGCTGCGACCGTCGAGGGTTCGGTCGAGCGCCACGCCGGTTCCGAGCGCCCAGCGCAGGGCTCGCACGGCGGTCGACGAATCGTGCCCGCTGTCCAAGTAAAGGCCGAGCTTGTAGAAAAATTCGCCGACCGGGACGGCCGTGCCCGGCGTCACGATAACGTCGTTGATGCTCACCTTCTCCTTGAACTCGATGACCAATTCCCAAGCGGTCGAAAATAGAAATGCGTAGCCAAATGCGCCGGCTACGCTCTGGTGATTGGCGCGCGCGAAGCTGTAGGTGAGCGAGGCCCACGACGGGTGGCCCAAGAAATTCACCCCGAGACCGTTGGTGTCCAGCGCCCAAGCCGAGCCATCAAAGCGCCGGGCGATCTGGGGATTATCCCAGTCCGTCACGTTGTCGTTCTTGAAAAGCCAATAGCCGCCCAACCCGATACCGAGCCCAGCGCCCAGCTCGGCAAAGCTGCGTAAATGGTGCGGTGGACGCCGGTCTTCGAGCGCCGGAGTCCACTCCTCGGAGTTGGCGCCGGGCGCAGCCGCCTTCGGCTCGGCACGCGCACCACAGGCGCAGCAAAGTGCGCTCCAAGCCGCGCCGACAGCCGCCCAATGCCACCGCCGCATCGCCCTGAGCGTCTACTTGGCTCCCAGCCCGGTGCCGAGCGGTGCGCGACTGCACCAGCCGTAGCAGCAATCGGACAGGCCCTGACCACGCTTTTCCGCGGTCGCTTGCAAATCAAGCCCGGCGGCTTTCGGAGGGGTGAACGCGACGCCCGCCGGCGGAACCACAGCCGCCGAGCAGCGCTCATTCGGCGCGGCGGCGGCATCGGAAACGCCATTTTCCGCGGCGCTGACGCAAAGATGCTCCGCCATCGCGTTGGGCTGCCGGCAGGAGTTGACGTCGATCTGGGCCACGTCACCCACTACCAGCGTCGAGCACCACGAGTAGCAACAGGCGTGTCCAGGCGGGACGCGCTTGCGCGTCCAGGTCGTGCGCGGAATGTCGAAGCGCGCCGAGCTAGACGTGGGCACGAAAATGTTGCCTTTCAAGCCGACGCTGCCAGGGCAGGTTTGGTACGGCTCCGGCGCGGGCTTCTCCGAGCTGAGCGGCAGCAAGTCGTCGCAGAAATATTCGCGAACTTCGTTCTTGTGGCAGGGCGGCGGCGCGCCCGATAAATCATCGGCCGCCGCCTCGGGCCCTTTTTGTTTGCTGCCCGAGCAAGCCACCGCGAGGGACAGCCCCGCTAGCCCGACAGCCGCCGCCAGGCTGTTGGCGAGGTGCGCCGTTCTCCAGAAACCCATGATAGATTCGCTACTTTGCTCTAGGTCCTGCGTCAAATCTGGCAAAGTAGCGGCGGCTTGATCTCCTTCCGGGACGTGAAGAAGTCGTTCGGCGAGCGTCGCATCCTCGACGGCGTCAGCTTCGACGTGAAGCCGGGCGAGGTGTTTTTCGTGATCGGCGCGTCCGGGGTCGGGAAGAGCGTGCTGATTAAACAACTGATCGGCTTGCTGCGCCCCGACACCGGAGAAATTTGGCTAGATGGCGAAGAGGTTTCGCGCTTCGACGAGAGCCAGATGTACGCCGTCCGCAAGAAGTGCGCGATGGTCTTTCAGCACTCCACGCTGTTCGACTCGATCACCTGCGTCGAGAACGTAGCGCTCCCGCTGCGCAAGCACCGCGGGTTGTCCGAAGAGACCGCTCGGCGCGAGGCCTTGAGCCTGCTCGACCAGACCCAAATGCGTAGATTCGCCGAACGCTTCCCGAACGAGCTCGGGGACGGCATGAAAAAGCGAGTGGCGATCGCGCGGGCGCTGAGCTTTCAGCCTAAGTACGTGCTGTTTGACGAGCCGACCACCAGCCTCGACCCGGTCAGCGCGCGCCGCGTCGATCGGCTGATCCGCGACCTGTCCGACCGGCTCAAAGTCACGAGCCTCGTGGTGTCGCACGATCTGCCCTCAATCTTCGGGATCGCTGACCGCATCGTGATGCTATACAAGGGAAAAGTGAGGCTATTGGGCACGCCTTCTGACTTCAAAGCCAGCGCTGATCCGGTGATTCAGCAGTTCATCAACGGTCGCGCCGAAGGGCCTATCGAGTGAGTCAACGGTCGATCGAAGTTAAAGTCGGCGCGCTGATCTTGGTCGCGCTCGGCCTCTTGGGCGGGTTCGTGGTCGTAATGGGCGGGCTCAGCTTCGAGCCGACGCTGACCGTCTACGTCACGTTCCAGAATCCGGGCGGCCTGCAGGCGGGCGCGCCGGTCCGGATTTCAGGCGTCAAGGTCGGGCGCGTCAGCGAGCTGGAGTTTCGCGGCGGCAAGGTCGACCCCAAAACTCATGAGCCGGAAGCGCCAATCCGCGCCGTTGCGCGCATCGAGCGGCGCTACCAAACCGCCATCCACGACAACTCGCGTTGGTTCGTGACCAGCCAAGGCGTGCTCGGCGAGATGTTTTTGGCGATCGAGCCGGGGTCGGCCGATCGCCCTACGTTGCCAGACAACTCCAGCGTGCAGGGCATCAGCCCGCCGCGGCTCGATCTACTGCTCAGCGAGGGCTACGAGCTTTTGCACAAGGCGTACATGGGCGTTGCCAACAACGAGCAAAAAATTTCGGAAACCTTCGATGGTTTACACAAAACACTACGCGCCAGCGGCAACTTTTTCGAGCGCAACAGCGACAAGCTCGATCGCATCGTCGACAACGTCGACAGGCTCTCGACCGACGCCAGCGACACGATGAAGGCGGCACGCGAGCGCTACGTCGACGGTCCGCAAGTCACGCGCATCTTCAACGACGTCGAACGCAGCAGCAAAGTGCTGGCCGAAAATCTGCCACCGGTCTTGGAAGATGGTCGAAAAGTACTGAGCGACACCAAGAAGATCACCGGCAAGATTTCGACCGACGAACAGCTGGCCCGGCTCGACAACATGACGCGCGACTTGGCCGAGGCGAGCGGGCGCGCCAAAGGCCTGGCTCGAGATGCCGAAGGCTTGATGAAACACGTCAAAGAGGGCAAAGGCACCGTAGGGGCGCTGATGATGGACGAAGCCGTTTACGACGATCTCCAGGAGCTAATCCGCGATTTGAAGCACAACCCGTGGAAGTTCTTCTGGAAGGAATGAGCTAACCCAGCGCTAGGGCGGCGTGCCACCGTCGGGCGCCGTACCTGCCGTGCCGCTCGTCCCCGCGCTGCCACCGGTTCCGGCCGTGTCGGTGCCGCCCGCCGCGCTGCCACCTGCACCAGCCGCGCCGGCTTTTCCGCCGGCGCCAGTCCCGGCGCTGGCGTTGCCACCGACGCTCGCGCCCGCGCTCGGCGGCGCGCCCGCGGTGGACATGCCAGCCGCACCACCGATGCCAGCCGCACCACCGATGCCAGCCGCGCCACCCATGCCGGCCGCGCCGGCGAGCGCGGCGGCGCCAGCCATCGCTGCTACGGGCGGCCCCACAACCATTGAGATCAACGGCGTGGGATCGGTGCTGCAGACGCGGTGGATATCGTCCGGCTTCGGCGCGACGCAAATCATGCCCGCTTCGCAGTCGTCGTCGCGAAAACACGTCGCACCCGAGCCCCCGAGTTGCTGCGGTCCACCGCAAGCAACCGCGACGCCCAAAGCGATGCAAACTGAGCGAAGTCGGCTCACGGGCTCTCCAGGGTCAAGAGTAGCTCGCCTTCTTCGACGCTGACACCCTCGTTCACGGCGACGCTGACGACGCGACCAGCCTCGGGCGACTCGACCGGCATCTCCATTTTCATCGACTCCAAGATGACGAGTGTCTGATCTTGGGCCACCATGTCACCGGCTTTCACCAAGATCTTCCAAACTGTCCCAGTGATCTGCGCCTGCACCTCGGTCGCCATTCGACCACTCTAGAACAGCCTGGTGCGGGGAAGCACGGTCGCGGTCCCGCGTGGCGCTGGCAGGGGGCGAGGCGACTTTGGCCACGTTTAGCCACGATATCCCACAGTGTAGGAGCCACCTGAACCCAAGGACCCTGAACAGCGCTGGTCCAAAGCTGACAGGACTGGAAACCTCCATTACATTCAGCGTCCCCGGTCAAAGCAAGCGTGCGCTTGACGAGATCGCTTGCGGGTTGGTATTCGCCTCCACGCGGGACCGCCCTCCCTAGGAACACTCACCGAATGGCCGAACAGAAAGAAAGCTCGGTTCTCTTCTCTCTCAAGGAGCTGATGAACCTTGAGGAAGATCGCATCAAGCAAGAGGAGGCCGACAAGGATCGTCGCGCCCGCCTGGAAGCCGATGCCAAAGCCGCTGCCGAGCGCGCGGCGCGTGACACGGAAGAGCGACGCATCCGCGAAGAAGAGGAAGCCCGACGCCTGGAAGAGATGCGCCGCAAGGAAGATGCGGCTCGGATCGAAGCCATTCGCCATGGCGAGATCGAAAAGGCCAAGGCCGAAGCCGAGCACAAGTCGCGCATGGAGGCGATGTCCGCTCAGCAAGCGCACGAGCAGCAGCTCGCCGCGCTGAACAGCGACCAAGGCAAGAAGCGCTTGAAGATGTTCGTCGGCATTGCCGTCGGCGTGCTCTTGGTCGCCGTGATTGGCGGAAGCGTCGCGTTCAAGAACGCGTCCGAGAAGGCCGACAAGGAAAAGGTCGCGGCCGAGGCGCGGATCGCGGCGGCCGAAGCCGAATCCAAACGCCTGAAGGACACCTTTGACTCGGCCCAGAAGCGCGAAGAAGAGCTGAAGAGCTCGCTCGCGAGCGCGAAGGACGAAGCAACCCGCGCCAAGCTCGAAGCCGAACTCAGCAAAGCCACCGAGCAGAAGAAGCAAGCCGGCGCAGCCCTGCACGGTGGCGGCGGAGCCAAGCCCGCTGGCGGGCCAGCCAAGCCTTGTAATTGCCCACCTGGCGATCCGCTCTGCTCGTGCCTGTGAGGTCCTGGCTTCTGGCGTGACCTGCTCGAGCTCGCCGGGGATCGGGGACGCCCGGCAAACTTACGGCCCGCCCTCCCCCTCATCCCTCCGCCGACTTATCCCTAACCCCTCGCCCCTCACCCCTCTGGCGAGGCTGTGCTACGCACGGCGCATGCGCGAACGTTTGGCGTTTGCTCTCGACTATCCGACGCTGGCCGAGGCCGAAGTTGGCGCGGCCCGGGTCGCTGAGGTTGTGGGCGTATTCAAGGTGGGGCTGGAGCTGTTCGTGGCCGAAGGGCCAGCCGCGGTGAAGCTGGGTCGCAAGCTAGGAAACAGCGTGTTCCTGGACCTGAAGCTGCACGACATCCCCGCGACGGTAGAGCGCGCGGTCGCGACGGCAGGTCAGCTCGGCGCCAGCTTGCTTACGCTGCACGCCGCAGGCGGCCCGCGCATGCTCGAAGCCGCCGCCAAGCGCGCCGACGTCGAAGGCGCAGGCTTGAAGCTACTCGCGGTCACGGTGCTCACCTCGCTCGACGCCGCCGACCTGCAGGCAACGGGCGTGAACGCAACGCCCGCGGAGCATGTCATGAGACTCGGCAAGCTGGCACGGGCCTTCGGGATCCATGGTTTGGTTTGCTCCACGGCCGAGGTCAGCGCGCTGCGCAGCGTACTCGGCCCCGATGCGATCCTCGTGACGCCCGGCATTCGTCCGGCCGGCGCTGCGGTCGGAGATCAGAAGCGCATCGGCACGCCGGCTTCCGCGCTGCGCGACGGTTCGAGTCTGCTGGTGGTCGGTCGCCCGATCCGCGACGCCGCCGACCCTGTCGCTGCGGCGCGCAGCATCCTGGCCGAAATGAGCGGAGCCCTTGCGTCACCGGCCTGATTTCGGTAGGCGCCCCGTCCGCCCGCGGCCGGACCTGCCCGACGTGGAGGGTCGGCTGGTCGCCGGGCTTCAGCCGGTGCGCGAAGCGATCACGGCTCACGGCCGCGCCATCCAGCGCGTCAGCATCGAGCACGGCGAGAACCCACGCCTTGAAGCGCTGGTGCGCTTCGCTACCGACCACCAAGTCGCCGAGGTCACGCGCGAGCCGCGCGCATTGCTCGACGCACTTACTGAAGGCACCGTGCACCAAGGCGTCGTCGCCTGGGCCCCGGAGCTCGTGCTGCTCGACTTCGCCGAGCTGCTGGCCGACCCAGCCCTGCTCGGCATGGTGCTCGACGGCATCTCCGATCCTCAAAACTTTGGAGCAGTCGTCCGGAGCGCGGTCGGCATCGCCAGCGCGGCGGTCGTCTGGGGCGAGCACTCTTCGGCGCCCCTGAGCCTCGCGACCTTCCGCGCGTCGGCCGGTGCGGTCGAGCACGCGCGGTTGTGTCGCGTGCCGTCCCTCACGGCCTCGCTCACGGAAGCAGTCGCCAGCGGCGTCCAGGTGGTCGGCCTCGACGCGCAAGCCGACCGCGCCCTCCACGAGCTCGACCTCAAAGGGCCGACGCTGCTTGTGCTTGGCTCCGAAGGCGAAGGGATGGGGCGCTCGGTTCGACGCTCGCTCAGCGTCACCGCGCGCCTCGTGCAGTCGGGTCGGATTGGTTCGCTCAACGCTTCGGTGGCGGCCGCCATCGCGCTGTATGAAGCATCGAATCAACGTTTAAAAACATATATTTAGACTCTCATATCTCATGTTTTAGATCGATTCCAGGCGCCTACTGAACAGGTGCCGTGTAAGTGGAGCCGGGCTTTTCCACTCAATGGAAAGGGGTTTCCGCCGTGGGCGCGGACGCAATCCTTAGCAGTTTGGATCGCTTACAGGCTGCTCTCTCGGGCGCGAGGCGAGACAATGGACTGCACGATCACGCAGCACATGAGCTTTGCGTTCGCCGACGCTTCAATGCGCGTCGTTCACGCGCGAAGCACGCGCTCGAACGCGCGCAACGCAAACTCGACATCGGGGCCGGTCGTCGCGTCACCCAAGCTGACGCGCACCGCGCCCCGCGCGCGCTCCAGCCCGAGCATCGCGGTGATGATCTTCGACGGCTCGGTCGTCCCCGCGCTGCAGGCGCTGCCACTCGACACGGCAACTCCCAGCAGGTCGAGCGCCGCGACCAGCTCGTCGCCCGCACGGCCCGGGAAGGAAACGTTCGCCACGTGGCCGAGCCGGGCCGCATCGCTGCCGTTCGCCACGGCTCCGGCTCGCGCCAGCTCCGTCTCGATGCGGTCGCGCAACACCGTCAGGCGCTGGCGCTCGCTGAGCGACGACCGCGCCCAGGCCGCGGCGACGCGAAACCCGGCCGCCGCGACCGGATCGACGGTTCCTGGGCGGCGTCCTCGCTCCTGGCTGCCGCCGAGCAAGAGCGGCTTGGGCGCGCGCTCCGGCCGATGGACCAACGCGCCGATGCCCTTTGGCCCGCGCAGCTTGTGCGCTGCCAGGCTCAGCGTGTCGGCCCCAGCGAATAGGCTGCTGGGCAGCTTGCCGACCGCCTGAACGGCGTCGACGTGAAGCCTGGCGCCTGCGCGCTGCACCACCGCGGCGATCGCCTCGAGCGGTTGAATCACGCCCGTCTCGTGATTGGCCGCCGCCACCGCGACGACCGCACCGGCGGGCAAGCCGAGCAGCGCCTCGGCCACGGCGTCCGGCGACAAACAGCCGCTTGGCGGCACTGGCAGCCACCGCACCGGCCGTCCTTCGGCTTCGAGCACCTCGGCCACACGCGTGACCGACGGGTGCTCGAGCTGGCTCGTGACCAGCGCGGGTGCGCGGTGCAGCGCCAGGTTGTTCGCCTCGGTACCGCCCGACGTGAAGATGACGTCGCGCGCGTTGCCACCGACCAGAAGAGCCAATTCTTCGCGCGCCGTCTCGACCACGTCGCGCGCCGCACGGCCGCTTTCGTGAACGCTGGCAGGATTGCCCCAAGCGCGCCGCGCCGTCTCGGCCATCACCTCCACCACCTCTGAAAGCGGCGGCGTCGTGGCGTTCCAGTCGAGGTAGACCTGCGTCGTCACAGCGGTCGCGACGGCGGCTCGCTGGCAGGGCCCGAGCGCTCCGGGATCACGAAGTAGAAGGCCGCGCCGTTCAGGCGTACGCCCATGATTTCCTCGTTGGCCGGGGACGTCACCCGCACGTCGCCGCCATGGCCACGGGCGACGCCGCGCACGATCGCCAAGCCAACGCCAGTGCCGCCGAACGAGCGCGTCGGCGAGCCGTCGACTTGGTAGAAGGGCTCGAACAGTTTGCCGTCTTTTTCGGGCGGAATGCCGGGACCGGTGTCGGCAACGCAAACTTCGAAATGGCCGCTGGGCAGCCGCCGCAGCCGCACGCCCACCGTTCCGCCTTCGGGCGTGAACTTGGTGGCGTTGTCGAACATCTGGTCGAACGCGCGCCCCAGCCGTTCCACGTCGCCCGTGCACAGCATGGCGCCACGCTTCGGTAAATCAGCTACCAAGTGGATGCGGCCGTCCTCGAACGCCGGTTGGCGCGAGGCCTTCTGCACCAACTCCGCGAGATCGTATTCGCGCTGGGCGAAGCGCATGCGGCCGGTTTCGAGCGCCGTCACGTCGAGCAAGCTGTCGATCAGCCGCCGCAGCCGGTGCACGCAGTCGCTCATCGCACGCAGGCTCTTCAGCTGGGGCGTCGTCAAATCTCCCAGCTCGCCGTCGATCAGCAGCTTCAAATAGCCGACAATCGGGGTCATCGGCGTTGCCAGCTCGTGCGAAATGTTCCGATAAAACTCCTTCTTGGCTTGGTCGACCTCCAAGAGGCGCTGGTTCATGCCGGACAGCTCGGCGACCTTGGCCTCGAGGTGGCTCACGATGCGCTGGCTCTGCAGCCGCAGGCGCTGACCGGTAGCGTCGGGATTCGTCGTCTCGCGCCAGCCATCGAGGTAGCCGCGCAGCTTGTCGGCGAACGAGCGTGCGTCGATCGGCTTCTGCAGGAAGCCGTCACAGCCCACCGCCAGGCTGGTGTCGCGGTCACCCTCGGCAGTGATGGCGACGATCGGCATACCGCGCAGCTGCGGCTCCGAACGCAGCCTGAGTGTCACCTCGTAGCCGTCCAAGCCAGGAATGGCGATGTCGACCAGCACCAGGTCCGGCCGCTCCTCGATGGCCTTACGCACGCCCTCGAGCCCATCGGCGGCCTCGACCACCTCGAAACCGGCCGAGGTCAGTAGCTTTTTGACCAGCAGTCGGTTGGCCGGATCGTCCTCGATGTGGAGGATTTTCGCCATGCGGACTGTCACTATGGCGCCCGCGAGCCATCACCCGCAAGCTTTGGGTCTCTCAATGCTTGAAATCAGACGGCTATCGTAATTACGTAGGCGCCCCCAATGCCCCAGCTCTTTCGATCGCCGCCTCTGTCTCCAGCCCTCGGCTTGGCTTTGACTCTCACCCTGGCCGGCTGTGCCGACCTCACGGCGCCCGGCCACACCGCCCCCGCGCTGCAGCCGGAGCCCGTCGCCGGCGAGAATGCGCCGGCGCCCGACGCCGCGCCGACTCCGCCGCCCGCTCCCACGCCGCCTCCGGAAGAGGAGCCGAAGGTCGGCGCAAGCCACGTGCTGATTCAGTACAAGGGCTCGATGCGCGCTGGTCCGAACGTCACGCGCAGCAAGGACGAAGCTAAGAAGCTCGCGACCGAGGTGATGGCCAAAGCCAAAAAGGGGCAAGACTTCGCCGGCTTGGCCAAGCAGTATTCAGATGAGCCCGGTGCCAAAGAGCGCGCCGGTTCGCTCGGGAAGTTTGCCAAAGGTATGATGGTAAAACCGTTCGCCGACGCCGCTTTCGCGTTGAAACCAGGCGAAATTAGCGGGGTCGTCGAGACCGATTTCGGTTTCCACGTGATCAAGCGGACCGAGTAACGACTTGTCTGGAGCTCCCAGCATTCGCAAACGCATCGTGATCGCCGAAGACGATCCGGCGATCGCCAGCATGCTCGAAAAGGTGCTGGCCCAGCACTACGACGTATCCGTGGCCCACAACGGCCAGCAGGCGCTGCAGCTCGCCGCGCGGCCGCCGCGCCCCGATCTGCTCCTGCTCGACATCATGATGCCGCTGCTCGACGGCCTCAGCGTTGCCGCCGAGGTGAAGAAGGTCCCGGAGCTGAAGGCGGTGCCGATCATCTTCCTGACCGCCAAATCCGGCGCGACCGACGTGATCAAGGGTATCCAGAGCGGCGCCCGCCACTACATCACAAAACCCTTCAAAATCGACGACGTTCTGGCCAAAATCAAAAAAGCGCTCGGCGGATAAGCCATGCAGGGCAGCGCGAGAGAACAGGAAGGCGGGAAGGCGGGAAGGTTTCGCCTGTTCGAGCAAGCACCTGAAGCCCCATCGCGGCTCCAAGCGTCGATCTCGCCAGTAACACCCACCCCCAAATCCGACCTTCCCGGCTTCCCGCCTTCCTGTTGTTTCGCCGCTCCTTCGCGCAGAGATGGGATGAAGGGTCGGCCGGCTCCCAGTCTCCCTGTTCGCTCGTGCTCGATCGCTGGGAGCTGTTCATCCGCAGGGAGCTGTTCATCGTGAAGCTGCCGCTGCCGCCCAAGCTGGCCTACGCGTTGGCCTTCGTGTCGGGCCTCCTCTACTTCGTCGCGTTTCCCGGGATCGACGTTTGGCCACTGTCGTTCGTGGCGCTGGTGCCGCTGTTCGTGGCGCTGGCCGGGCAAACGCCGAAGCGCGGTTTCTGGATTGGGTGGGCTGCCGGCTTCGGCATGACGATCGCCGGCTTCTACTGGCTGAGCTACACGCTGCAGGTCTTCAGCGGCTTTCCTTTGCCGCTGTGCTGGCTGTTTCAGGGCATTTTGTGCGGCTATCAGGCAGGGCGCATCGCGCTTTTCGGTTGGCTCGCCACGCGCGGCGAAGCGCGCGGTTGGGGCCGCGGGCTCACGCTGACGCTCGGCTTCGTTGCCAGCGAGTTGGTCTTCCCGCTGCTGTTCCCCTGGTTCTACGGCGCCACCGTGCATCAAGTGCTGCCGCTGATTCAGGTCGCCGAGCTGGGCGGGCCGATCGCGGTGTCGCTGGTGTTGCTGGCGTTCAACTACGCTTTGGCCGAGCTTTTGATCGCGCGGCTCGACGGTCGCGCTCCGCATCGGCGCGTGCTGGCAGTCGGCGCGGTTCCGCTCGTTGCAGCCATTTATGGCTGGATTCGCATCCCAATGGTCGACGCGCGCAGCGCTGCGGCCGAAAAGCTCGAAGTCGGTTTGGTGCAGGCAAACATGAGCCTGATGGGCAAGCGCCTGAACAAGCACGAAGGCTTGGATCGGCATTTGCGTCTGACCGAAGACCTCAAAGCCAAGGGCCCGCTCGATCTCGTCGTCTGGAGCGAGACCTCGGTGATGTCGGCGGTGCTCGAAGACGACGCGAACCGCGTGCTCCGGCAGCAGTTCACGCGCCAGCTCGGCGTCCCGGCGCTGTTCGGCAGCGTGCTCGTACGCCCGGTTTCGGACGCGCGCGAGTACGTGCTGTTCAACTCAGCGCTGCTCACCGACAAGAAGGGCTCGGTCGTCGGCCGCTTCGATAAGCAGCTCTTGCTTGCGTTCGGTGAGTACCTGCCGTTCGGCGAGACGTTCCCGATTTTGTATGAATGGTCGCCACATACCGGACATTTTCAGTCCGGGACGTCGTTCAAGCCGCTCAGCTTGGGCGAGCACCAAATCGCCGTCGTCATCTGTTACGAGGATGTGCTGCCGAGCTTCGTCAATCGCGAGATGCGCGAGGGCGAGCCGGAGCTGATCGCCAACCTAACCAACGACGCCTGGTTCGGCGACAGCACCGAGCCGTGGATCCACCTGGCGCTCGCCAAGCTGCGCGCGGTCGAGCAGCGCAAATTCTTCGTTCGGTCGACCAACAGCGGCGTGAGCGCCTTCATCGACCCAAACGGCCGCATCATCTCCAACACCAAGACGTTCGAAGAAGCCTCGCAGCGCGCCACGCTGCGCTGGCTCAAGGGCAAGACGCCGTACACCCTCTGGGGAGACGGCCCGTGGTGGCTAGCGACCTTCGCGAGCGCCTTGTTCGCCTTCCGACGGCGTGGTCCGAAGCCGAGCCCCGATCAGCCAGCACCACGCCCCGAAAGCGCGCCACCCGAAGCCGACGCCGCTTCGCCGGCAATCGACGCCCCACCGGCGACTGAAAGTCCGGCCGGGCTGGAAACCGCGCCTGCCGGGCTACCCCCGGCCACTGAACCGGGCGCGGTTTCCGCCCAGCCTGGTTTCCCCAAACCGAGCGATTCGAAAGCCTAATCGTGCCGCCGGGAAGGCTCTTGGGGCTGCGGACGAATAACGTGCAACGCGGCCCGTCGATCCGGGTAACCTCCTTTTTTCCGAGGCTGCCGGGTGGTGCGACAATCGCGTCGCTTCGCGGTGCTCGTATCCCTACTTTTCGGAGAGCTCTGACATGCAGACTAAGTCTTCTTATCGTGCGCTGAATTGGACCCTGTTGGTGGGCGTCGCGGCATCGTTGGCCACCGCTTGTGTCGTCACTTCGGGTGACGGCGGCGGCGGCGGCGGCGACGGGTTCGGCGGCGACGGCAGCAGTTCGACCGCAGGCAAGACCAGCACCACCGGCGGCAGCAGCGCAGGCACCGCTGGCACCAAGACCACCGGCGGTGGCGGCTCCACTTCCGGCGGCACGACGGCGGGCGGCGCGCCCGACGGGGTCGGCGGCGACCCTTACGTGGCTGGTCTTTGCGAGGCAGATTCCCCAACCCCGACGGTCGAGCCCTCCTGTTCGCCGGTCGCTGCGGACAACGATATGGGCCGCGAATGCGTGAAGTGCATGAAGGCCAAGTGCTGCACCGAGTGGAAGACCTGCTTCGGCAACACGCCGACGACGGCCTGCGGCTTCGGCGCTACGGCGGCGGCCGACGGTCAGTTCGAGTGCATCCTGAATTGCTTCAGCGATAACAAGGCGAAGGAGACCGACGCCGACATGCTGCTCAGGGACTGCACCTCGATGTGCACCAACCAATGCGACGCCGCCGACAACGGCCTCCCTCTGACCTCGACGTCCGACTTGGTGGACTGCGCCAACAAACCGGCGAACTGCCAAACGGACTGCTTCCCCTTCAACTGATCTAGGCCCTCGTCCGGCCAAATAACGCGCTTACCGCGCAAAATCGCGCCCGAGGGCTGGTCTCTCGGGCGCGTCTCGTTTTGTGGCGGCCGGAGTCGGCTGCCCGTGCACATTGGCTTACCAAAGCGACGGCAGCCGTTTCCGTGGCTTTTCCGGTCGTGGTCGCGCCGTGCCGTCGGGGAAATCGGCGTCCCAGTGCGGGCGTGTCTAGCTCCCGTGTGTTAGCGTCTGCGCCAAATGATGGTCGTTGGCTGCGCTGGTTTTGCTGTTCCAGCGACGCGCTATTTCAAAGAGTACTTGTTCGTGGAGGTCCAGGAGACGCACATGGCCGTCCCGGGTCCCGGCACGGTGCGGCGCTGGCGACGCGAAGCCCCGCAAGGCTTCGAGTTCGCACTGCTCGGCCCGCGCCAAATCGCGCAAGAAGGCTTCCGCGAGGGCAAGGTGGTCGAGACCGCGCTCAAGACCCTCGGCGAAGTGGCCAAGGAGCTCGATGCTAAAGCGGCCGTTTTCGTTGCCCCTGCGGATTTTACGAGCAGTCGCGCCAACCGCGCGGCTTTACGCGACTTCCTGAAGAGCGTGAGAAAGCAGTTCGACACCGTCGTGTTCGAGCCCGGCCCCGCCTGGAAGCCCGACGACGCTGACGACTTGGCCGAAGAGACCAACACGTTGTCCGCGCGTGATCCGCTTCATCAAGGCTTGTCCAAGCGCCAGGTCGCTTACTACCGCTTGCCTGGGCCAGCCGGTCACAAGTCCCGCTACGAAGACCCAGCGATCGAAAAGCTGGCCGACATCGCCGGCAGCGGCAAGACGCAGGACGCGACCTACGTCTTCACGAACGTCGACATGTTCGCCGACGCCAAGCGCTTCAAAAAAGCGCTTGGCGTTCCGTAAGCGAGCCGCGCCGAGAGCTGGGCAGTTAGGCGTTGGCAGTTGCGAGCTTCGTCCTCGAGTTAGCCGTCTGCCCTTGCTAGACTTATATGTCCGCTCAGATGGATTCGAACCAACGCGAGCGCCCAGGCCAGAGTTCCGAGTTAAAGAGTTAAATGAAGACGCACCCGGCCCCGCTTAGCCCTCCGAAGGCTCGGGCAGCCCCAACACGGCGCGCCCCAGGGCCTGCCCCAGGCTCCGCGCGGCGTCACGCACGGCACGGCTGCGGGCGGCCGCATCGGCAGAAGGCGTGGCGCCGGAGGCGAACTGCGCGGCCCGGCTCATATCGCCGGTATCGCGGCTAGGCGCAGCGTCGGCGCGCTCGAGCACCAGCGCGCGGCCCACAACGACAATCTCCGAGCCACGCGCGAGCGGCTCGGTGTTTCCCATGGAGCGCACGCCAATACTTCGTTCGTCCACGCGCACGATCTCGACGACCACCCGCGGGAAGCCGTTGCCGAGCGCTTCAGCTGCCCCCAGCTCGCTCCGTACGCCGGCTGCCGCGGCATCCGCTGCCTCGAAGCTCGACGTCGCTATGCGGCCTTTGACGACCTCGTAGTGCGTGGCCACCCCTCCGCCGTAAACCGGCTGGTACCCGCACGCCGCCAACGCCACGAGCGCCACCGGGAGCACCACGGCCAGCGTTCCCGGGCGCGCCCGATTCCGACCCCGCGTTCGGCGAGTTTCCCCCAGGGCTGAGGGTACAAATTCCTGATTCACATCCCGCATTTCGGGGCCAAGTTTCACGGGAAACAACAACCTATCCACATCCGACCAGCCGTTCAGTGGGGCAGGCCTTCCCATTTGCTAACCTACGATAAAATTCACAATCTTTCCGGGGACGTAGATGAATTTCTTCAGCGCCTTGTCGGCGATAAAACGAGCCACATTTTCGTCCTTCAGCGACTCGGATTTGGCGAGTTCCTCGGAGGCATCCCTGGCCAGTTTCACGCGGCCACGGGCCTTGCCGTTCACCTGCACGCCGATTTCGATCACGTCGTCGACGCACAGCGCCGGATCGAAGCTGGGCCAGGGCGTTGCGCTGACCAAGTGGGCGTGACCCAAGCCCTGCCAAAGCTCTTCGGCCAGGTGTGGCGCGAACGGAGCCAGCACTTGCAGCAGCCGCTCGAGCGCTACCTTCGGCGTGGTCTCGAGTGATGCCAAGCGGTTGGCCAGGATCATCATCGTGCTGACCGCGGTGTTGAAGCGCATCGTGTCGATGTCTTCGGCCACCTTCTTCACGGTGCGGTGCAGCAGCTTACGCGTCTCCTCGTCCCCTTCTCCGTCCGAAATTGGCTTTTGAGAGAGGGCGTACACCTTGTCGAGAAAACGCCGGCAGCCTTGGATGCCCGCCGTTTGCCAGGGCTTGGTCTCCTTCAGCGGACCCATGAACATCTCGTAAACGCGCAGGCTGTCGGCTCCGAACTCGTCGACCACGTGGTCCGGATTCACGACATTTCCCCGGGATTTCGCCATCTTCTCCAGTGCAGTGTGGAGCTTGACGCCGTGCTCGGGGTGGTACGGCACGACGTTCGGCTGTTGGCCCTTGAAGACGACATCTGCCGGGGTCACGTAACGCGCGTCGACCTTCTCGCCCGCCGCAGTGTGCCGAGTGCCGTCGTCGTCTTCCGTGACGCTCGCGTCATCGCCGTCGAGCGCGTGCAAGAGTTTGCCGTCGGCGTCGACGACCGCATACCAGCGATAGGCGTGGCCCAGAATCATGCCCTGGTGCACGAGCTTCTGAAACGGCTCCGGGTGCTTGACGACGCCGACGTCGAACAGCACTTTGTGCCAAAAGCGCGCGTAGAGGAGGTGCAAGACCGCGTGCTCGTTGCCACCAACGTACAGGTCGACTGGCATCCAATCGTCGTACGCCTGCTGCGAAAACGGCGCCTTCTCGTTCTTCGGATCGAGGTAGCGCAAGTAGTACCAACACGAGCCGGCCCACTGCGGCATGGTGTTGGTCTCGCGCGCGTACCATTGGCCATTTTGCTGGAAAAACCGCCAGTCCAGCGCCTTCACCAGCGGCCCGGCAGGGTCACCGGGCGCGTAGTCCTCGAGCACGGGCAGCCGCAGTGGCAGCTCACTGTCAGGCACCGGGATCGGCTTCGAATAGTCGATGGTGTGTTTGTCGCCCCGGCGCGGATCTCCGTCACACGAGACTGGGAAAAAGACCGGGATCGGCTCGCCCCAGTAGCGCTGGCGCGAGAACACCCAGTCGCGCAGGCGGTAATTCACTTTGCGCTCGCCCAGCTTGTGCTGCTCGATGTGGCGCAAGATGTTCTGCTTCATCTCGGGCGTGCGCTGACCGTCAAACTCGCCCGAGCGCACGGCGATGCCGTCGTCCGTGAACGGCGCGTCGAGCGCGTCGTGCAGCTGACCGTCGGGGCTCACGACCTCGACGATCGGCAGATCGTAGTGTTTGGCGAACTCGAAGTCGCGCTCGTCGTGCGCCGGAACGGCCATGATCGCGCCAGTGCCGTAGGCGCCCAACACGTAGTCCGCGGTGTAGATCGGAATCTGCTTTTGCGTCAGCGGATTGACCGCGTAGGATCCGGTAAACACCCCAGTTTTGTGCTTATTTAGACCGGTGCGTTCCAGGTCACTCTTGCGCGCCGCGGCGGCGATGTACTCGGCGATCCGCGGGCGTTCGGCGTCGCCGGCCAGCGACAAAGTGAGCGAGTGATCGGGCGCGATCACCATGTACGTGGCGCCGAACAGCGTATCGGGACGCGTGGTGAACACGCGGATCTTTTCCGAGCGACCGGCGAGCGGGAATTCGACTTCAGCGCCTTCGCTCTTGCCGATCCAATCGCGCTGCTTCTGTCGCGTCTCGGGCCAATCGAGCGGCTCGAGCTCCTCTGCCAGACGATCGGCGTAGGCGGTGATGCGCAGCTGCCACTGGCGGAGCGGCTGGCGGATGACCGGGTAGTTGCCGCGCTCGCTGCGACCGTCGATGACCTCTTCGTTGGCCAGCACGGTGCCGAGCTCGGGGCACCAATTGACCGGGATTTCCGCCTGAAACGCTAGCCCGCGCTCGAACAGCTTCAGGAAGATCCATTGCGTCCAGCGCACGTAATTCGGGTCGGTCGTATCGACTTCACGCGACCAATCGAACGAAAAACCTAGTGCCTTGAGTTGGCGCCGAAAGGTCGTGATGTTGTCGGCCGTGCTCTTCGACGGGTGCTGACCAGTCTTGATTGCGTGCTGCTCCGCCGGCAAACCAAACGCGTCCCAACCCATCGGGTGCAACACGTCGAAGCCATGCGCGCGCTTGTATCGCGCGATGATGTCAGTCGCGGTGTAGCCTTCCGGGTGGCCCACGTGCAGGCCCGAGCCGGACGGATACGGGAACATATCGAGCACGTAGAACTTGGGCCGACCGGGGCGGCGCTCCGACTTGAAGCTCTGCCGCTCCTCCCAAACACTCTGCCACTTCGGTTCAATCGCTCGATGATCGTAAGCCATACCTGAGCCGTCGATATAGCACCGGCCGGTGAGAATCGAGCAGCGAGAACGAGCGAACAGGAAGACGGGAAGGCGGGAAGAAATCCCGAGATTTTGGGGTGGGCAAACCGGTCAAACTCGACGCCGCCTGATCGCCACGACGCCACCCTCGCCCGCTCGAAACCAAAAAACCTTCCCGCCTTCCCGCCTTCCTGTTGTCTCGTCTCGTCTCGCGTTTGCTCAATCGCCCTGGCGGGTCTGTTTGCGTTCAAGGCGCTGGCGGCGCTTTTGCGCGGCCAACTCGGCTTCGCCCGTGCCTTGGTCGAGGATTTCGAGCGCGCGAGCCGGGTCTTTGACGAAGTGCTCGTAGAGCTTGGCTAGCTCGAGTCGCAGCGCCGGATCGTCGAGGCCTTGGGCGAGCGCCTCGAAATCTTCGAGCGCCTTTTCGCGATCGCCACGGGCCTTGTGGACGTCGCCGCGGACTTTGAGCGCGCTTTTGGCGCCCAGCTCGAGCGCGCGATCCGCCGCCCTTTCCGCGACCGCTAGCGCCCCGGCGCGCTTCATGGTCCGGGCGAAGCCGACCAGATCCTCGCCGTGCATCAGGTCGAATGGCTCGCCGTACAGGCCAACCAGCGCCGCCATGCTCACCACGTCCCAGGCGTTGTGGTCGACGACTTCGCGCAGCGCTTGTTCGTCGCCAGTGCGTAAAAAGTGAGCGTAGCGCGCCGGCACGTCTCCGCCGTCGACGTCCACCCCGCGCTCGAAGCCGAGCACTTCGCTCTCGAGCGTCTTCAGCCGGCAGGCTCCCAGGCGCGCGCGGTGCAGCCGGCGGCCGATGTGCAAGAGGTCCAGGTGCGGCAAATCGCTGGGCATTTCCCGACGATTCATCACATAGCGCCCCTTCAGCAGCGGCCAATCGAAGGCTTTGCCGTTGTACGAGACCAGCAGCTCAGCCGCTGCCAGGCGCTCGCTCAACACATCGAGCATGGCGGGCTCGTCGCTCGGGCTCCGCAGCAGTAGCTGTTCGACATGCAGGCGCTGTTCGGCGTCGAACCACGCCATGCCGAGCAAGAACGCGATCGCGCCCGCGCCGCCCAAGCCGGTAGTCTCAGTGTCGATGAACAGCGCGCCATGCACCGGGACGCCCGCCAACGACGGATCGAGCGCCAACAGCGCCAGCAGCTCCGGACGACTGTGGTAAGCCGAGTCGACGGGGATGCGCCCGACGTGGTGCGAAGACGGCAGGATGCTATGGCGACGGTAGAGCGGGCCGTTCGGCGTCTCTTCGCGCACGAACGGCAGTGTCGTTTCGCTTGGATCTGCGGCTGCGGCCGAGCTCGGCACGGCCGGCGGCCGATCGAGGATTTCAGCCATTTTAGAGCGCAGCTGGTCGATCACGCTGCAGCCGAGCTCAGGCTCGGGAGCCGGCAGAGCCAACGGCACGGGCGGCGTCGACGGCGTCGGCAGGAACCCGAGCTTGCGCTTGAAGTCCATGGCTACGGCTGCCCACCCGGCAGCTCAAGCACCGTGACCGACCCGGTCGCCGTCGACAGAATCAAGCGACGACGTGCGCTGTCCCAGATCGGACGGAGCGGCGCCGAGTCGAGCGCGACCACTTGGCTGCCACCGTCCGGATACAGCAGCCGCACCGCCCTGTTGCCCTCGGCGATCGCGAAGAAGCCGTCCCCGCGCACCGGCGGAGAGAGGCAATCGCTCTTCGCATCGAGCTCGACGCGTGCGCTCGCTGCAACCCGCGCGGAGCCCTCCTCGCAGGAAAAAATGGCTCGATCGGCGTCGACGGCCAGCTTGGCGGAAACGCCGAACGCGCCCGGCAGCGCGCCGCGTTCGTAGCCGTAACCTTTCACGGTCGCCAACACGTCACCGAGCACCAGCGCAGTTTGGCCGGTTGCTAAAAGGGCGGGGGCCGAGCGGGCGCCGACAGCGGCCAGGCGCAAGTTCAGCGCGCCGCCGGTGGTGACGCCGTAGAGGTAGTCGTCTTGGCCGACGAACAGCAACGTACCCTTGGGCGTCAACGCGAGCTCGCTCTTCGGCGGGACTGGCAACGGGAACACCCAGCGCAAGTGCGAGTCGGGCTCGAGCGCGTACAGGCGCGCATCGCTGGTGGCGACAAAGACGCGACCGCTGCTCGCCTCCTCGACCGGCGGCGCGACCACCCGACCCTTGACGGTGTAACTCCAGCGGTAGCTGCCGTCGGATGCCAGCGCGTGCACGTAACCGTCGCCGGCGCCCACGTAAACCGAACCGTCGCGCCCCACGCCCGGCCGCGCAAACAGCGTCGAAGACGCCGAAAAGTGAAACACCCGCCGCGGCGCCTGCGCGCCTGACGCCGCCGCAGCGACGCTGAGCGCTGCGCCTATCAGGAGGCAGGACCGGAACACCAACACGCCGCCCAGCCTGCGGAAAACTACCCGCGGGGGCAAGTGGCTTCTCGCAGCTGCCAGCTGCCCACTGCCAACTCCAAACTGCCAACTCCCTGCCCTCTGCTAGTCTCCGCCTGCCAATGTCCCTCAACGTCTTCGGCCTCACGGGCGGCATCGGTTCGGGCAAGAGCACGGCCGCGGCGCTTTTTCGCGACCGTGGCGTGCCGGTGGTCGACGCGGACGAGCTGGCGCGTGAAGCGGTGTCGCCCGGCAGCGTCGGCTTGGCCGAAGTGCTGGCGGCTTTTGGCCCGCAAATCTTGGTCGCCGACGGCAGCTTGGACCGAAAACGGCTCGGCGCCCTGGTTTTTGCGGACGCCGAGGCCCGAAAACGCCTGAACGCGATCACGCACCCGATCGTCCGACGGCTGTCGCAAGAGCGCTTCCGAGCGATCGACGAGCACGGCGTCAAGCTGGCCGGCTACGACGTGCCGCTGCTGTTCGAGGTCGGGCTCGACGCCGTGCTCCGACCAATCGTCGTGGTCACCGCGCGTGAAGCCACGCAGGTCGATCGCATCTTGGCGCGCGATGGCATTACGGAGCAAGCGGCGCGCGACCGTATCGCGTCTCAGTTGCCGCTCGCTGACAAGCAAAGGCGCGCCGACTACGTGCTCTACAACAACGGCTCGCCCAACGAGCTGGCCGCGCAAGTCGATGCGCTGCTCGAGAAGCTACGCGCCGAAGCCGGCCCGTGACTTGCGCACTTTGGCGGCTTTTAACGTATTTTCGAGCAAACAAGCGATCGTCATCGGACCGACGCCACCCGGCACTTTGGTGATGAAGCCGGCAACCTTTTCGGCGGCCTCGAAGTCGACGTCGCCGCACAGCTTGCCCAAAGCGTTGCGATTCATGCCAACGTCGATCACGGCCGCGCCCGGCTTGATGTAGTCGCCTTTGATGATCGCCTCGCGGCCGACGGCAGCAACCAGCACGTCTGCTTGACGGCAAACCGCGCCAAGATCGCGCGTCTTGGAGTGCGCCAGCGTGACGGTGGCGTTTTCAGCCAGCAGCAGCGCCGCCACGGGCTTGCCGACCAAGTTGCTGCGCCCGACGACGACCGCGTTGGCGCCGGACAGCTTCACGCCGGCTTCGCGCAAGAGCCGCATACAACCCGACGGGGTGCACGAAACCAGGCCGTCGGCGCCGGCCCACAACGCGCCGACGCTCAACGGGTGCAGGCCGTCCACGTCTTTGGCAGCCGAAATCGTCTCGATCACGCGCGTCTGGCTAATCTGCGTCGGCACCGGAAATTGCACCAAAATGCCGTCGACAGTGTCGTCCGCGTTGAGCTGTTCGACGAGGGCGAGCAGGTCGGCCTCGCTGGTCGACGCGGGTAGGCGGTAGACCTTGCCGGCCATGCCGATCTCCTCGGCAGCTTTTTCTTTGCTCCGCACGTAGACCGCCGATGCCTGATCGTCGCCAACCAGCACGACGTGCAGCCCTGGAGCGCGACCGTGGGCGGCGCGAAACGCCGTAACGCCAGCCTTCACCTCGTCGCGAACCTTCTGCGCTACCGCCTTGCCGTCGATGATTTGCGCCATTTACGCCGGGCTTTACCAGGCTCTGTGGGCCGCGACCAGCGGCGACCATGCGCAAGCTCATTTCGTAGCGATGACGGCCGTCACCAGCGTCGTCGCGCCCGCCACGACCTCGAGGTCGACGCGAGCAGTGGCGGTGCCGCTGAGCGCGACGCGCAGGGTCGACAGCGCTGTGCCCGCCTGCAGGTTGCCGAGCAGAGCGAGGCCGCTGTCGTCGGTGGCCAGATCCGTCCCGGAGTTGTCGCGCAGCCAAACCCCCGCGGTGCGGTACGCCAAGACCTCGGGCGTCGCGCTAGCGTGAACGCCGACGACCGAACGCCCCCGAGTGTCGACCACCCGCAGCACGACCTGCGCGCGATCGGTCGAGCGGTCGGTGTTCAGGTTCAGGAAGATTGAGTCCAAGACCAAGCCGTTCACGACCGCGACCGAGACGGCGTTCGTCGAACGCGTATCGACCGGAGCGAGCGTCGGCAGCATCCCGCTCTTGGTGTCCGGGACGGTCAGGAACCAATTCGCCTCCGCCTTCAGCGCGCCTTCGAGCCGGAACGACTTGCCATCGTAGCTGGCCATGACGCGCGCGCCGCTCTCGCCGGTAGCCGAGACTGAGGCATTGCTCGACAGCACCACGCCCTGGTCGAAGGTGTCGTCGCCGAGCACCAAGACTTCGCCAGTGAGCGTGGCGACCTCGTCGCCCGACGAGCTGGCGCCCGCCTGGTTGCCCGTGGGGTTGCCGGTGCCACTCGAAGCGGGCGGCGAGGTGAACAGACACTGCATCACGGCCGGATCACACGTCGGAGCCGGCTTCGAGTGTTCAACGCTCTGCCCGCAAGCCGCGCTGAAAAGCACGAGCGGCGCGACGAAAGCCAGCGATCGCATGACCGAAGCGTAAGGCACGGTGGCCGCCGACGCTAATTCCGGGCTGCGGCTTGGTGGCATTTTAGGCGGCAGCGACGACCGGCACGGGCTTGCTGAGGCGCGTGTGGAGGTAGGCGGCCAGGCCAATCAGAATTACGCCGATCAGCTGCGACGTGCTCAGGCCGAGCAGCGCGCCTCGGTCATCGTCGCGGAAGAACTCGATCACGAAGCGAACTGCCGCGTAAAGCCCCATGAACCACAGGAAAACCTGGCCGTCGTAGCGCTTTTTACCGTGCAGATGGAGCGTCAAGAACACCGCAATCGCCAGACAAGCCGCAGATTCGTACAACTGGGTCGGGTGAACGGGCAGCGAAGCGTCGGAAGGTTGCTCCAGCAGCTTGTCCTTCCATTGAGCTTCGCTGGCCGGGCTGTGCCCGGGGAACGATAGCGCCCACGTCGACACCCAGACTTTGCCGAAGCAGCAGCCCGCGAGCGTGCAGCCCATGCGCCCGAACGCCAACCCGATCGGCACGACCATGCCGGCCATGTCGGCACCCTTCCAGAACGGAAACCGATCGGCCTTCAGCAGAAACCACGCCGCCACCGACGCACCAATGAAGCCGCCGTAGTACGCGAAGCCACCGCCGTAGAACTTCGCCCACGCGAAGCAGTCCGCCTTCTTGGGCCGACACACGCCTTGGACGGCGTTCCAGATGCCGTCGTAGGTGGAGACGCACTCGGTACGGGTGACGTGCCAGTCGACCTTCGTCGGGTCGGTGCACAGGTGCACGTAGTCCCAGAAGTAACCGTCCGCGAACACATGCAGCAGACGGCCACCCGCAACGCCGGCGAGCAACATCGCCAGCCCCAGGTCGACGATCACGTCGGGATCTTGGCCGACGCGCTTAGCCCAGATGCAACCCATGACGGTCGCGAACAGGAAGCCGATCAGCAGCAGGACGAAGTAGCTGGGCGCCGGAACCGTGTAGTCGCCGCCGAACGCGGAGAAATCGAGCGTGAACAGGCGGCTCTGCATGGCCTGACTTTCGAGCTTTATGCGTCAGGCTTCA
The DNA here is from genome assembly GCA_038230915.1 of Polyangiales bacterium. GTDB lineage: Bacteria > Myxococcota_A > Polyangia > Polyangiales > Polyangiaceae > PMG-095. The sequence goes on along the minus strand of JBBRMI010000002.1, from coordinate 8,025 downwards.
AGGGCGGAGTCGCATCGGGCACGCCCAAAGCGCCGAGCTCAGGGCTCGATCCCGGCCGCGGACCGGCGACCGGCGCCGGATTGAGGGGGAAGCTGCCGCCGGCCGGCGGCCGAGGCGGCATGGAAGTCGAAGCGCCGCGGCGCGAAGTGAACATGTCGACGGCCATCAAGCCGACTCCGACGCAGATCGCGATATCGGCCACATTGAACGTCGGCCAGTGGTCGGTGATCGCCCAACCCTGCACGACTTTGGCGATCATGCGATTCATCGACTCGATCCACTTGGCTTGGTAGTCAATGAAATCGATCACGTTCGAGCGCACGATGCGGTCGGACAAGTTGCCGAGCGCGCCGCCCAACACGAGCGGAAGCCCCCACTTGAGCGCGCGCTGGTTTGGCGTGAGCCGCCCGTACAGATTGATGATGAACGCGATCGCCAGCAGGCTGACGAGCAGAAAGAACGGCCGCCGAACGTATTCGCTTTGGCGCTGAAACAGCCCCCAAGCGCCGCCCGGGTTGTACGCCAGCGTGAAGCCGAGGTGCTCTTTTATCAGCTCGATTGACGGCAAAAGCGGGTTGCGGCGCGACAGCGTGATCTCCGCCCAAGCCTTGGTCGATACGTCGGCGGCAAGCGAGACCGCCGCCACACCGCCGAAGAACAAGAACGTCGGGCGCTGTGGAGGAGACTGCGACTGGTCGGGCGCGACGCCGGTGAGCAGCGTCGGCGGTGTCGCCGAAAACGGCGCGGGCTCCGGAAAAGCGGACTGCTCGGGGGCAGGGGCCGGAGCGGCTTCGGGGGCGGCGGCGTCGAGCGCGAGCTCAGGCAGCTCGGGCGTGCCGTCTTGAGGGTCGGTCATACGGAAAACCAGAGCGCCGTTTACGACAGCTCGTGAGAAAGGGCCAGTCGCTTGGTCTTGCACGCGCCGGCAACCTTTTCCGCCCCGTTGCTATTCCGCGGCTTCTATCCGCGGCGTCTGGGGGATGTCCCAGAATTGGCTTGCTCTCTCGTGCTCGTAAACGTGCCCTTCGCTTCCGAAATACGAAGGGTGCCCCCGCCTGTTCGAAGAGGCTGCCTCTTCGAACGCGATTCGATGTCGCAAATGCGACACGAAATACCTAGTGATTTCGCGGCTCAATCTTTGGAGTCTGACGTTGTCGTAGATGCGACGCTGAGTCAGCGCGGCTGACGGTCTGGCTCGAGCAAGAGCGGCCGGCTGGCCTACCCTAAACTACCGCACATCTGTCTAGTACTTGAGCTAGTCTTCGCGCCATGCCCCAACCGCCCTGGAGCACCCCCTCCGGCGTCCGCGCAGTCGTCGACCAATGGCAAGCCAGCGGCGCCGTGAAGCGCTGTTTTACCGCCGAACGGAGCCTCCCCCCCGCTTCGCCGGAGTACGGCGCCATCCCGGAAAGCTTGCCGAAGTCGCTGATCGAAGCGCTAGGCCGGCGCGGCATCGATTCGCTCTACTCGCATCAGGTGCAGGCGATCGACGCGGCGCGCAGCGGGCGCCACGTCGTCATCGCGACCCCGACCGCGAGCGGCAAGAGTCTGTGCTTCCACCTGCCGGTGCTGGCGGCGCTGGCCGAAGATCCGACCGCCACCGCGTTGTTCGTCTACCCGACCAAGGCGCTGTCGCGCGACCAAGAGCACAACCTGCGCCAGCTGATGGGCGAAGCTGGGCTGCCGACGCACGCGATGGTGTTCGACGGGGACACGCCGGGCGACGCGCGGCGCGCGGTGCGCGAGCGTTGCCGGATCGTGTTGACAAACCCGGACATGCTGCACGCCGGCATTTTGCCGAACCACGCGCGCTGGGCCAGCTTGTTTCAGGGGCTGAAGTACGTCGTGCTCGACGAGCTGCACACGTACCGCGGCGTGTTCGGCTCGCACATGGCGCACGTGCTCGGTCGGCTGCGGCGCGTGGCGGCCTTCCACGGCTCGCGCCCCACGTTTATCGCCGCCACCGCCACGATCGGCAATCCGCGCGACCACGCCGCGCGCTTGATCGGCGTGCCGCCAGAGGCGGTGGAGCTGGTCGACAAATCGGGAGCGCCGCGCGCGAGTCGTGAGGCCTACATCTACAACCCACCGGTCGTGAACGAAGATTTGCAGATCCGCGCCAGCACGATCAAGCAAGCCGTGAACCTGGCTGCGGACTTGGTACGCGCCAAGGTACCGACGATCGTCTTCGGACCGTCGCGCAATTCGGTCGAGGTGATGCTCAAGTATTTGCGCGCCAAAGTCGGCGATGTCGCCGGCGCGGACGCGGTGATGGCGTATCGCGGCGGCTACTTGCCCGAGACGCGGCGCCGCATCGAAGCCGGGCTGCGCGCGGGGCAGATCTTGTGCGTCGTCGCCACCAACGCGCTCGAGCTGGGCATCGACATCGGCGATTTATCGGCCGTGGTTTGCGCGGGCTATCCGGGTTCGGTGGCGGGAACTTGGCAGCGCTTCGGGCGCGCGGGGCGGCGTGGCGAGACCAGCATTGCGGTCTTGGTTTGCGGCAGCGACGCGCTCGATCAGTACTTGGCGCGTGAGCCGAAGTATTTGTTCGAAGCCAGCTCCGAGGAAGCACGCATCGATCCAGGCAACGTCGAAATCCTGATTCAGCACCTCAAGTGCGCGACGTTCGAGGCGCCGTTCGAAATCTCGGCGCCCGGCCCGCGCCCGGCCGACCCGTTGCCGGCCGCGGGCGAAAGCTACCTCACACTGGATCCAGCCGCGACGCGCGATGCGCTCGAGTACCTGCGTGGCCACGGGCTCGTGCACCAATCCGGCAATCGCTACCACTGGGCTGGCGAAGCGTATCCGGCCAGCGCGGTCTCGCTGCGTAACATCGGCTGGGATAATTTCGTGATCATCGATGTGGCGACCAACCAATCGATCGCCGAGCTGGATTTCCGGGCGACCCACACCATGCTGCACGAGCAGGCGATTTATCAGCACGACGCCGAGCAGTACCAAGTCGAACGGCTCGACTACGACAATCACAAGGCTTTCGTGCGCAAGGTCGAGCCCGATTACTTCACGACCGCCCTCACCTACCGCACCGTGAGCGTGATCGAACCGCGGCAAGACGGCACGCTGGGTCGCGCGCGCGTCGGCTTCGGCGACGTGAAAGTGATCGAGAAGGTCACCGGCTATAAAAAGATAAAATTCTTCACGCACGAGAACGCCGGCTACGGCGACGTGCACCTGCCGGAGATGCAGATGCACACGACCAGCTTCTGGCTCACCGTGCCCGAAGCGGTGCTGGCGTCGCTCGGGCAACCACGCGCGACCTTGATCGACGGACTGCGGGGCTTGGGGGCGGCGCTGGAAACCGTCTCAACGCTCTTCTTAATGTGTGATCCGCGTGACATCGGCCAGACGCTAGGTGACGGCGGGCAGGACAGCGACGGCGACGCGCCGGCGGTGGCGCCGGGTCGTGACCCGCACGCGGGGCGAACCGGGCAGTTTGACCCGACGGTGTTTCTTTTCGATGCACTTCCGGGCGGCGTCGGCCTGGCGGAAAGAATTTATGAGCGGGGCCGCGAGCTGTGTTGGGCCGCCGGCAGGCTGATTCGGTCATGTAGCTGCCCCGCCGGCTGCCCTGCCTGCGTCGGGCCGGCCACCGACTCGAACCCGCGTAAACGGGTCGCGCTCGAGCTGTTGAGCGCGCTCGGGCTGACGGCGCACGACGTCTCGGCCGGCCGCGGCGGTGCGATTTTGGCAAGCTGAGCGAAAGGCGTTTGCTCAGGCCCGGCTGCGCTCGTAGCCTTGGCCTTGGATGCGTCGCCGCCTGCACGCGCTGGTTTGGGTAGGACTGCTCAGCGGAGTTTTCTTCGCGAGCTGCCTCGCGCGCCGCGACAAGCCGTTCGTCCACCAAACCGCTGACGACGCCGGTGCCCCTGACCCGATCGTGCTCGACGGCGCTGCGCCCGATGTCTCACCCGACGCGCTCGCGCTCGAGCCGCACGCGGTGTTGGGTGTCGACCCGCCGCACGGAACGTTTGCCGGCGGCACGCGCGTGCTGCTTCGCGGCAACGGCTTCGAAAGCAACGCGCGCGTGTGGTTCGGCGCTGTCGAGGTGCCACGCGCCAACCTGATCCCGATCGACCCGCAGCGCATCCAAGTCCAAACGCCGCCCGGCAGCACCGGCGCCGTCGACATCACCGTGCAAAACGGCAAAGCCGCTTCCACCAGCGCCACGCTCACCGGCGGCTACACCTACGACCGCTTCGAAGCCAAGCCGAGCACCGGTCCCACCTCAGGTGGCACTGTCATCACGCTGACGGGTGACAGTACGAGCTGGGACGAAACTACCGAGATCGAAATCGGCCGAAAACCCTGCACCGACGTCAATATCGTCGGCCCCGCCGAGCTAACCTGCGTGACGCCGCCCAGCGACGCGGGCGCCAAGGTGCTGAGCGTGGTGTCGGGCACCGATCGCGAAGACGTGCTCGACGGCTTCACCTACAGCAACAGCAACAACGGCTTCCGCGGCGGGCTCTCCGGTGAGCTGTTGAGCAATCAGCTCACGGTGCTGGCGTTCAACAACATCGAAGGCGCAGCGATCCCGGGCGTCACGGTGTTGGTGGGCGACGACGTCGAGTCGGGCCAGATTGGCCACACCGACAAAAACGGTGTGGTGACGTTCTCCGGCGATCTCGGCAAAACGCAAACCATTACTTTGGCCTTGAAGTGCTTTCAGCCGATCACCTTCTACGACGTGCCGGTCGATCACTTGACGGCCTATTTGGATCCGGTGTTGTCACCGGATTGCGGCAGCTTCGGTGAGCTTCCGCCGGGTGGTGGAACGCCTGGCGTCGGCTCGGGTGTTTCCGGCGAGGTGGTGTGGGCCCCGGACGCGGAGCTGAAGCGCCGTGGCTGGACCAACGTGCCGCAACCGGCGGTCGATAGCGAAAAAGATGTCGCCTACGTGTTTCGGCTCGCCGACGACGCTACCGACACCTTCCGCCTGCCTTCGATCACCAGCGCCATCACGCGCGCTACCGAAGGTTCGGTCGGCTACAAATTTTATCAGTCGACCTCGCCCGGCAACTTCACGATGTACACGCTGGCGGGGCTCGAAGACGACAGCAAGTCGCCGCGCATTTTTACCGCCTACGCGATGGGCATCCTGCGCGGCGTCGCGGTCAAGCCCGGCAAAACAGCCGACGATGTGTTCATCCAAGTCGACGTGCCGCTCGACCACGCCTTGACGTTGACGCTCGAGCCGCCAGTGCCGGGCCCGCGCGGACCCGATCGAATCCGCGCGTCGGTGGCGATTCAGATTCAGGACCAAGGCTTCGCGCTGTTGCCCAACGGCATCAGCGAACACTCGCTGCCAGGCTCCAACACGTTCTCGTTCGTCGGCGTACCGCCGCTCGTCGGCACGTTGGCGGGCACGAAATACGTGCTCGGCGCGCGAGCCGTTACCGGCGCCGCCGGCTCCCCACCGCTGTCGGTCATCGGCTCGTTCTCGGCCACCAGCACCGCGAACCCGCTCGATTTGCACGGCTTCGTCCCGCTGCCAGTCGTGACGACGCCGGCCAAAAACACCAAGTGGGACTTGAAGTCGATCAGCCTGGACCAAGCCCAATCCGGCCAGAGCGTCGAGCTGACGATCGCGCGCATCGACGCTGGCGGCGGGTTGTACGAGTGGACGGTGGTGGCGCCAGGCCGGCGCGGTGAGCTCAAGCTGCCCAACTTGGCCAAGCTCGCCCCTGACGCGGCGTTGCCGGTCGGCTCGCTCACGCTCGTGACGACGCTGGCGCACATTGAACCGGTCGACGGCGTCGCGTTCGACTACGGCAAGTTGCGTTACCGCCAATTGGCGACGCGCGGCTGGAACGCCTACGCCACCGACACCACCCTGACGCAACACTGAGTTGTTCCCGCGTTCTCGGCTCCGCTCCTTCGCCCTCGCTGCGGGTGTTTCCGCGCTGCTCGGCGCGTGCGGTTACGATCGCAGCGACCGCTGGCTGAAAGGCACCGCGCCGCCTCCCCCGCTCTGTGAGCTGGGCGCCAAGCGCTGCTCGGGCTCGCAAGTGCAGCAATGCATCAGCGCGCTCGGCGGGGCGATCTTCGCGCTCGAAGACGATTGCGGCGGGCGCGGGCAGGTCTGCAACCCCGACGGATTTCAGTGCACGCAGTGCATCCCTGGCGCGGGCAGCTGCGACGGGCTCGACGCCTACATTTGCGACAAAACGGGACAAAAAACCGTCTTTAAAGGCAGCTGCGACCCCGACCAGCGGGAAGGCTGCCGCGCCGGCAAATGCCTGAACTTGTGCAATGAAGCGCGGCGCAACCGCAGCAACGTCGGCTGCGAATACTGGCCGGTCGATCTCGACAACGCGACGGTCGACGACACGTTGAACGCGGCCGCGCAACAGTTCGCGGTCGTCATCTCCAACCCCGAGCCCGACATCACGACCGAGGTCGTGATCGAACAGGACGACGCCCAGCCCGGCGAGCCGCCCCAGCTGACCGAGGTCGCACGCTCGAAAATCCCGCCGTTCAGCCTGCGGGTCTTCAAGCTTGGGCCGCGCGAGGTCGATGGCTCAGCCGACGGCACGTTCAACACCGGCACCCACAGCGCGCTCACGCGCCATGCGTATCGCGTCAAGTCGTCGTTCCCGGTCGTGGCGTACCAGTTCAACCCGCTCGAGAACGTGAACGTGTTCTCGAACGATGCCTCGCTGCTCAAGCCGGTCGAAGCGCTCGATCCGGGCGGCCGCAACCAAGCCTTGATGTACGTCGTGCTCGGCTGGCCGCAGACGATCGCCACGTCGAGCGATCCGGACACCAACTTCAGCAGCACGACGCCGGCCAATTTGCGGGCCTTTTTGACGCTGGTCGGCACGCGCGACCAGACGCACGTCACGGTCAAGAGCGCGGCGCGCATCCTGGGTGGCGGCGCGATTGCCGCGACGGAGGTCGGTGGCGAGCTCACGCTGACGCTCGATGCGTTCGACGTCGCCAACCTCGAGACCGACGACTTTGGCGCGGACTTCACCGGCAGCATCGTGTCGGCTGACGGCCCCGTCGTCGCGTTCAGCGGCAGTGAAGCGAGCGACGCGCCCTTCTTCAATACCCTGCGCGATCGCGCGTGCTGCGCCGATCACTTGGAGGAGCAACTCGACCACGTGCGCACGGCCGGGCAGCACTTCGTCGCCCCGGTGTCGCCGAACCGCTCGCGCGCCGTGAAGGCCGCCGGCGGGGAGATCGGCCTGCAGGAGCAGAACGAGTATTTCCGCGTGATCGCGACGACCGAGCGCGGCGCACACATCACCACCAGCTTGGCTGGCAAGCAGAGCACTGTCACGCTGACTGGGCTCGGTGATTTTGCTAGCCTGACAAGCTCGCACCACTTCACGCTCGACAGCGACGCCCCGATCGCGCTTTCGAGCGTGTCGCCGAGTCAAGAAGACGCCAACATCCCGCGCGCACTGCCGGGCGGTGATCCGAGCCTGATCATCTTGCCGCCGATCGAGCAATTTCGGGACAATTACGTATTTTTGACGCCGGACAAGTACAGCTTCGATTTCGTACGCATCATTGCCACGCCCGACACCGGCGTCGCGCTCGACGGCGTCTCCGTCGGCGATATCCCGACGTGCGAGAAAGCGCCCGCAGATGGCCTCACCGATACGGCTCGCGGCGGCCCAGCGAAGCTCGTCGTCTTCAGCTGCCAGCTCAGCTTCCCTAAGATCGACATGTCCAAGCCGCGCCCGGAAAACCTCAGCGCCGGTTTCCAAAACGACGGCGTCCACCGCGTCCTCGCCAACAAGCCCGTCGGCGTGATCGTCGACGGCTTCGACGACTTCGTCAGCTACGCCTACGCCGCCGGCACGGAACTGTCATTCATCGTCCCGCTCTGACCGAGCACGAGACGGAGCGCGAGAGCGAGACAACAGGAAGGCGGCTGAGCATTGGTTCCATCTCAGGATTGCCCGGGAATTTCTGCTGGTGGCACGCGTTGACCGCGGATGGACAGTACGCATGACTGGGCTTTGGAGGAATTTGGACGCGTTGAGCTAG
>JBBRMI010000001.1:0-287984 GCA_038230915.1 Polyangiales bacterium | reverse complement strand
ACCGAACCTGCTGCCGTCACCGAAACCGCTGCCGACTGCGAATTTGTGCTGACCCCAAACCGCTGCCCCGACCGACCCCGATCCCGCTGCCGATCAGCCGATCCCGCTCCCCAACCCGGCCCGATCACCAATCAAGGCTGCCAGTGGTGGCTGCGATAAGCGGCGAAGCGCCGCGCGTCTCGACGGTGATCATCACAGCCCGAAGTCGCCGTGGACGGTCTTGATCGTGCACAGCTCGACCCAGTCAGTCGCGTGTAAGCCAGGCGGCGCAAGTTAGCGACGACCAAAGCTCACCGGTCTCAGCGTCGAACGCCTGGATTTCGATGCTGCCGACTGCGAATTTGCGCAAATCCGAAACCGCCGCCCCGGCCGAATCCGATCCCGCTGCCGATCAACCGACCGCGCTCCCCAGCCGGCCCGATCACGAATCAAGGCGCAACTCCACCGCCGCTATTTGCGAATGCGGCGGATCGTGCTTTCTCTTAGGCTAGTGCCGTGAACGACCCGAAGACGTTGCTGCTGCGTGAAACCGGGATCGCGCCCTTGGCGGATGGCAGCGATGCCGTGAACGTCGGCCCGATCGTGATGGCGCTGCGATTCCTGACCGAGGGTCGCGGCGAAGATCGCGGCACCGACGAGCACGGCACGCCGTTGCCGGATCTGCTGAGCTTAGCCTTCGACGTCGTGCAGAGCATCATCTTGGGTGGGAGAGCTGCCGAATACTTCCGGCGCGTGAAGCAAGATTTCGACGCGAAGTCAGGGCTCGAGGGTCGCAGCTCGTTGGCGCTCGCCAAACGAGCTGCGACGGTGCGGCACAGCGCGCCGAGCACTCCACTCGAAAAGGCTGCCAGCGAGCTGCGCCTACGCCTGCAGCAGCTAGACGCCCTGGCGCTCGACACCGACGCGCAGGCCCAGCTAGTGAACGCGCTCCAAGGCTTTCGAGATTTCGGCGCTGATCGTTGGGTCGCAGCCACGTCACACTTGTTGCTGGCGCTCAACGCGCTCGACACCGAAAAGCCTCGCCGACCCGCACGACGACGCCCGAAATCACGCCAGGCCGCGATCACGAACAATGCAAAGGCCAAGCCAAGAGCGAAAGCCAAACCGCAGGCGGAGGCCAAGCCGACCGCCGCGCGCCTCAAGAAAAGGGCCTCGAAGCGCCGCTAGCTCGCTGTCGCACTTCGTCACAGCCGTCGGACTTTGCGTCACAGAGATGCGTCGAGCGCGACGAGCACCCGACGACACCCTGCCCGCCGGCATGCCGCAGGCGAGCCTCGCCGACTTCAGCGGCAGTGGCTACGACCGTGGCCACATGTGCCCATCCGGCGACCGCACGGCCTCGGCAGCCGCGAACTCGCTCACGTTCTACCTTTCGAACATGGTGCCGCAGGCTGCCAACAACAACCAAGGTCCGTGGGAGAAGCTCGAGTCGTACAGCCGTACACTTGTCGGTCAAGGCAAAGAGCTGTTCATCGTCTCAGGCGGCTTCGGCACGATCGGCGCTGGCGTCGTGGTGCCGGACAGCACGTGGAAGGTGATCGCAGTGCTCGACGCCGTGGGCCAGGGCCCAACCAACGTCACGGCCAGCACCCGCATCATTTCGATCGTTATTCCCAACGACAACAGTCAGGTCGCGAAAGCCGACGATTGGAAGCCGTACCGCGTTTCCGCGCGCAGCAATCAGAGCATCACCGGGCTCAACTTTCTGGCCGATGTCGCGCAAGGAACCCAAGACACGGTCGAGACGCGCGTCGACAGTTTGTGAAGCCAGGGCACGGCGTAGCGGCGATCAGGTTTCGATCAGCGTCGTGGCTACGCCAAGCCATTGTCCGTCGGCGGTCTGGCCGAGTACGTACGCACGGACCTCGATCGCGCCGACGCGAAAGGCACGAGCCTGCGCGAGGACCGTAGTGAAGAAGCCCAGCACGGCGCGGTAGCGCGCCACCGTCAAACGCTCCGCGGGGCCGTGCCAAGGTTGCTCCTCGACTGCGTGCGCGAAGAACGCTTCGGGCGAGCTACACGTTACCCGTGATTCTGCGGGATTTCCCGACGCCAACAGGAGACTTCGCTCATCGAGCTCCGGGAGCGCCCCCAAGCAGGTGATCTCGAGCGGATGGTCCGATTCACTGACGAACAGCAGACCTTCGACCAGCGTTTCGAGTTGCGCAACGGCTTCTGCCGTGGAAACCGGAGCCATCGCGCAGCGTAGCCCGAGGCCGTGACGAACGGATGACGACCTACGGAATCGCGTCGGTCACGCGCGCGAGTGCGGCGGCGCCGGAGTCTTCCGGATCGACCAAATCGATTTGGGCTTTTTGGAGCTTGCCGGACAGGTCGACGTTGACCGCTTGCCAGCGCGTGTACGAATCGAGCACCCAGATGCCGCTCTCGCGCGTGCCGTTGCCGGACCAGCCGTTGCCGCCGAACGGCAGGTGCGCTTCGGCGCCGGTGGTGCTGTTGTTGATGCTGGTCATGCCGGCGCGGATCTCTTCTTTGAAGCGCAGCATGGCGTGGGCGTCGCGCGTGTAAATCGCGCTGGAAAGCCCGTAGGGCGTGCCGTTGGCGGTGCGGATCGCCTCGTCCAAGCCGTCGACCTCGATCAGGTTCACGGTCGGGCCGAAGCACTCTTCTTGGGCGACCCGCATGTCGATGCGCACGTTGTCGAACAGGCGCGGCGTAGCGAAAAAACCGCGCGCCGCGTCGCCACTGAAGGCGGGTACGGCGTCGGCACCGATGCGTTTGCCGTCGAGTAACAGCGTCGCGCCGTCGGTCAGCCCGGTGTTGCGCTGTTCGATCCAGCGCTCCAGAAAGCGTTGGTTGATGAACGGGCCGTAGTCATTTTGCTCGTCGAGCGGATTGCCGATTTTCAGCGAGCTGGCGCGGCGCACGAAGCGCTCACGGAACGCCGGCAAGACGCGACGATCGACGATCAGGTTACCGGCGCTCGTGCAGCGCTGCCCGGCGGTGCCGTAAGAAGCCCACACCGCGCCTTCCACGGCCAGCTCCAGATCGGCGTCGGCCAGCACGACCAGTGGATTCTTTCCGCCCAGCTCGAGCGACGGCACCTGCAGCTGACGCCCGCAAGTTTCGCCGATTTTTCGCCCAACCGCCGTGGAGCCGGTGAACGACACTTTGTCGACCAACCCGGCTTCGACGGCTTCGATCAGAAACTCACCGGCGCCGCCCGCACCGGCGCCGTGCACGATGTTGACGACGCCGCTCGGCACGCCCGCGCGCCGCAGCAACTCGAAGAACAGCGCCGCGGTGCCGGGCGCGTCGTCGGATGGCTTCCAGACGACGGTGTTGCCGCACAGCAGCGCCGGCACGATTTTCCAACTCGGCACGGCGATCGGAAAATTGCCGGCAGTGATCAGGCCGACGACGCCGAGCGGGCGGCGGTAAGTGAACAGCTCTTTGTTCGGTAGCTCGCTCGGCACCGTTTGGCCGTACAGGCGCCGGCCCTCGCTTTGAAAGAACTCGGCGGTGTCGATCGCTTCTTGCACGCTGCCGCGCGCTTCACGCAAAGGCTTGCCGACTTCACGCGCGACGAAGCGACTCAGCCGCTCTTTCTCTTGCGTAAGTAACCCGGCGAGCCGCCCCAACAGCCGCCCACGCTCAGGCGCCGGAACGCGCGCCCATGCCACGGCGGCTTCCCGCGCCGCTCGGCAGGCTTCGAACACTTGCTCGCGCGAGCTCTGCGGAGCGACCGTCACCAGGTCGTCGCGATTGGCGGGATTACGCCGTTCGAACAGCGCGGTGACGGGCGCCGCGGCGCCGCCCACGACGTTGGAAACCAAGAGCGAATGCGGAAGGCCCTCCTGCTGTGCGCGCGTTTGCATCAAAGCTCGCTCCTGCTCGTTGATTCGTAAGACGCTTCACTCGGTAACGGGAGGGCGCCGGACGGGCTCCCCGTCGGGAATCGCCCAATCTGGCTTGACCCAGCCGCCGTCCGGCAAGCTGGTCGCCGGCGCCACGTGTGGCGCACCGCTGGCGGAAACCGCCGGAGCCTCGTTCTTGATCGCGGGGCGCGGCTCGACCGGAGCCCCCGACACCCCGGGCGCGACCGTCGGAGCGTCGCTGGGCAAGAACTCAAGCAGCGGCTGGTCGGCGGAAGCGGAGGGCGGCGGCGCCGCCTTGAGTTTGATCCGCGGATCGCTCGGCTGGCGCACGGTGACGGGCAGCGGAGCCGGCAGCGCTCGGTGCTGGTCGGCTTCGTCCGCACGCTGCGCGCGCAGCAGCATCACGCCGGCGAGCAAGCCGACGAACAGCGCTGCCGCAGCGACGCCGATCACCAGCCCGGTGCCATCGGAGCTGGGCAACGGCGCGGACGGCAAGCTCTTTTGCGTGGTGCTGAACTGCCGCTCGGTCAGCGCCGGGATCTCGGCGACCGACGCGACGACGGTTGCCGCGTTTGGCTCGGCGTCACCGGCGCGCAGCGAGACCGCAACCTGTGAGACGACGCCGGAGGCACGGAAGCCGGGAACGGGATCGGTCGGCGGTGTCTCAGGCGCCGGTGTGTCGCGCTCTGTGTCTGGGGCGCTCGTCACCTGGATGTCGGGCGCCGCACGCCGTGATTCGCGCGAGGCATCGCGCGGCTCGAGGCCCAAGGCCTCGCGCAGGGCATCGCTCAGCTCACGCGCGGTTTGAAAGCGCTTTTCGGGATCGCGCGCGACCGCGCGGTTCCACCACGCATCGAAGCCGATCGGCACGCTGGTGATCGACGACGGCTGCGGGATGTCGCGCACGCAGATCGCCAGCACGAGATCGCCCAAGCCTTCGCTGTAAAACGGGCGCTTGCCGGTCAAGCACTCGAAGGCGATAACTCCCATCGCCCAAAGATCAGTGCGCGAGTCGACGGTGCGATTGCCCTGAGCCTGCTCGGGGCTCATGTAAAACGGCGTGCCGAGGATCGAACCGGTGCGGGTGCGGGTGCCCTCTTCGAGCGCGTGTCGCTCGATCTTGGCTACGCCGAAGTCGAGCACCTTGGCGATCTCCTCGTCCTCGTTCTTGACGAGGAAGACGTTTTCCGGCTTCAAGTCGCGATGCACGATGCCGGCTTCGTGCGCGCGGCTGATCGCGCGACCAATGTGCGACAGCACGCGCGCCGTGTCGGCCGGCGTGAGCCGCTTCACGCGCTTGATGCGTTGCGCGAGGTTCTCGCCCTCGAGCAGCTCCATCGCCATGAACGGCACTTTGCCGTCGATGCCGTAGTCGAGAATCTGCACGACGTGCGGGCTACGCAGCGCGGCGGCCGACTGGGCTTCACGCATGAAGCGTGACAGCGTCTCCTCGTCCGGAATGACCGTGCGGTCGATGACCTTGACCGCGACCGGCGCGTTCAGCACCAAGTGCTGCGCGCGCCAGATGGTGCCCATGCCGCCTTGGCCCAGCATCGTTTCAAGCCGATAGCGGCCGACGAGCACGTCGCCTGCAGAGACAGCCGATTCCGCCATGAGCTAAGGTCTTCGACCATAGCGCGGATTGCCGGGCGCGCCTATGATTCCGCCGCTATGAAATGCGAACGCATCGTCTGTGACTCGAAAGATCTGCCCGCCTGCGCTGCGGCGCGTATCGCGCTCGAGCTGACGAAAGCAATTGCGGAGCGCGGTTGCGCCTCACTCGCATTAGCCGGCGGAACGACGCCGAAAGCCACCTACGAGTCGCTGGCCGAATTGCCGCTCGACTGGTCACGCATCGATATTTTCTTCGGCGACGAGCGTTGCGTGCCCGCCGACCACGCCGACAGTAACTATCGGATGGCGAAGGCGGCGCTGTTCGAGCGGATCACGATTCCGAGCGAGCGCGTGCACCGCATGCAGGGCGAGCTCGTCGACCGTGACGCCGCCGCCCGCAGCTACGAAGCGAAGCTGCCCGAGCGGCTCGATGTCGTGGTGCTGGGCATCGGCGAAGATGCGCACACGGCGTCGCTGTTTCCCGGCGCGGCCGCGCTGCGCGAAGAGTCGCGGCGCGTGTTGCCCGTGACCGGGCCGAAGCCACCACCCGAGCGCTTGAGTGTGACGCCGCCGGTGCTGCGCGCGGCGCGCGTGTGCGTGGTGCTAGGCAGCGGCGCCGGCAAGGCCGAACCGGTGCGGCGCGCGTTCCAGGATCCGCTCGACATCGTGGCAACACCGATTCAGCTGGCGCAGGATGGCGTGTGGTTCCTCGACGCCGCCGCAGCCTCATTGCTGGGCTGAAGCGAGCACTGCGACGAGCTTGCGAATCGCCGGCAACGCCGCGGCGCCCTCGAGCAAGAACGGCAGCTTCAGCAGCGGCACGCCGAGCTTCGAAAGCCGCTCCAAGCTCTGGGCTTGAACCTGCTCGCGCGCCGCGCGGCGGATGCCGGCCGCGAGCGCCAACGACGCCGCGTCCGTCTCGATCGGCTCTTGTAAATCGGCCAAGCCATCGCGCGTCGCGGCGTCGAAAATCGTCGGCACGACTTGATTCACCACCAACGAGAGCAGCGGCAGCCCGAGCTCGGACCGCAAGGCCTGGCACAGCTCCAGGCTCTCGTTAGTCGGCATTTCCTCGGGCAAAGTCACGACCACCACGCCCGACTGCGCAGGATCGCGAAACTGCGCCCAAGCGCGCTCGGCGTCGTTGCGCAGCACGCCCGGCGGCGACAGTTCGATAATCGTCTTCGGCACGCGCAACATGTCGAGGCCGTGACCGGTGGCGGGAGCATCCAAGATCACAACGTCGAAGCGCGGCGAGCCGTCGGACAAAAGCTCGGTCGAATGGTACCAAGCCTTGCCGAGCGCTGCCCATTCTTTGAGCCCGGGCGCGCCGTGAAAAAAGCCGCGCACCAACTTGTTATCGAACAGCGCGCCCACCAGCCGTTCGCTCTTCAAAACCAAAGCGCCGTATTCTTTGAGCGCGACATCGGCGTCGAGCAGCACGCCGAACAAGCGCGGCGAAAGCTCGGTGATCTGGGTCGGCAGCGCCGAGCGACCGAACAACGTCGAGACGTGCTCTTTGGGGCCGGTCTCGGCGATGAGAACGCGTTTGCCGGCGCGCGCAAAACGCTCGGCGAGCGCGGCGACCACGCTCGTCTTGCCGACGCCGCCCTTGCCGGTCACGAACAAGAAGCGGCGCGCAAGCCAATCGTCAACGGAGTTGGCAGTCACGGGTCCGGAACTGCTCGAGCTGGGAGATTCGGGGGCTACCAAGCGCTGCTCAGGTTCACGGCGGGAATAGACGCCAGGGAAGCTGTGCTAATGACGCGGTTCGCGGGCTACCGCAAACAAAGCTTTCGAGGTCTCATGCGCCCTGTCGTTTCCGCCCTTTCGCTCGTCTGTGTTCTGGCTTTGGTGCCCACGTTGGTCGGCTGCGACGGCTGTCGCGGCGAGCGAGGGCCGAGCGCCGAAGAGCGAACCAAAGCCCTGGCCAGCGCCATCGCCGCTCCGATGCCGTCGGTCGGCCGCGGCGCGGTCGACAGCATCGGGCACCCCGCCAACGTGATCCCCGGCCAAGGGCCGAAGCGGGTCGAGTTCACGGCGCCGCGGATGGGCATCCCACTGCCAATCTTGCCCGGCCAGGGCATCGGTCCGGTGCGGTTCGGCGCCACCAAGCAGACGATTGAACGGCTGATGGGCGCGCCGTGCGACGACGCAACCGAGACGTTGTGCCGCTACGTCGGCCGCGCCGTCGACTTCAAGCTCGAGGCAGGCGCCGCGACGGAGATCCGCGTTTCACGCAAAGGGCGCGAAGCAAAGCGCGACGCCGACGGCTCGATCGTCGAATACGGCTTTTTCAACGGCGCCATCTTGCCGGATTTGTACTTCGGGATGCAGCCGAGCGCGTTGCAAGAGCAGCTGGGCCCGCCGCAGAAGATCGAAAAAATTTCGCCGATGGGCACGGACGGCTTTTCCGAGCGGCACGTCTACGACGGTCTCACGCTCGAATACGACTTGTGGTCGAACGGCAAGCTCGTACTCGGCGCGGCGATCCTGAGCAAGAGCGCGACCGCCGCCGCCGCCACCGAAAAGGTCCTCGACGCGCTTTCCAAAAAGGCGGCTGAGGACGCGAAGAAAGCCGCGCTCACTCCGACCACCAAGGTCCCGCGCTGAGACCGAGCTACGGACACGTGAACATCACGTCCGACGTTGCCCATTTCGGCGCGGTTTTTCCGCCGAAGTTCGCCTCGTAGCTCTGCACCAAATCTTTGCTGCTGGTGCCGGTGCCTTCGTCGAACGTGAAGTAGGCGACCAGATTCGCCTCCTTGCCCGTCAAGTGCTTGTGCATCGTGCTTTGGATGTCTTGGTCGAGGCGGGCGACGCTCCACACGCGCACTTCGTCGATCTTGCCGGTGAAGCCACCGCCGCCGCTGAAGGTCGGCGAGTAGCCGATGCTGAGCGGCGAGAGCGACGTCGTGAGCTCGGCACCGAGCGTCTTCTTGCCCAGGGTGACGCCGTTGATGATGCCCTTCAGCGTCTTGGTTGGGCTGTCCCAAACCATCGCGTAATGGACCCATCCGGTTTCCTTCACGGTGTCCGTCGGGACCTTGAACAGCGTGTCGCCGGTACCGTTCGTGTAGATCTGCGTCTCCGGGTACGGGCCGTCGCCGAAGTCGACACCGAACGCCCCCTCTTTCGGATTCGTCCCGCCGTATTGGTAGAGGTGGTGCTCGGCGCGCCACGACTTGGGCACCGTGTACAACCACATTTCCACCGTGCGCGACGCGTTGCCGAGCGGCAGCGTGTTGCCGATGGTCGCGTTCATCTCGGTGTGCTGGTCACCGTCGAATTCGATCGCGTGGCCAGCATCCGGGCACGCTGCTGCACCGCCGCCGCCACCCGCACCGCCGCCAGACTGTCCGGCCCCAGCTGTCCCGGCCGCTCCGGCGCTCGCCCCAGCCTGGCCGCCGCCGCCGACCCCACCGCCGCCCGCCAGGCTGCCCGCGACACCACCGCTCGGTGCGGTCACCGAACCGCCCAGGCCGGCGCTGCCCCCTCCGCTCACGGCGCTGGTTTGGCCGGCGTTGCCACCGGTCGCGGGCAGGCTCGGGCCGGACGCGGCGGGCTCGCCACAAGCGCAGAACAAGAAGAAAAACAAGGTTCCGTCACGCGGGCCGGGCACTCGCATTCAAGCTATTGTCGGAGCGGGGTAGAAATTGTGATCGGTACGACTACGCGGTCGACCAGGGGACGCCGCGCGTCACTTCCGCACCAGCACGTAGTGCGAGAACAACGTGTAAAGCACCGGCTTCTGGCAGCGAAGGCGGCTGCCGTCCACGTCGCAAATCGTGTCGGCCTCGCCTTCCACCTTGATTTTGACTTGCGTGCCCTCAAGCTTCCAGGTTCCGTCTCGCCGCTGCGCGCTGGGCGGGCTCGCGGAGGTCAAGGTGGTGGTCGACAGCATCTTACCGGCCTGGTTGAGCTCCATGTCGAGCGCTGTCGCTGCGAGCAGCTTGACCGTGCCGTCTTTCATGTGCGCGTCTTCCGGATTGTCGACAGCGGCCTTGTCGACACAGCGCTTGGTTTCCTCGAGGTCGAGCTGATAGTGGCCCGCGACCGAGGTCCGACAACCGCTCAACGCCAAGCCGACAGCGACAATCTGAAAACGAGCGAGCCATGTTGTCCGCATCGGGATTTGGCCGCAACCTTGCCATCTCCGCCTGCGTGTGCCAACAAGCGGCGGCGCGCGTTTCATGGAAAATCCTCAGCAAATCCTGCAAACGTTTCGGAATGAGCTGGCCTCGGCACATAGCCCTGCGGAGCTGCGCGATCTCCGGGTCAAGTACCTGGGCAAGAAGAGCGAGCTCAAAAACGCGCTCAAGAACCTACGCGAGGTTCCAGCCGAGCAGCGCGCCGAAATTGCCAAGCAACTCAACGACGCCCAGTCCACGATCGAGACCGAGCTATCGGCGCGTGAGTCCGCGGCGCTGCAAGATGAGCTGACCAAGAAGCTCGCGGCCGAGTGGGTCGACATCGATCTACCGGGTCTCACCACCGAGCGCGGCGCCAAGCATCCCGTGCGCGCGGTCGAAGAGCGCTGCCTCGATGTGCTGCGACAACTCGGCTTCGAGGTCGCGAGCGGTCCGGAGGTAGAGAGCCCGTTCTACAACTTCGATGCACTCAATATTCCGCCGCACCACCCGGCGCGTGACATGCAAGACACCTTTTGGGTGCAGGGCGATTTGGTGTTGCGCTCGCACACCAGCACGATTCAGGCGCGCACGCTCGAAAAGCGCTTGCCGCTGCCGCTCAAGTACGCTTCGCCCGGCCGCGTTTATCGCAATGAAGCGGTCGACGCGACGCACCTGGCGATGTTCCACCAGCTCGAAGGCTTCTGGGTCGAGAAGGGGCTAACGTTCGCGCACTTGAAGGGCGTGCTCAGCTTCGTAGCGGGCTCGCTCTACGAAAGCCGCAAATTCCGCTTCAAACCCAAGTTCTATCCGTACACCGAGCCGTCGATTGGGCTCGACATCGCGTGTTTGAACTGCGGCGGCGACGGCTGCGACGCGTGCCACCAAGCCGGCTGGGTCACGATCATCGGTGCTGGCATGATTCACCCAAAGATTATGAAAAACTTCGGGTACACCGAACCGGGGGTGCGCGGCATCGCGTTCGGTTGGGGCACGACGCGTATGACCAGCCAGTGGCTCGGCCTGTCGCGCGCCAAGAGTTTGTACGAGCAAGACATCAGATTCATCCGCAGCCTGCGTCGGAGGCCGGGATGAAGATCTCCGCCAACGCGCTGAGGCGTTTTTGCGCCGGTGTGCCGGCTGACCCGAAGGCCTTGCGCCGGCTGCTCGACGACCTAGGCGTCGAGGTAAAACGCCTCGACGTGCAAGGCAGCGACGCGCTCTTGACGCTCGAGCTGCTCGCCAATCGCGGCGACCACCACTGCTACGTCGGCGTCGCGCGCGAGATCGCGGCGCGCACCAGAACGCCGCTCAACGTGCCCCCGGCGCGCGCGCTCGAAGTCGGCGCACCGCCGGTGCCGCTGCGCATCGAGTCGGAAAAATGCCTGCTGTATACGGCGACGCCGCTGCGCGTGACTTTCGGCCTGAAGAAGTCGCTCGGCGCTGCCGCTGACCAGTTGCTACGAGCCGCGGGACTTTTGACCGGTAACGCGGCGATCGACGTGACCAACTTGGTCAATCTCGAGCTCGGCCAGCCGTCGCACGCCTTCGACCGCGCGCGCGTCTCCGGCGGCATCACGATCCGCCTTTCACGCGTTGGTGAAAAGGCCTGGCTGCTGTTCACGCCCGAGCCGCGCGAACTACCGCTCGGCACTTTGGTCATCGCCGACGACGTGAAGGTACTGGCGATCGCCGGCGTGATCGGCTGCGAAGACTCGAAGATTCAAGACGACACCAAAGAGATCATCTTGGAGTCGGCCGCCTTCGATCCAGTCGCGGTGCGGATCGGCGCGCGTTCCTTGGCGACGCACACCGACGCTTCGGCACGCTTCGAGCGCGGCTCCGACCCGACACTCGCCGCCGTGGCGGCCGGACGGATTGCGCAGCTGCTGGCAGAAGCCTGTGTCGCCGAGGTCACGGGGCCGCTCGGGGTCGTGGGCGATTGGAAAGATCCGGAGCGCGTCTTGGCGCTGCGGGCGGCCGAGCTGAGCGCGTTTCTGGGCCGAGACTTTGCCGAAAGCGAGATCGTCGACCGACTTACCGCTTACGGCTTTGAAAACCGCTCTGCGCTGTCGTTCAAGGTGCCGGCGCATCGGCTGTGGGACGTCGAATCCGAAGAAGATCTGTTCGAGGAGATCGCGCGTTCGGTCGGCTTCAATGATCTGCCCGAAGGTTTGCCGCCAGTCGCGCTCGGTGCGCGGCCGTCGCGCGCCGAAGTGATGCTCGGTGTCGCTGAAGACGTGCTGGTCGGCGCCGGCTTCTTCGAGGTGTACACCGACGGCTTCTACTCGCGGCAGATCCCCGAGCGGCTCGGCCAAAGCGAAGGCAGCCCGCTGTTCGCGCACGTCGAGACGATCAACTCGCTCGACAACAGCTTCTCGCTACTCAAAAACAATTGCTTGGCGCAGGCGCTGGAAGCGGTGGCGACGAACATCAACGTCAAGGCGCAAGACGTGCGCCTGTACGAGTGGACGCGCACCTTCCACCCGGACGCCCACGCAGCCAACGGCGTGTGCCGCGAGCGCGACGTGCTGTACGGCATCTGCTCCGGCAAAGAACGGCCTGAAGCCTGGGATTCGGGCGGCCGCGCGGCGGACGTCTTTTTCCTCAAAGGCGTGTTCGAACAGCTGAAAATCTCCCTAGATTTGCCGCTAGATTTGCGCGATCCGGATCCGAGCTACGCGCTCACTCAGCTGCTGCATCCGTACCGCTGCCTGAGTCTGCGCGTGAACGGACAAAGTGTCGGCATCATCGGTGAGGTCATGCCACAGGTGCTGCAGGCGTTCGGCATCAAGTTCAGCAAAGCGTACTACTTCGAGATCTCGCGCGACGCGCTGTTGGCCGAGCCGCGCGGCAGCGCCGCGTACGTGATGCCGCCAACGATGCCCGACATCGATCGTATGCTGAGCTTCGCGGCTCCGCTCGGCGTTTCGGTGCGCGAAATCCTGCCGCTGCTCAAAGCCGGCGCGCCGGCATGGCTCTCGCGCGTCAGCGTGGCCGACGTGTTCGCCGGCGGCGGCGATAACGCCAAGCGCGCCGTCGCCTTCAAGCTGCTGTTCAACGCCAGCGAGGCCCGCACCCACGAGCAGCTCAACGACGCCTGCGCCGCGATGGTCAAAAGCGTCGTCGACTCGCTCGGCTCGCGCGGCGTCGAACAGCGCTGAGCAGCTTTGGGCCCGGGCGACCGGGCCGCGATCGGCCCTCAAGCGCCTGCTCGAACAACCAGAATCTTCCCGCCTTCCCGCCTTCCTGTTCGCTCGCTGCTCTACCCGAAATGTGATGAAGCGTCAGGTCTCCCCGCCCAGCTGGGCGGGGTCGCGCTGAACGAAACCCTGACCTTTAGCCACATCTTTGCCGCAACGAGCAGGGAAACAACAGGAAGGCGGGAAGACGGGAAGGGCGAGACCTCAGATTTGGGGTCGGTGGTACGGGCAAGCTCGCCCCATGGGCAGCGATGGGGTCTCAAGCGCTTGCTCGAACAATCGGAATCTTCCCGCCTTCCCGCCTTCCTGTTCGCTCGCTGCTCGAGCCACGAAATGTGATGAATGGTCAGAACGAAACCGGGCCTACCCGCTGCGACCTCGTGGGCCGCTCAGGGCACGAAGCAGCAGGCTTTGCTGGTGCAGTCGTAGGCGGGGAAGGTCGTGACGCCGGCGGCGCAGGTGCAGCTGGTCGGCATCTTGGGTTTGGCCTGCACGCCGCAGCTCGGCTCGCATTCGGCGCCGCCGTGATCGATGGTGTGCGGCGGGCGGCACTTGGTGGTGTTGCCGGGCGGCGTGTCACCGTGATTGGTGATGTACAGCTTGTCGAGGCGCGCGGCCGGCACGTCGTTGGCAATGACGAGCTGGTGGGGACCGGCCGCCAGCGTGAAGTGCAGCGGATCGTCATACAGGGTATCGCGGTGAAACGCGTGCCAGTACCAAATCGTGCCGACGGTGATGCGCCAGCGAATCCACTCGCCGCCGTCGATTTGAAACCACAACCGATTGCTGGTGATGTCGGGCGTGTAGATGCGACCCCAGATCAGGTAGTCGCCGGTTTCGTCGAGGTTGAATCCGTAACGAGCTTGCGCGGAGCCGTGCACCGCCTCCGACACCAACGACGCGGGCGGCAGAATGTATTTGCCGCCCGAGGCCGTCACGTCCGAGATGATCGCGTAACCGCCGTCGGCCACGCTCGGATCGCTCGACAGCTCGCCACTCTCGGCTTCGAGGTACAAGCCCGGCCCGCTGGGGTCAGGCGCACCGCCTGCGCCTGGCTCGCCAGCTTCGGGCAGTGCGCCGCCGGTAGCTGCAACGCCGCTGCTACCACCTCTGCCGCTCAAACCACCGATGCCGGCCTGGCCCGCCGTCGGCTCGGGTTGCTGCGTGATGGGCTCCCACGCGCCGACCGAGGTCACGGTCGAGTCGCAGCCGCCGGTTGCGCAAACGCCCGCGCTCAGTAGCGCGAGCGTCGCCGCCGAGGTCAACGCGAGCTTCCTACCGACCACGCTCGGATGCTGTCTCACAATAGCCAGCGTTGCCAGCCTCTCGCGCGACCTGAGCACGTTCTCAGGCTGCAATATTCTAGCAGCAGCTTCACGTGCGCACGCGGCGGCGCTCTTGAATCATGTGCTGAGTGACGAGGCGCTGCGATTCGAGCGTCTCGGCCAGGGTCCAGACGTCGTGCACCATCTTGCTGCCGGCGCACTCGAGCAAGATGTCGGCGGCGCGGTCCGGTCGAAGCGCGTCGAAGTGGCGCCCTGGCAGCTCGACCACGGCGCTGCGCACGCGCAGCCCCTCGAGCGTCGACAGCATCTTTTCGACGATCACGCGGTACACCGGCTCGCTGAAGTCGGCGCGCGGCCCGACGCCGAACAGCAGCACCTTGTCGAACGGCAGCTTCGGCTTGCCCGGCACCAGCACGACCTCACCGACTTGGCCGGTGATGAAGCCGCGCTCGATCAGCGCCGAGATGCGCCCGGCCAGGCGCCAGTCGAGCAGCCCGGCGAGACCGTGCGGCGGCTGCTCGTCGGCGGCGACGGCCGCCAGAATCACTTCGGTGCCGAGCAGGTCCAGCTTGCGCAGCGTCGGGAGCGTGAACCGAAGCTCCACGATGCTTTAGCCCGCCGAGCTCTTGTCGGTGTCTTGACGCCCAAGATCGTCGGCAATGCGGTCGAGCACACCGTTGACGAATTTACTGCTCTCTTCACCGCCGAAGCGCTTGGCCAGCTCTACGGCTTCGTCTAAAATCACCGCGCGCGGCACGTCGGTGCGGGTCAGGAGCTCGTAGGTGCCGAGCCGCAGCGCGTTGCGATCGATGCGCGCCATGCGCTCGAGCCGCCAGTTTTGGCTGGCGGCGCGGATGCGTTCGTCGAGCTTCTCAGCGTCATCGCGCACGCCATGCACCAGCGCGTCGGCGTACTCGCGGCCCTCAGCGTCGCCCGGCAATTCACGCCAAAAGTCGGAGATGGCTTGGTCCACGTCGCCGCTGGTAGCGTCGATCGCGAACAGCATCTGCAACGCGGCCTCACGAGCAGTAGTGCGAGCGCCCACGGCTCAGAAGCCTTGCTGACTAAGGGCTTTGCCCAGCGTGACCATTTCGATGGCCGCTACGGCAGCGTCGAAGCCCTTGTTGCCGGCTTTGGTACCGGCGCGCTCGACGGCTTGCTCGATGCTGTCGGTCGTCAACACGCCGAACGCGATCGGCACGCCGCTGTCCATCGACGCTTGCGCGACGCCCTTGGAGACTTCGTTCGCTACGTGCTCGAAATGCGGGGTCGCGCCGCGGATCACCGCGCCAACTGCGATCACGGCGTCGAGTTTGCCGGTGCCGGCCAGCCGGGCACACACGAGCGGGATCTCCCACGAGCCGGGCACACGCACGACCGTGATGTTCGCCCGATCGGCGCCGTGGCGAACCAACGCGTCGACGGCGCCTTCGATCAAGCGCTCGACGATGAACGCATTGAAGCGCGAGCCCACGATCGCGAACTTGGCGCCTTCGGGGACGATCAGCGCGCCTTCAATCGATTTCACGGATGAGTCAGGCGACATGCGTCTTTCTTCTTAACACAGGGAAAAGACCAAGCCCGCGCTACACGTTCATGGCCACGAGCGGCACGCTTTCAATAAGTGTCAGGCCGTGTCCCTGAATACCCGCGATTTTCCGCGGATTGTTGGTCAAAAGCCGGATTTTACACAGGCCGAGCGAGCGCAGCACCTGCGCGCCCAATCCGTATTCGCGCAGCGCGCCACCATGCGGCCGCGAAGCAGGCGCCGACGGCGGGGCTGAGTGCGGCGAGCTCTTGCCGCCGTCGCGGCGCGCCACCATTGCCAGCTCGGCCTTCAAATCGGCGACCGGCGGGATGTAGACGATCACGCCTTCGCCGGCGGCTTCGATCGCGTCGATCGCCTCCGCCAGGTTGCGCGCGCCGTCCTTGAGCGTGCTGCTGAAGACGTCGGCCAAGCTCGAGCCAGTGTGCATGCGGCACAGCGCCGGACGATCAGCGACCGGGTGCCCCTTCACGAGCGCCAGGAACTGCTTTCCTTCGTGGACTGCTTCGAACACGCACGCCCGCCAAGCGGTGCGCGTGCGATCGAGCTCGACCGCGGTTTCGGCGACCAACGACACCAGCGCTTCGGTCTGCAGCCGATATGCGATCAAATCGGCAATCGTCAGGATGACGAGGCCGTGCCGCTCCGCGAAGCGCTCCAAATCAGGCATGCGCGCCATCGTGCCGTCGTCGTTGGCGATCTCACACACGATGCCGGCCGCCGACGAACCGGCGAGGCGCGCAAGATCGACCGAGCCTTCGGTTTGGCCCGCGCGCACCAGCACGCCGCCGTGACGCGCGACCAGCGGGAACACGTGACCGGGCACCAACACGTCGGTCGGCTTTGCCTCGGGGTTGATCGCGACGCGAATCGTTTGCGCGCGGTCGGCCGCGCTGATGCCAGTCGTGACGCCTTGGCTGGCTTCGATGCTGACCGTGAACGCGGTGCCCAGGCGCGGCCCGCTGCGACCGGGAGCCGCCATCATCGGCAGCTCGAGCCGCGCGATCTGCTCCTCGGTCATGGTCAGGCAGATCAGGCCGCGGCCGTAGTTGGCCATGAACGCGATCGCTTCGGGGGTGACCTTGTCGGCCGCCAGCACCAGATCACCCTCGTTTTCGCGGTCCTCGTCGTCGACCAAGATCAGCATCTTGCCGGCGCGGATTTGCTCGATGCCGCGGGTGACGCGCGAGATGAGCTCAGAGTCGAGATCGTGGAGGCGAGCGGTTTCGGTCGACATGAGCTCCTGGCCGGCGGCTATTTGTACCCTGCTCGCTCGAGCGCAAGGGCAAAACGCCCGTCGTCGCCCGTAGCCGGGTTTTGTCCGGTCGCTTCTAAGTAGCTCACCAGGTAGCGCGCCACCAAATCGACCTCCAGGTTCAGCTCCGCCCCGGCCCGCCAGTGCTGGAGCGTGGTCACCTCACGCGTGTGTGGAATCAGCATCACGCGCAATTCGAGACCCGAGACCTCGTTCACCGTGAGCGACACGCCGTCGAGCGCGACCGAGCCTTTCGCGGCCAAGAAGCGCCGCTGCTGTTCGTCGAACGCGACGCGCACCAGCCACGCGTCACCGTGCGTCTCGACCGACGCGACCTTCGCGACGCCGTCGACGTGACCGCTCAGCATGTGCCCGCCCAGCCGATCACCGACGCGCAGCGATTGCTCGAGGTTCAAGTCATGGCCGAGTGGCACGCGACCGAGCGTCGTCTTTTCGGCGGTCTCGATCGAAACGTCGGCGTCGAAGCTGGCCTTCGTCTGAGCGACGACCGTCAAACAGGCCCCGCTCACCGCGATCGACTCGCCGAGCGCAAGCGCGCCGAAGCCGGCGACACCGGCCGTACCGATCACGACGCGGAACCCATTCCCGCGGCGATCGCGCGACAGTAGCTTGCCGGTGCCGGCAACGAGCCCAGTGAACACGGCCCTCACATAGCACTTTGGGCGCGTGTTAGGCTGCGGCGCGTGAGTCAGCTTCTTCGCTTTATCGTGCCGGCGGCAGCCTTGCTGCTCGGACCTGCGCTGACGGCGAGCTGCGGGCCCAGTGTGCAGTCAATCTACGAGGGCGACGTGCGCTTCGAGCACTGCTACCGGCTCGATCTGGAGCTCGACGTGGCGACCACGCACCGGCAGGCCTGCTGGACCACCTGGCTCGACCGCTACACCTACGGCCAGTCGCACGACCGGCTCGAATATGCGCGGCGGCGCGTGCGCGCCTTCGCGACCGGCGACACCGATCGCCCGGCGCTACGCGTCGGTGAGCAGCAGACCGACTCGCGCCAGTTCTATTTGGTCGTCCCATCACCCACCAGCGTGCATGCACCCCCGCCACCGATCGCGACGCGCATCAACGCCGTCTCCGACCCGCCGCCCTCCAGCTCGGCGTCCAGCAAGAGCCCGGCGCTTTCCAACTCGGCAGAGGCCCCCAGCAAGAGCGAGAAGCCAGCCCCCGCCGAAGACTGCGCCAGCGCGTGTAAGAGCTCGTTCAGCAGCTGCAACCAAGCGTGCGATCCCGCGGCCAACGGCGCCGCCTGCAAGAGCTGTGATCCGGACTACAAGAAGTGCATGGCGCGTTGTTTTGAGTAGCTGCGCCGTCTGCGGCTACATTTCGACGGTTCAGGCATTCAGCGGTCGCCACGGCATAGATTCAGCCGGGACGGGCCGCGTGCAGCCTGAACGGACGAAATGAGCGATTAAGTTGACGAATGGCGGCGCAAAAGGTTAACCGATGACGCTCGAGACGATGACGCGACAGCCCGCAATCTCCGCGATCGTGCCTTCGGCATCGGCTCTCGCCACACCTCTGCCGAGGGTGTTGCGCCCCAGCCGCGCCGTCCCGGCCGACGCCGTGCGCCCGACCCGCGCCGAGGTGAACCTGGCCAATCTCCGCCACAACCTGCGCGTCATGCAGCGCACCGCGGGCGGCGCCGAGGTTTGGGCGGTTTTGAAGGCCGACGGCTACGGCCACGGCGCCAAGGGCGTCGCGCGCACGCTCGAACGCGCCGGCGCGACCGGCATCTGTGTCGCCTTGCTCGAAGAGGGCATCGAGCTGCGCGAGGCCGGCATTCGCGTGCCGATCCTGATCCTGGGCGGCTACTACGGCCGCGCCTTCAGCGAGGTGCTGCGCCACTCGCTCACGCCCGTCTTGCACGACCCCGGACAGGTCGAAGCGCTGGCTGACGAAGTGCGCTACAGCGGCGCCGAGCCGGCCAACGTGCACGTGAAGATCGACACCGGCATGTCACGGCTCGGCGTCCTGCCGCGCGACGTGCCGCAGATGGCCGAAATGTTGGCGCGTCACCGCGAGGTGCAGGTCGGCGGCTTGATGACGCACTTCGCGTGCGCCGACGGCGGCGATCCGGAGTCGATCAACGCCCAGATGGATCTATTCGACCAAGCCTCGACCACGCTGCGCGGCCTCGGTATCGATCCGCCGCTGCGTCACGCCGCCAACAGCGCCGCCATCTTGCAGAGCCCGCGCTCGCACCTCAACGTAGTGCGTCCCGGCATCGCGCTGTTCGGTGTCGAGCCACGCTCGGGCATCTGCAAAGAGCTCCGTCCCGTCATGCAGGTGCGTACCGAGCTGGTCGCGGTGCGCGAAATCCCTGAAGGCGCGACGGTTGGCTACGGCGCCACGTGGACGGCCAAACGCACGACCCGCATCGCCACCATCCCGATGGGTTACGCCGACGGCCTTTCGCGCGCGCTGTCGAACCGCGCCGAGCTGCTGGTGCGCGGCAAACGCGCGCCCGTCGCCGGCGTCGTCAGCATGGACATGGCGATGCTCGACGTGACCGAAATCGACGACGTGCGCGTCGGCGACGAGTGCGTCGTGCTCGGCACCCAAAAAGGCCCGCTCGGCCA
Organism: Polyangiales bacterium; assembly: GCA_038230915.1. Taxonomy (GTDB): domain Bacteria; phylum Myxococcota_A; class Polyangia; order Polyangiales; family Polyangiaceae; genus PMG-095. Next base: position 268,508 of record JBBRMI010000001.1, on the reverse strand, counting down.
AGACACCATCTCGGCCGAAGAAATCGCCGGCCGCCTCGACACCATCCCGTGGGAAGTGTTGACCGACATCTCGCGCCGCGTCCCGCGCTTCTACCGCGAACCCTGAAGCGCGAAGGCGAACGTGGGCTGCCAAGCTGCGGCCTGACATGCAGAAGCTGCCGTAGCGCATCGTGTGCCGGTCGGTGCGACCAGCGGGGCCGAGCGCAGTCCTGATCCGTTGTCGGGGCCCTGCCCGAGGGCGGCCCCAGGAAGGGGTCCGGCAGCGGGATCGGGATCGGTCTCGGCAGGGGCTTCGGGCAAGCCAGAGGCGGGGCCGGGCTCGCGCCCGGTACGACCGAACCTGCTGCCGTCACCGAAACCGCTGCCGACTGCGAATTTGTGCTGACCCGAAACCGCTGCCCCGACCGACCCCGATCCCGCTGCCGATCAGCCGCTCCCGCTCCCCAACCCGGCCCGATCACCAATCAAGGCTGGGGCCGAGCGGGCGGTTCGCGGACAATCGCGTAAATGATTCGCGGCTTCCACTGTCGTTACACATGTATTGACATTGGCGAGCCCCCCCCCATACTCCTAGCGTGCGCGAGGAGAGCAAGACCGAGCAGCTGCAGATCCGGGTCAGCGCCGCAGAGAAGCGCGAGCTGCAACGCCGAGCCAGGGCCGCGGGCACCAGTGTATCGGCGTGGGTTCTTGCCAAGGCAGTTCCTGCCAAGTCCCACGAGTTTCAACGTCTGACGAACGAGCTGCGAGCGGCACCCGAGCCCAGCTACGGGCTGGCCGCGCTCAATGACTTCCTGCAGGCGCTCTCCGCGTCCGAGCTGCCCGAAGTGCTCGACGCCTCCCCGCGCGGCAGACTCCCGGGATTCCTCGGCGCGTACGTCGCGGCCATGATCGAGCACACGGCGGGGCTCAAAGGTGCTCTCGTCCCGCGCTGGGTCCTGGACACGCCGGCGCTCGAGCAACCCTACTTCGCCTCCACGCTGCGGGCGCTGCAACTTCATCTGCTGACCGCTGCACCGGCAGCGTTCCGTCGACGAAACATCTTCGTGGACGCCAGCGTCGGTGACCGAGTGTGACGTCCGAGCTCAGCGCCACCGAGATTCACGCGCTGTTCAAGGCTTTGAACGGGGAGCTCGAGGCGGAGAGTGTTCGCGCCGAAGTGTACGTGCTGGGCGGGGCGGTGATGTGCCTAGTTCTCGCGGCACGGCCGTCTACCAAGGACGTCGACGCGTACTTCATGCCCACCAGCAAGGTGCGCGAGGCGGTCCGGCGGGTGGCCCGTGACCGCAACCTGGCGGACGACTGGCTCAACGACGCGGTCAAGGGCTTCCTCAGCGAGCGTGGGGAGTTCGTACCGTTCCTCGAACTCAGCCACCTGCGAGTGCTAACGGCCACGCCGGAGTACCTGTTGGCCATGAAGTGCCTGGCGATGCGCCTCGGCGCCGAATTTCACGATGAGGCTGACGTTCGTTTCTTGCTTCGTTACTTGAACCTCACCAAGCTCGAGGCCGTCGAGAACATTCTGACGCGCTTCTATCCTCTGGAACGTTTCCTGCCGAAGACGTTCCTGGCGCTCGAAGAGCTGCTCGGCTCGCGCTAGTCGGGCCCCGGCCCGCTCGACGTCGCGGGCAGCCGTGAAGTCTGGCCTACTTGAACAACTTGAGAAACGCGGTGCCGTACTTCTCGAGCTTGGCGGGCCCAACGCCCGACACTTGCAAGAGCTCCGCTTCGTTGCGCGGCTTTCGCGCCGCCATTTCGAGCAGCGTGGCGTCGTTGAAGATCAGATAAGCGGGCACGCCGTTTTCGCGCGCTAAGTGCAGGCGCAGCGACTTCAGCAAGGTGAGCAGATCACCATCGACGGACGCGCCCAGCGCTGCCGCAACCGCCGCCGCGCGCGACGGACCTTCGCTGCCGCGCCGTGATTTGCGCAGCTTGGGTGGCAGCGCGACCTTACCGCGGCACACGTCGCAGCTCTCGCCACACTTCGGCATGCCTTCGCCGAAGTACTCGGCCAAGAGCTGATGCCGGCAACGCCCAGCTTCGGCGAAGCGAAACATTTCACGCGCCTGCGAGCGCAGACGATCGGCAGCCGCGTCGTCTTCGGTGCCGTCCGCGAAGCGATCGTACGCGACCACCTCCGACCACGAATAGAACAGAATGCAGTCGCTGGGCGCGCCGTCGCGACCGGCACGACCAATCTCTTGGTAGTAACCCTCGATCGATTTGGGCAGATCGCGGTGGATGACATAGCGCACGTTCGATTTGTCGATGCCCATGCCGAACGCGATCGTCGCCACCACCACGTCGACGTCGTCGTTGCGGAACGCATCTTGCGCTTTCGAGCGCTGCTCGGGCGCAAGCCCTGCGTGATAGCAAGTCGCCCTGCAGCCTTGCTCTTTCAAGTAGTCGGCAGTCTCTTCGGTCGATTTGCGCGACAGGCAATACACGATGCCGCTCTCACCCGGCCGCGCTTGCACCAAGCTGGCGATCGCCTCGCGCGTGGTCCGCCCGAGCGACTCACCCTTGACGAAGCTAGCCAGCCGCAAATTCTTACGGAAAAATGAGCCTCGAAACATGGTCGGCGCGCGCATGCCGAGCTGCTGCACGATGTCGCGCATCACCTGCGGCGTCGCCGTGGCCGTCAACGCCAGCATCGGCACGTTGCCAAAGCGCCGCTTCAAGCTCGAAAGGTTGCGATACGCGGGACGGAAATCATGCCCCCACTCGCTGATGCAATGCGCCTCGTCGATCGCAATCAACGACGGCCGCACCTCGGCCAAAAGCCGACCGACCGACGCCTCCAGCCCCTCGGGCGCCACGTAAACCAGCCGATGCTTGCCGGCCGCGATCGCCGCCAAGCGGTCGCGCCGCTCGTCGAACGACAGCGTCGAGTTCAAGAACGTTGCCGACACGCCCAGTTCCGTCAGCGCGTCGACCTGATCCTTCATCAGCGCGATCAACGGCGAAACCACGAGCGCAAAGCGGCCGAGCGCAATCGCCGGCACCTGATACGTCAGGCTCTTGCCGGAGCCCGTCGGCATCACCCCAACGCAGTCCTGCCCCGCCAGCACGGCGTCGATGATCTCGCGCTGGCCCGGTCGGAAGCTGTCGTAGCCAAAAACGTCCTTCAGAACCTCTTCTGGCGGCTGCGCCGGAGCCGGCTGGGAGCCACTCCGCGGCACGGTCACCGCCCCGGCTATTTCTCTGAGCATCCCCAGCACCTCGGTCGAGAACGCGGCCGGGTTGCGTCGATAAAGCAGGCGCAGCTCAGAAAGTCGCTCCGCCATGACCGAGCGCCGCTCATCGCTGGCGGTACTGTCGGCCTGCGCCTCGCGGTGCAGCTCGCTCACTTCGGCCTCCAAGGCCTGCGGGTCAGCGCTCACGTCAACTTTGCCTAGCGCCGGACCAGCGCCTCGATCTTGGCCGCGCAGATGAAGTCGTTCTCACTCAGGCCGCCGATCGCGTGCGTCGAATAGGTAACCGCGCAGCGATTGTAGCTGACGGCCAAGTCGGGGTGATGGTCCTCAACGTGAGCGATGTAGGCCAGCGCGTTGACGAACGCCATCGTCTCGTAGAAATCGCTGAACTCGTACACCTTCGAGATGCTGCCGACGAGCATGTCGGCTTTGTAGCCTGGCAGCGTGGTCAGCATGCGCTTGACGTCGTCAGGCGCGACGCGCTGGCTGTCGGCAGTACACGCCACGCAGCGTTTCGACGCCAAATCACTCATGCTGTTTCACCTTCCTCGATCACGGTTGCGGGGGCCGGCATGGGTGGCGGAAGCGCTGGCGGGGAGCCGGCTTCCCGCAGAAGCAAGCGCTCTTCATTGAGCGCGGCCGCGACCGGCGCAAGCTTCGGGTTCTCGCGAATCGCCGTCAGCAAGCTCGTCATGCCCGCCAGGTAGCGCTCGCGATCGATCTCGCCGCGCACCAGTTGCAGCCGCAAGAACACGCCCGCCGTTTGCGCGACGTCGCACAAGCAATAGTCGCGCACTTCCTGAATCCTGCCGGCGTGCACCATCGGGCCGACGTCCTTGCCTTCGACGCCCACCTTGCCCGGCATGCCGCACAGCTTGGCGATCACGTCGAGCCGAGCCGATTTCGTGGCGCCGAAGTCGGCGATGTAGTCCATCAGGTCAAGGTGCCCTTCGGGGGTGAAGCGGTAGCGCACATCACGCGAATTGTAATAGTGTCGGAACGTCACGCCGTAACGCAGGCAGCGCGTCGCGATCACCGGTAGGTCGAACCCGCGCCCGTTGAAGGTCACCAAGCACGGGCGCCGCTCCTCGAGCAGCTTGGCGAAGTCCTGGAGCATGCCCGGCTCGTCTTTGCCCTCGGCCAAGACCGCGATCCGGCGGACCTGGTAGGTCGGGTCAAACAGCAGGGCTCCAATCACCACGACCTTGTGATGAGGGGGCGCCGGCAGCCGCTCGGCCTCCGCGGCCTGAGAAATCGGTAGCTCCGGATCGAGCACGGTCTCGATGTCCAAAACCAGGAACGACGCCGCCATGCCGAGCCAGCATCCGTGCGGCGGGGAGTCCGGTCAAGGAGCGCGGCCGACAGCGGCGGCCAAGGCAAAACCTGCATACAAGCCGGGACTGGGCCAAGTAACCCGTCGTATTTGCTATAGTTTTCACCGACTTGACAGCCGGTTGCCGCCGTGGTGCGCTGCAGCGCAAGCGTCACGGTTTTGCCCCGAGCTGGGGCCCAGGCTGCCGCCTTTGGGGCGGGCGGCCGGAAGGCTCCCTCATGGAGCAAAACCAGGTCGACGCGAAAGATTTCTTTCTCGCGTGAAAAACGCTTTGTCCGAGGGACATGCCCAAAAATACGTTGGTCATCAATTGCGATATTCGTGAAACCCGTGTTGCGCTGATTGAAGGGGGAGTGATTGCCGAGCTGCAGATTGAACGCGCTGCGGCGCGCGGCACGGTCGGCAACATCGTGCTCGGCAAGGTCACCCGGGTGCTGCCAGGCATGCAGGCCGCCTTTATCGACGTCGGCCAAGAGCGCGCCGCCTTCCTGCACGTCGAAGATTTGATTCGCCCCGACGACTTCGAGGCCTACCTGTCGGGCGGGCACCGTCACGAAGACGGCGAGAGCTTCAAGGGTGACGGCGGTCGACGCTTCGGGCAGGCCAAACCGGCTACCGCAGCTGCCGATGAAGACGTCGAAGAGGAGGAGGACGACGACGCGCCGAGCGCTGTCGCCAACGCTGCGCCTTCGGAAGCCGTAGCGCCCTTGGTCGACGACGACGACGTCGACGATGTCGACGACGACGACGCCGACGACGACGCAGACAGCGATCCCGCCGCCGACGACGACGCAGACAGCGACCCCAGCAATCCATCGGCTCCCGCCAGCGATCCCGACGCGAAGGATCCCGAGGGCGACGAAGATGACGACGACGAGGATGACGACGACGAGGATGACGACGACGACGACGAGGATGACGACGACGAGGATGACGACGACGAGGATGACGAGGAAGAGGAAGAAGAGCAGGAGGAGCCCGACGACGAGCGCGACGCCAGCCCCCGCGAGGAGCCCGTAGCGCGGGGTGACGACGCCGGAGGTGAAGGCGGAGCCAGTGCGGCTCCGCCCACCGCGGAGGGCGATGCCAACCGCAAGCGCCGGCGCCGGCGTCGCAAGCGCGGCAACGACCGGGGCGACGCGCCGGCGCCGGCCGCAGCAGCCGCGCGCCCGCAACCCGCGCCGCAAGCGCGTAGCGGTGGCGGGGATCGCGGACGCACTAGCGGAGGAGATCGCGGACGCAGCGGCGGCGGAGATCGCCCGCGCGGTGGCTCTTCACGCAGCGATCGCGACCGACGCCCCAACGATCGCGGGCGCAGCGGCGGCGGCGGGCCCAAGCAAGCTTCGCGCGTCGCGCGCTCGGTACCGATCACCGAGGTCGTCAAAGAAGGTGACGAAGTCATCGTTCAGATTTCGAAGGAGCCGATCGGCACCAAAGGCGCGCGCGTCACCAGCCACGTCTCGCTACCCGGCCGCTACGCCGTCTACTTGCCGACCGTCGAGCACGTAGGTGTTTCGAAGCGCATCGGCTCGGCGCGCGAGCGCGCTCGGCTGCGTGAAGTCGTCGATCAGATGAAGCCGCCGAAGGGCGGATTGATCGTGCGCACCGTGGCCGAAGGCCTGACCAAAAAATCGCTCAAGGCCGACATCGGTTACTTGGTGAAGGTTTGGGAAGAGGTTTCGAGGAAGAAGGACGAGGGCGGCAAGGCCCCGACCATGCTCTACGCCGAGCTCGACCTAGTCTTGAAGACCGCGCGCGATTTGTTCACCGACGAGATCGAGAACATCGTCATCGACGACAAAGAGCAGTACTCGCGGCTCGTGCGCTTCGTCGAGATGTTCATGCCCGAGCGCGTGAAAGACATCGAGCTTTACAACGGCGACGAGCCGATCTTCGACGCTTACGGCATCGAAGATGAAATCGCGCGCGCGCTCAGCCGTAAGGTACCACTAGCGAGCGGCGGTCATTTGATCATCGATCAGGCCGAAGCTTTGACGGCGATCGACGTCAACACCGGCCGCTACGTCGGCAAGGGCAGCCAAAACCTCGAAGAGACGGCGCTCAAAACCAATCTCGAAGCGGTGGAAGAGATCGCCTACCAGCTGCGTTTCAGGAACATCGGCGGCTTGGTGATTCTCGATCTGATCGACATGGACATCGGGTCCAACCGCGAGAAGGTCTGGCGTATGCTCGAGCAGCAGCTCGTCAAAGACAAAGCCAAGACGACGATCAACCGCATCAGCGAGCTTGGCCTGATCGAGATGACGCGCAAGCGCACGCGCGAGAGCTTGACGCGCACGATGCACGAGACGTGCTTCTACTGCGACGGCACCGGTCAGATTCAGTCGCGCACGACGATTGCCTACGAAATCTTGCGCCAGCTGCGGCGTGAGCGGCACACGTTGCCCGGCTACTCGGTGATCGTGAACGCCCACCCGGCCGTGATCGACGTCATGCAGGGCGAAGAAAAGCCGGCCGTCGTCGAAGCCGAAAAGCGCTACATGCGCCGGATCGAGTTCAATCCGCGCCGCGAGTACCACATCGAACAGTTCGATTTACAGGGCAAATGACGCAGGGCTTTCAAGGACGGTGCGGCGGTTCTGGCGGGCGAAGCCCGACAGTGCAACGACCTCCACAGTCCTTGGAAGGCCAGCTCACGATCGCGAGCGAGGCGCGAGCCTAGACAAACTCGGCGGGACCGAGCGGGCGGCCGTCTCTCCGGTCGCGGTGGTCGGCACCGGCCATCAGACACCGGATGGAAACCATGACAAACCGTAAGGAAGAGCGCCTGACGATTAACAAGGAGTTCGACTCGTTCGAGCAGTTCATCCAGGAGTACGTCACGAACATTTCGCGTACCGGCGCGTTCATCAAGACCGCGACGCCGCTGCCGATCGGCTCGGAAGTGACGCTGCGCTTCACGGTAGTGATGGACGACGTGGAAGTCATCGAAGGCGTCGGCGAGGTCGTGCGCCTCGAGACCGATCCGCCCGGCATGGGCGTCGTGTTCAAGAAGCTCTCGAAGTACTCCGAGAAGCTGATTCAGAAGCTGCTGTCGAAGGGCTGAACGCGCCCTGGCGCTCGAGCGCAGCCCGCAGCTGCGAGCGCGCTCGGTGCAGGCGCGTTTTCATCGCGCTCACTTCGAGGCCCAGGGCGGCGGCGCTCTCCGCGCCGGACAAGCCCTCCAAATCGCGGAGGATCAGCACTTCACGGTACGGGCGCTCAAGCGTCGCAATGCCGGCGTGAACCGCCTGCACCAGCTGCCAACGCTCGACCGCAGCTTGCGGATCAAGCTCGTCGACCAGCGCGGCGTCGTCCTCACTCAGGCGTTCGCCGAGGTTCTTCGACGCGCGCGTGAATGGCCGCATCAGGCGCAGACACGCGTGCTTGACCACCGACAACAGCCAGAACAACACGCCCGCGTCACGCAGCACCTCCGGTCGCTTGGCGAGCTTGACGAACGCCTCTTGCACGGCGTCGTCGGCGTCGAAGCCGTCGCGACAGACGCGCAAACCAAAGCGGTACACGCGATCGTGGTAGGTGCGCACCAGGCTGGCGAGGGCTTCGTCGTCGCCGGCAGTTGCCGCCGCCAGCACTTGCTCGTGTCCGTCTCCGGTCATGTGCGCTCTGCCCTTGGGCACGTCGACTTACCCATCATCCGATAGCCGACGCAACTGCCGGCCAGCGCCGTCGCCAGCAGGTAGACGGCCGTCGCACCAAAAACGCCCAACCTGACCGCCAGCGAAAACGGCCCCGTGATGGCGCCAACCGCCGCCCCGAGCGCCCCAAAAACCCTCAAAATTCGATCCGCGTTGCCTAAATTGCGAGTCATGCCGTGCTCCTTTTCTCGAGAAGCCAGCACGCGCTAGAAAGGATTCGCGAAATCGCGCCGCGCCTACTTTGGCGGCGGAATCACTTTGCCCTTCTTGTCGACGCACACCTTGTCGACGCAGAACCCGGAGCAGCACTCGAAGTTCGCCTTGCACGTCATGCCGGTTTCGCCAGGCGGCGGCGTTTGGATGCACTGCGAAAGGGCCCAGAAAGCGCGCATGTTCGCGCTAGCTGCCTGACCCTCCAGGTAAAACGCCGGGTGGCTCGGATTGGCGGTCTTGACGTCGCCGTCAATGGCCGCAACCCATAGCCGGCGGTTGGCGTTCGTGTGCGCGGCGGTGCCGACTAGCTCGTTGCCCCAATCGCGCATGCTGGTGAACACCATCGACGAATAGCCGCCGCGCTTGACCGGGCAGAACATCGGCTCGCGGCCAGCGTTGTGGTCCTTGACCGCGGGTGGATCATTCAAGGTGCTCAGACGTAGGGGCGTGCCGCCACCCACCGGGCTGATCCAAATCTCGCCGCTGTCGGGCGAGGTTGCGTCGCAGCCACAGCACCAATAAGTACGAGAAAGCGGGCATACCGGCAGGCATGTCGCACCTTGGTGCTCCTGCAACTTGCTCGCCGAAGCTTTTCAGCCTAGATCCCGCGCCCCGCCATGTACCTGCCCGTCAAGAAGCCCCGCAAGACCGACCGCAAGCGTTCTGTCCGTCACCGCGCCAAAGTGAAGGCCAAGAACCGTACGCGTCGCGGCCGCGTCAACGCCAACGCGTAACGCGTAATGCGAGCGGTAAGGCTCGCTTCGTGACGACGTATGCGTCGCGCACCACGGAAGCTCCACGAGTTCTCCATGGTTCCTCCCCAAGCGCTACGCGTGCCCATGCGTTCCTAGAGCCCAGGAGGAACGCTGATGTTTGGAACTAATTGGCTCGCCTATTTCGAGGCTAACGCGCGGCCCGACTGCGCCCCGGCCGCTACGCTCTGCAACGAAGTGCAGCAACCGATGCGCGCGAAACTGGCGGTGTCGCTCGGGCGCTTTCAGCTGGGGGAATCTGCCGGCGGGAAGATCCACGAAGATATGCGCGAGCACCCGGATCCGGCACTCGACGCGCCGACGCGCCGCTCGATCCAGTTGTACATCGAGGAGGAGTGGCGGCATTCGCGCGAGCTTGCAATGATGATCCACAGCCTCGGCGGCCAAGTGCAGACCGCGCACTGGACCAACGGCGCCTTCACGGCTTGCCGCCGGATCTTGGGCCTACGCACCAAGATGATGACGCTGGCAATCGCCGAAGTGATCGGCATCGTCTATTACCGCGCGCTGGGCAACGGCGCCGGCAGCGCCGCGCTGGCGGTTTCGCTGCGCCGCATCGCCGACGAAGAGTCGCAGCACCTCGATTTTCAAGCGGCGTTCTTCGACCACGCGATATCGCTAGCGCAAGGGTGGCGGCAGTTGCCGTATCGTTGGCTGCTGCAGGCGATGATGCTCGCGATTCTGAGCGCAGCGCTGCTGGTTTTGTTCGTCGACCACCGCGCTGTGCTGCGGAGCGCTGGCGCCAGCGTGCGGGGGCTGGTCAGCGCTTCGTGGCAGGAGCTGACGCGGCGACGGTTTTTGAGCTCGCAGCGGGCTGCAAGTATCCATGCGCGTCGACTTCCACCGCGCGCTCCTTTAGCAGGCGTCCCACCGCTCGCTTGAACGCCTTCTTACTCAGGCCGAACAGATCACGCAGCTGGTTCGGATCGGATTTGTCGCCGACGCGCGGCGGATGGGGTCCGTTCAAGATCTCGAGGATGCGCTGCGCGTCATCGGCCAGCTCTTCGTGCGCCAAACCGCGCAGCGACAGCTCGAGCTTGCCGTCGGGCAAGATGCTGGTGACGCGGAACTTGGCGGCCTCACCACGCGCAAGACCGTGCGGCTCCTGAAACGGCACCAGCCCGACCAGTGAACGCTCCACGATCACGAACAGGCCAATCTGTTCCTCCCAACGCCACGCCTCGCCGCTGACCCATTCGTCTCGCTCGAACGGGCGCGCGCGTCCACGCAACATTTCCGTCACGCGCATCGTCCCGGCGAGCCGACCGCTGTCGTCGATGTACATACCGATTGGTTGCAGCGCTCCGACCTCCAGCTCGCGGGTCTGCATCGCGAACGGTACCAGCAGCTCCTTCGGCAGCCCCCAGTCGACGAAGGCACCAAACTGAGTGCGGGCGCTAACGCGCAGGAACGCCACTTCGTCGAGCGCCAGCTTCGGGACCTTGGTCGTAGCCAGCGGTCGGTCCTCGGAGTCCAAGTACACGAACGCCGACACCGCATCGCCGACGCGCGCGCCCTCCGGAATTTCAGGCCCGAGCAGCAACAGCGCCGGTCCCTGAAAATCGCCGTCCGGCTCGCCCAAGAACGCCCCTGACGGACCGAAGCGCTTCAACTCGAGCTTGCACGAGCGACCGACGAGATGGGCGAAGCCGGAGCGGGGAGGCATGGAAGGCGCTCAGTGTGACACGGCAATCGCGATTGAGATGGCGGCCAGAATAAAAGCAAAAGGGACCGCGTCGATTGAACGCGGTCCCTCGTTGAACGGCCAAGCCCGTCGGCTTGACGTTTAGCTCAATTGCAGGGCGTAGCCATCGCGTTGCCGCACATGTCGGCATCCGGACACGCGGTCATGTCGGGGATCGCGGCAGCGCTAGCACCGGCGCCGCACTTCAGCACGTACTCGTGGTTGCCGCCGCTGCACGACTTCTTTTTCACTTCCATCCCGGCCTTCAGCATCGTGAAGTCGGCGGCGGTGACCTTGACCCAATGGGTGTGGTTCATGCTCGACCCGGTTTCGATCGTCACGTCAGTGCCGGTCATGATCTGCGCAGCTGTCACCTTGAGCGTGTGCATGTGCTGGCCAGAGCTGGTGACCATGATGTCGTTGCCGCACATGCCACCGCCACTACCACCGGTGCCGCCACCGCCACCGGAGCCTGACGCGCCGCCCGTGGTGCCACCGGAACCGCCGGTGCCCGAACCGCCGGTGCCCGAACCGCTGGTGCCGCCGGTACCAGAACCGCTGGTCCCAGGGCTACCTGACGTCCCAGGGCTCCCTGAAGCGGAGCCACCAGTCGTCGGCGTCCCGGCCGTACCGGCGCCGCCAGAACCGGCCGTGCCCGCGCCGCCGCCGATTGGGGTCGCCGGGTCGCTCGTCCCACAGGCCGCCGCCATGACCGAGGCGGCCACGGAGGAAACGGTCAGAACCAGGAAATCTTTGCGATTAAGAGAGCGTGAAGACATGGGCGGTATGTTCCTTAAACGTGGCCAACTGGGTCACGAAGCGATCACTTACAAACGGGGAAAGGTGCGGGCCGCTTTCGCGGGCGCGAGGACTACGTAAGTGAGTGCCCTCGGCCAAGAATTCCGGCCGCTCGAAGCGCGTAAAAAGCGGCCAGCAAAGATGTCAAGACGGGAACGCGCCCGCTGAAATGTTCGCGCAAGACCACCACTCCGCAGGCTGAGCGCCGGCTTAGCTCCAGTGAGCAGTGGCTTGCATCGAGTCGCTACCGTCGTGGCCGCCGTGTAAAATTTGCGCGCGCACGTGCTCGGCACCGCCAATCTCGAGCAGCTGCACACACGATCCGAGGATCTCGGTCCACACACGAGCACTCGCGACCAATCTCGTGCAGCAGCTCCTTGCCCTCGCCGCTGGAGCTGCGAATCGCGCGAAACAGCTCCTTGTACCAATCGATCGAGTACCAGCCGCCGGAGACGATTGCTCCGTAGGTGAAGCCGTTGCGCAACTCTTCGCCAGGCGATGCCATGCAGGCAAATTGCGCGGCTTCGCCGCGCAATTTGCCCAGGCCTGCGAAGACCGAACGGAACGCGACGCCCTTCACACGAGAACCGTCAACCATGGACACCCGGGACTGCCGAAGCCCCGAAGAAGTAAGGATGTAAGGCAATCGCGCCCAAAGCAAGCGTCAAGCCCAGCAGCAGCGGCAGCCACACCTCACGTAAGACCAGGCGGTTTCGTCCGGCGAGCAGCGCGCCGAACGGCACGTTCGAGGTCGCCTGCTCGAAGCGCGCAAACTCCGTTGGATTGCTGCGCCGACGCTTGCGGTCGATATCGACCGCGCCGCGCAGCGCTGTCACGCCGAGGCTGGCGAAAAAGATCTGTGACCCAGCGTCGCCGTTCACGACCAGGTGCGCCAGCGCCCACAGCGCCGCGGACCACAGGAACGGATGGCGCGTAACCCGAAGCACGCCGCGCGCCGCCTCCGCCTTCGCCAAATGCTTTTCACCCCCCAGGGCGGTCGGGCTAGGCATCGTGAACGCCCCGACCAAGAACACGAACGCGACCGGCACGATCACCAGCGGCGCGAAGTAGAGTAAACGCGGCGTTACCCAGAGCAAGACGTACGGCGCGCGGCCATACTCGTAGATCAGCCACCATAGTGAGGCGAGTGAGGCGAGCGAGAAGGCACCCCGGTAGGGCTTGTCGCCGAAGCGCCCGACCAACGCCGCGCGAAGCCCGCTGCCGGCAACGGCGGCGTGCAGCAAAAACCAGGCGAGCGCCGCGATCGCCAAGCGGGCGAATTCCACGAAGGGGTGCATGGTACAGCCGCCGAGCGACCGCAATCCACTTCGGCCGGCGTCGATGCTAACTTGCGGCGGATGCGGCTCGTGCAATGCTCCCTTTCCGAGCACGGCGGGGCGATCCTCGAAATCTTGAACGACGCGATCGTGAGCTCGACGGCGCTCTACGACTACCGGCCGCGGCAGCCGGGCAGCATGACCGGCTGGTTCGAAGCCAAGCGCACCGGGAAGTTCCCGGTTTGGGGCGCGCTCGACGATGCCGGCGTGCTCTTGGGCTTTGCCAGCTACGGCAGTTTTCGCGCTTGGCCCGCTTACAAATACTCGGTCGAGCACTCAGTCTACGTCGCGCGCGGACAGCGCGGGCAGGGCATCGGCAAGGCGCTGATGCAAAGGCTGATTCAAAGCGCGACAGAACAGCAGCTCCACGCCCTGATCGGCGGCATCGACGCCGCCAACGCCGAGAGCGTCGCCTTCCACCAGAAGCTCGGTTTCATGCATGCCGGCACGATCAAAGAGGCGGGCTTCAAGTTCGGGCGCTGGCTCGATCTGGCGTTCTATCAGCTGATTCTACGGACCCCGACGGCTCCGAGCGACGGCTAACGGTGCGACTGCGTGTACCGCTTTGAATCGAGCGCACAAATAGCTGAGCCATGACACCCGGCGACTACCCAGCTTCACCAGCGCGCGTTCGTGAATCAGATTCCAAACCGGAGCAGATCGATCGCGTGCGCATGGCCGCCGGTTGCGGCAGCTCGCTCATCTAGCCACCGAGTCGGAAGCTGAGGCCGAGCAAGATCTCGGGATGAGCAGAGATGCCATCGGTGAAGCCGCCGCCTTTTCGCTGCGTCATGTTCAAGCGCACGTCGAGCCGCGGGACGAGCAGTCGGGTGGCCATCACTCTCAGGCCTGCGCCGACTTCGAGTAGAAAGTCGTTGTCCTTGCCGGTCTTCGACGACTTCTCGTGCAACAAACCGGCGCCGATGAGCGCGAACGGGATGAAGCGCGACGTGGGCAGCTGACCAATCAGGTGGCCGCGCAGCACATCGAACTTCGCGGAGCCTGAGGTCGCGACGCTGGGATCGATCGGGTCGCAATAACTGCTCCGAGGACAGCCCCAGTGCCCGAAGCCGTGGGCGTATTCGGCTTCGATCCCGAAAACCTTCTCGGGAAAAAACGCGGCGCGTGCGCCAACCTGATAGGTCGTGTCGAACGCAGTGTGTGGCTTGCCGGGCGCGTCCAGGTTGTTCGAGTCAGAAACGAACAGCATTCCGCCCATCACGCCGAGCTCGGCAGTGTTCCGCTTCGGCAACACGTCGTCGGCAGCCGGTGGTGGCGCTTGCTCGCTGACGGGCGGCGACGGCATCGTGGCGACCAGCGGCGGCTCGGTGGCGGGCGGTAGCTCCGTCGCTGGGGGGGGCTCGGCAGGCGGCGCCACAGCGGGCGATGCCGGCGCTTTGAGCGCGGCTAGGCGCGCGTTCACGATCGCTGCTCGGTCTTCGCTCAACTTGGAGAAGTCGGCGCGCGCCGTGATCGCTTCGTACGCTTCGATCGCGGCTTGGGTATGGCCCAGCTTGTCCTGCGCCTGCGCGATCCAGTACATCGCTTGAACACTGGGGATGAGCGCGTTGGCTTTGACGAAGCTATCGAGCGCCGTGACGTAGTCCCCGTGCTCGAACGACGCTGTCCCGGCGTTGTATGCTTCGCGCGCTGCGGCGCGGTCGGCCTTGCCGGGAGCCTTCTCGGCGGCCTGCGCGAAGGCGCTTGCGCTAACCGTAGCCGCAACCCACAAACAAGCCGCAAGCGGTGCAGCAGAAGTAAGAGAGCGAGAACGAGCAGTCGACATTCAACCCTCCAAGCCAGGCGGAATCATGCGTGTCCGACGGCGAACACTGCTACCAACCTACCAGAGATGGGGGCGACCGTGAAAGCGGTGTGGCGTCTAGGTCTGGCGTTAGATAAGTACGACTCAGGCAGCGGCGGCGTGCCGGCGGCTCGGACGAGGCAGAGCCGACTGCGCGCCAGCCTGGCTCTGATGCTCCGGAAAAGGACGCCCGGTAACGTTTTTGGGGGTCCGGCTGGCTAGCTCGCGTCGTTCAGAGCTCTTGGATCATGAGGTCTTTGAGCTCGACCAGTTTGTCTTTGTATTCGGGCGTGCCGTGACGTTGAAAGCCGATACCGCCCTTCTTGGTGCGCGTCTGCTTGACGTCAACGGCGAGCTTGTCGTTCAGCCACACCGCGACTTGCTCGCCTTGCACCTTGATCTTCATGTCGTTCCACTCGCCGGGCTTGTCGAGGCCGTGGGCGGCGGCCGTACCGATCGAGTAAATCGAGCCGGTAGGCCAATCGGTCTTCGGCGAATCCTGAATGTTCGCTTCGAGGCCAATCTCCCACGGCGCCGGGCCGCCATCGGGCGCAGCCAACCGATCCGCGCGCGATACCGGATCTCGCAAGAAGACGCCGCTGTTACCGCCCTTGGTCACGCGGTACTTCAACGTGAGAATGAAGTCCGTGTAGTCCTTCTCGGTGATCAGCCAGCTCTCTCCGCCGCGGCGCCCTTTCGGATCTTGCCGCGCCATCAACACGCCCTTTTCGACCACCCATTTCGAGTCGAGAACCTGAACGAAGCCGGTCAGATCCTTACCGTTGAAGAGCGCGACCGGATCTTTGGGCGGCGCCGGGGCCGGAACAGCAACCGGAGCGGCAGCAGCGCTCGCAGCCGCGGGAGCGGTCGCGGGAGCGCTCGGCGTGGGCGCAGCGATGGCAGTCTCGCTCGACGGCGCAGCGACCGGCTTTTCGGGGCCGCCACAGCCAAGCAACACGAGCACACACCACGTCGAAGTCCGCAGCATTGATTGCCGATTCATGGTCGTTTCCCTTTCGCGAACGCGCGAGCATCCCGTGCGGTCCAGTGGTGAGTCAAGAGCCCGCACTCGAGCCACGTGACAAAGCAGCTAGTGGACAGCCCGCTGCGACAGCCTTGGAGTACGCGTAGATTCTCAATCTCGCCAAGCCACACTGGTTGAGCTCGGTGAACAACAGATTGACGCGCTGATCCCCGCTTGCGCCAGTCGGCCTCTGAAAGTCGAGCGACCCGCCCTTCGGGCCCAGCACCGAGGCGCCACTCGCGACTCAAAATCCGGCGCCGCTCAGGTCAGCGAGCAAGCGTAGCTCGGGTTTCCGGCGGCATCGCGACGAAACGGTAACCACGTCAGCACCAACGTGCCGACGTCGATATCGGCTTTGCGCGGTGCGATCGGCACGCGCGTGATCTCGAGCGCCGGACCCGGCGCTTTGGCTTGCAGCCCGGCTAGCTTGGCGTTGGCTTCGGCCTGAAGCTCGGCCCATTGTTGGTTCAGTGCCACGCGTTGTTCTTCGACGCGCGCCACGTCGCCGATCTCCTTCTTGGCGCGATTCACGCTGCGCACGGCCGACGCGCCGCGCCGCACGTTGCTCGCGGAAAGCACCGAACGCCCCATCAACGCGCCGAGCAGCGTCGAGCCGATGGCCGCCGCGGTATCGATTTCCTTGGCGGTTGCTTCGGCGCGCTGCTGGGCAAGCTTGCCCTGGATCGCGTCGAGCTTGGCCTGCAGTTGTTGAAACTTCGGATCGTACTTGGCGCGCAGCGCATCGACGGCCCCGTCGCGGCCTTCACGCGCCAGTTGATCGACACGCGCCTGAAACGCCGCCGGGGCTTCGTCGACCAGCGATTTCAGCTCGAGCGCGGGACACGCCAAGAGCTCGAGCCGCTGCTGCTGCAGATGCGTGGTGACCGACTTTTTCCAACCGGCTAGCTGCTTCGGCGACGGCGCTCGCTTCGGCAGTGGCAGAAACGCCGCGCCAGGTGCTGGCTCGTGCGTGCCGCTCGCCAGTAGCTGCGGGTTGGCGGTTGCGCCGGCAACGAAATCGAGATCCAGCGTCTGCTCGCCGAGCGGGACGAGCAACGTGAGGCTTCGCCAATGGTCGAGACCGGCCTTGGCGTCCACGAAGTGCAGCTTGGCGGTGACGCCGAGCGCAGGCTGGTACACGACCACGCCATCGCCGGCGACCGGAATGAACAGCTCCGGCAAGCCCTCAGGCGCCACGGGTCGTACGACGGCCGAGCCAGCTCCGCCCGGAACCGCGTCCATTTCGAGGGTTTTGGTGGGCGCGGTCGGCGCTGGCGCGGCAGCCTTCTTTGGCTCCATCAGCGTCTTGATTTGGTCGCGCGAAAGCGGGCCGCGCAGAAACGCAAGCGTCTGCCGCGTCTGGAAAATGATCGGCCCGGATTCGCGCACGTCGTTCATCACGAACACACGCGAACCGAGCGCCGACAACACCTGATCCATCACGTTGCGATCGAAGGCTTGGTTGGCGCCGAGCGCCGCGCCCTCGAGCCCCTCGAGCACGCGCAACTTGTCACGCTCGGTTTGCAGCCGCCCCAAGAACCAAGTCCCGCAATTGGACAGACCCTTATAATCGAGGTCGATCGGATTCTGCGTGGCCAGCACGATGCCGAGCCCGAACGCGCGCGCTTGCTTGAGCAGCGTGAGCATGGGCCGTTTGCTCGGCGGCGCCGCAGTGGGCGGGAAATAGCCAAAAATCTCGTCCATATACAGCAGCGCGCGCAGGCTCGATGTGCCGGATTGGCGGCGCATCCACCCCAGCATCTCGTCTAGCAGCAGCGTCACGAAGAACATGCGCTGCGCGTCCGAAAGGTGCGCGATCGAAATGATCGAAACGCGCGGCTTGCCCTCGCTCGTCCGCAGCAAGCGCGCCACGTCGAGCGACTCGCCGCGTGCCCAACCAGCCGCGGCCGGCGCCGCCAGGAGCGCATTCACGGCTACCGCCAAATCGGCGCGCTCCTTCTTCGGGTAGAAGGCTTCCAACTCGATCACGCCGACGCGTTCGAACGGCGGCGCCTGAACAGCGCCGATGATTCCGGCCAAATCCAGACCTTTTCCGGCTGCCCAAGCCTGCGAAAAGATCTGCGACAAGAGCGTGTGCTCGCGGCTGCGCAACGCATCCGCCTCGATACCGATCAGTCCCAGCAGACCGGAGACCGCGCCCTCGACCTTGCCAGCGAACTGCTCGGCGTCTTCGAGCACCGCGGCGTCTGGCGGCTCGAACGAGCGCAGTAACGACAGCTCGACGCCGGCAGAGCTACCGGGCGTGTAAATCGTCAAATCGCAGGCGTCGCGGAAGCGCTGGATGCGAGCCAAGTCTTGGCCCCATTCAGCCAGCCCCGCGACGTGTTGAGCCGCGACCTTCTCGGCGAACGCTTGCGACGAAAGGCCCTGCCGCGCGGCTTCTTCGACGTCGACCCACGGCAAGAAATCTTGCGGTTGGGCGCCAGGAAACGTGAGCAGCAGGTTCGCAATGTCGCCCTTCGGATCGATGACGATCGCGGGTATGCCGTCGATCGCCGCTTCCTCGAGCAGCCCGATGCATAGACCGGTCTTGCCGCTGCCGGTCATGCCGACGCACAAGGCATGCGTCGTCAAATGTCGCGAGTCGTACAGCACCAGCTCCGGGCGACGCTTGCGCTCCGAGAGGTCGTACCCGCTGCCCAAGTAAAAGGCGCCCAACTGTTCGAAGTCTTGCATATCGACCTTCTAGAATTCGTCGTCGTTGCCCGCTTCGGCTCCTAGCGCCTTCTTGGCGGTGTCGAAACTGAAGCCTTGCCGCGCCAGCGAACTCAAGTCCTTTTGCCGATACTCGGCGCGTTTTTCCGGGTCGCGATACCAGCCGAGCCGGCGCTTGCGCGCAAAAGCCCGGGCCGCGTCGAGCTCGGCGTTGGGCTCGTCCTGTCGGCGCGTCGTCATCAGCTCTTGCGCGACTTCGCTCGATACGCCGCGCATCGCCAGCTTCTGCGAAATCATGCGCGATGATTTGCCGCGCGTCGTCAGTTGCGACGCCAGGTTCTTGGCGAAGCGTGCGTCGTTCAGCACGCCCGAGCCGAGGTAGCGCTCCACCAGCTCGGCGATCCAAGCTTCGGCGTTTTCGTCACCGCCCTGCTTGCGCACGCGCTCCGCCAGGTGTCGCTTCAACTTGCTAGCGGTGCAGTCGAACCGATTCACGTAGGCGAGCGCCATTTGCTCGACCTTCAAACGCGTGAGCGGCTCCGGCTGTTTCGCCGCGCGCGCCTCTGCCTTCGCCTTTTTGGAAGGCCGCCCGGAGCGACCTTCCCACGTCACCCGCCGCGCTTCAGCTCGTTCAGAACCAACTTGCTGACGGCCTTGAGCGTGTCGAACACGCCGACGCCAGCGCGCGCGTTGGCTTCGTAGTCCGGCACGTTCATCGGGTTGATCAACGGGCGGAGCTCCTCGACCGACACGACGTTCGGCAGGTCGCGCTTGTTGTACTGGATGACGTACGGAATCTTCTCGAGCGAGTAGCCCTGCTCGGCCAGGTTGGTGCGAAGGTTCTCGACGCTCTCTTGATTGGCTTCGAGACGCTCCATCTGCGAATCGGCGACGAAGATCACGCCGTCGACGCCCTTCAAGATCAGCTTGCGACTGGCATCGTAAAACACCTGGCCGGGCACCGTGTACAGGTGGAAGCGAGTCTTGAAACCGCGAATTTCACCGAGCGAGAGCGGCAGGAAGTCGAAGAACAACGTGCGTTCAGTCTCGGTCGCGAGACTGATCATCTTGCCCTTGGCGTCGGGATTGGTGCGCTCGTAAATGTACTGAAGATTCGTGGTTTTGCCACAGAGACCCGGACCGTAATAGACGATCTTGCAGTTGATCTCCCGGGCCATGTAATTGATGAAGCTCATCGCCCGGATTCCTCAGTCGTTGAAAAGATTGTCGATGTCCTCGTCCGTTATCTCGGCGAACGGCGAGTCACCGCCAGGCTCCTGAACTTTGCTCAAAAGCGCATCGAAAATGCGACCAAGCTCTTCGCTCGATTTGCGAACGCGAAGGCGGACCAGCCCCAGGCTCGACTTGCTGTCGAAGATCACCACCAGAATCACGCGGTTACCCACGAGCTGGATGTGAATGTTTGCCTTCTCGCCCTCGTGAAACTGTGTCGCGAACTCGTTTTCGCGGAGCAGCTTGGCGATGCCACCGGTCGCGGCGATGTTGCCGGCGGTGAGCGACGCGAGTGACGTGGTGTCGATATTGTCCACCTCACCGCTGGCGGCGATGAGCTGGCCATTCTTGTCGACGATGAAGACGACCTTGGCGTTCGCTTCCCGAACCAGGCGGTCTACGACCGTCTGGATTTGGTTGAACTCCTCCTCGTACATCACCATCTGCGGATTGACCATCAGCGCCTCGAGCTCAAGCTATGGAGCCTAAAAAACCTGAGTCACCACTTGTATATGACCGAGCGGCAGTCAGCAAGGCGGCTACCCTCAACCGTTGCGCTTCACGAAGTACTGTTTCGGCCGGCCACGGAGCCTGCGGTATCTTCGTCCCGGGTCCTTTATGGGCGGTGATTCTGCCGTCGCTTCTCACGCTCGTTTACCCCCCTCACTGCCGGCGGCCTGAGCCCTCGCGGTGACCCCTCCATTGTAGGTGTAAGGAGGCGTGCGCTCCGCCGTCTGAGCCCGTACGCTCGGGCCCCACCATGAGTCTCGGTCGGACAAGCCCCGCGAAGGCCAGTCAATGAGGCGGTTTCTGGTTTCGTTCCTCGCCTCGGTGCTCACGCTGGCCCTGCTCGTCACGGGCTCGGGGTCAGATGCCCAGGCGGTAGCCGGAGTGTTTCACCCTGAGCTCTTGCGGGCACTAGAAGTGCTCGACAGCGCGCAGGGGCCCGAAGCCTACGGCGCCGTCGATCGCATCTGGAGCCTCTGGGACCGGGCTGACGCCGCGCACATCGAAGAGGCGCTACGCGGTGCTTCCGAGAACAAGAAGCTCGGTGCCGACGCGCGCGCTTACGCGGGCGTGCTGTCGGCGTTCGCGCGAGCGCGACGCGGCGATCAGAAAGCAGCTACCGAGCACGTGCGCGCGCTCGGCTACGTGAACAGCTTTCTGGTCGTCGGCCCCTTCGACAACGAAGGCAAGGGCGGCCTCGAGCAAGTGTTCGAACCGGAAGCCGAGCTGACAGCGCCGATCACGCCTGGCCGCGTCTACAGCGGCAAAGAACGACCCGTGCGCTACCGCGCGGTCGCGAATGCGTTTCCGTTCGGTTGGCTCGACGCAAGCGCCCTGGTCAGGCCCGAAACCAAGGTCTGCGTCTACGCGACGGCGTTCGTGAAGGACGACAAACTCAGCCACGGCACACGAAAAGTCCGCGCGTACGTCGGAGCGGGTGGCGCGTTCAAGCTGTTCTGGAACGGGCAAGAGAGCCTGAAGGACGTCGCCTACCGCGGTCACGATTTCGATCGCTCCGGCGTCGAGCTCGCGCTCGAACCGGGGCCCAATGCGCTCGTCGTCAAAGTGTGCGGCGAGGACAACGCGCCTGAGCTTTCCGTGCGATTGGCAGACGAGCAGGGTGCGCCGGATGCGCGGCTAACGACGTCGATCGACATCGCTGATAGCCAAAAGGTTGCCGAGCGCGTGCTGGCGCTCAGCAAGAAGCCGCACGCTAAGGGCGCGCTGACGCGCCAAGCGGCCGCCAACGCCCCGAAAGACGCCAAAGCCGGCACCAAGAGCGACGCCAAGCCCAAGCTGGCGCTCGGCCCCGTGCCGCTCTTCGAACGGCTGGTCGCCGGCAAGCAGCCGCGCCCACGCGATCTCGAAGCGTACGCGCGCTACTTGGCAGACACCAACGGCGACGATCCAGCGCTGCACCTCGCACGCGATCTGTCGCAGCGCGCCGCCGATGCCGAGCCGAACATCGAGCGCATCCTGCTCGCGAGTCGCTTGGCAGAGGACCGTAACCAGCAGAATGAGTGGCTGGGCAAGGCCGAGGCGCTCGCGAAGAAATCTGGAAAAACTTCGAAAGACTTGCTGAACGCTCGCGCGGTGCATCGCCGCAACAGCCCGAACTGGCGAGACGCTTCGCCGATCTTCGACCGCGTGCTGGCCGAAGATCCGGACGACGTGCTGGCGCTTGCCGGGCGCGTGGAGCTGTACAACATGGCCGGCCTGCCGCGCACCGCGCTTGGCGTGCTCGAGCAAGCCGTGCGGCGCACGCCCGAGTCCGTGAACCTGCTCAACATGTACGGCAGCCAGCTGCGCCTGCTCGGGCGCACTGCCGACGCATCCGAAGCCGAAGAGCGCTACGCGATGCGGCGCTTCGACGACGGCAACTACCTGACGTCGATGATCAACTTGGCGCTCGCGCGCCGAAGCCGCGCCGAAGCCGAGCGCTGGGTCGAGCGGCTGTTGGCAGCCTACAACAGTAACCAATGGGCGCTCGGCGTCGCGGCACGCGCCTACCGCTCGCTTGGCCAACCGGCGCGCGCCACCGCGACGTACAAGCGCTCGCTGGAGTTGGCCCCCGAAGACGTGAACACCCTGCGCGCTTTGGCGGAGCTGCAGGGCGAGCTCGGTCGCCGCGATGAGCAGCTGATGAACCTGCGCGAAATCCTGCGTATTCGCCCACAAGATCGCGATGTGCGTGAGTACGTCGAGCACCTTGAGCCGGCCAAGCCACGGCCGGACGAAGCGTACGCGTGGGACTCGGATAAATTCTTGAAGCAGCGATTCGCACCGGCTGCCGGGCAACCGCGCCGCACGCTACGCGATCTCACTGTGACGACGGTGTTCGGAAATGGACTATCGAGCCAGTTCCGCCAGGTGGTGTTTCAGCCGCTGACCGAGCCGGCCGCCGCCGCCGGGCGCCAGTACGGCTTCGCGTACGAATCCGATCGTCAGGTCGTGCAGCTGCGCGGCGCCAAGGTGTACCGCGCCGACGGGAAAATCGACGAAGCCGTCGAGTCCGGCGAAGGGTCGGCCGATGATCCTTCGATCTCGATGTACACGTCCGCGCGCTCGTTCTACGTCCAGTTTCCGCGGCTCGAGCCGGGCGACGTGGTCGAGCTGCGCTACCGCGTCGATGACGTGACGCCGCGCAACGAGTTCGGCAACTACTTCGGCGAGGTCGTGGCGCTGCAAGGCGGCGAGCCGGTCTCGAACGCTGAATACGTGCTGATCACGCCGAAAGAGCGCACTTTCTACTTCGATCAGAACATCCCCGGGCTGACCCAGTCGAACGCCATCTCCGGCAACCAGCGAATCTACCGCTTCGCGGCCAAGGACATTCCGGCGCTGAATCCCGAGCCGTCGATGCCGCCGTGGCCCGAGGTGCTCGGCTCGGTGAACGTCTCGACTTACAAGAGCTGGGACGACCTCGGCAAGTGGTACTGGGGCCTGATCAAAGATCAGTTCGACCTCGACGAAGAGACGCGCAAGCTCGCCAAGAAGGTCACCGAAGGCAAGACTACCGAGCTGGAAAAGGTCAAAGCCATCTACAAGTGGGTGACCGAGAACACGCGCTACGTCGCGCTGGAGTTCGGGATCTACGGCTATAAGCCGCGGCGTTGCGTGCAGACCGTCGCGCGCGGCTGGGGCGACTGCAAGGACAAGGCGACCGTGATCGCGACCTTGCTGAAAGAGGTCGGCATTCCGTCGACGATCGTCGTCACCCGCACGCGGATGCGCGGTGATTTGCGCTCGAAAATGGCGAGCTTCGCGCCGTTCGACCACGCGATCGCTTACGTGCCGTCCTTGAACCTGTACCTCGACGGTACCGCCGAGCACACCGGCATCTTCGAGCTGCCAAAGATGGACATTGGCGCTGTGGTCTTGCAAGTCAACGAAGGCAAGGCAAGGCTCACCCGCATCCCGGAAGCCGACCCTGACAAAAACTTCGTCCACCGCGAGCTGGCGGTCGATCTGGATGCCAAGGGCGGCGCCAAGCTCGACATCGACTACTCGACCGGCGGCTACAACGCTGCGTCTTGGCGCGATGCGTACGGCGCCGAAGCCACGCGCCGCGAGCGCATGACCCGCGATCTGGGCGGCGATTTTCCGGGCGTGTCGATCAACGAAGGCGCGCAGGGCTTGGTCACCAGCGATCTTTCGAACAACGAAGAGCCAGTCAAGATCAAGGTGCGGGCGGTGGCACCCGGCTTCGCGCGCAACGAAGGCGACGCGCTCAGCATGCCGGTCACGAGCGGCTTCCGTTTGACCCCTAATTTTGCCTCGCTTTCGCAGCGTCGTCAGCCGGTCGAGTTGATCGCGTTCACGACGATTGACGACGTTTATCGGGTCAAGTTGCCGACCGGCGCCAAGGTCGTGTCGCTGCCGGATGAGCGCGCCAGCACGTCGCAGTTCGGCTCGTACTCGCTGAAGGTCGAACAGGCCCACGGTGAAGTCGTCGTGCGCAGTAAGTTGCAGATCAAAGTGTCGCGCATCGAGCCGGCCGATTATCAAGCTTGGAAGCGTTTCTGTGAGGAGGCCGACTCGGCCTTCAGCCTGCGTCTGCTGGTGAAACCATGAGTCTCCGTCGTTCGCTGCTACCGCTCACGTTCTTGCCAGTTTGTTGGGCCGCCTGCGCGCCGCACAGCGGCGTCAACGCCAAGGCTCCGACCGTCGCCGAGCTGCGCAAGAACGCTGAGCACGACTCGAAGCAAACCAGCGCATGGTTCTTGGGTGAGCTGCTCTCACCCGACGGCAGCCCGGAGCGCGCCAAGCAGGTTCGGCAAACCCTCGACAAAAGCCGTGCGACCGACGTGCTGGCGGAGCTGGGCCGCGGCCTGGACGACTTTTCGCACGGTCACCTGAGGCGCGCGCCGGAAGCCATGTTGCGCGCCGTCAGGGCCGCACGCGAGAGCGACGACCCGCGCGCCGAGCTGCTCGGTTGGTACGCCGCACGGCAAGCGATCGGCTTCCGCTCCAACGACCCGACGCTGTGGAAGCGTTGGAAGCCGTTCGTGCAAAAGGCGCTCAACGAGCCGGGCCAGCTCGGCTTTCGTGCGCGCGCGGAGCTCGCGGATTGGGCGCTTTCCGAAGCCTACGCCGAGGGCGAGAAGGATCTGTCCGGGCTCTCGCTCAAGCTGCACGGTTGCGTGAAGGACGTGCGGCTCGCCGGCCCCTTCGGCCGCAATGCGGCGCCGGATTTGCTGCGCGCGTTTCCGGCGGAAGCGCCCGGAGCCTGGCCGGCGCGTTTCCCGACCGAGCCTGGCCAAGGCGAGCCGCCACGTCAGCTGACCACCACGCGCACGGGCTGCAGGGTCGAAGCCAAAGAGCCGATGCCGGGCGGCGTGTATTACGCCGAGACGTTCGTCACGTTGACCCAGCCGACCGAGGTGTTGGTCTGGGCTGGGCGTGCGCTCCGCATCTGGGTCGACGACGCGCCGATGCTGGCGCACGACGTGCGCGATTGGGGCACGTGGACCAACGTCGCGGCCGGCGTCGCGCTCGACAAGGGTCGGCACCGCGTGCTGGTCGAGGTTACGGAGCCGAGCTTCGAAATTCGGCTGCTGTCGCGCGATGGACGGCCGCTCGGCGCCGCGACCGACACCGACGGCAGCAAGCCGTACTCGCTCGCCCGACCCGATGCGCTAGCGGTCAACACGATTGGCCGTTACGTCACCAAAGACGGCATCCGCGATCCGAAGGACGATCTGTTGCGCTTCGTGCTGGCCAACCTGGCCGGCGAAGACGGCGGCGCTGATGTCGCCTCGGTGATGATCGAACCGCTGGTCGCCGATCCAGCCCGCGCCACCGGCATCGCGCTGGCTACGGCCGCGCGCTTTACCGACAGCGATCCGATCTACGAGAACAGCCAACGCAAAGACTTGGTTCGCCAGCTCAATGAGCGCGCGAGCAAGCGCGATCCTGGATTGTGGTCGCCGCGTCTGGCGCTCGGCTTGTGGGAAGCGGAAAAGAGCGGCATGCCCGAAGGCGCGCGGGTGCTGAAGAGTTTGACCGTCCAGTTCCCGGAGGTTCCGGCGATCTTGGCGTCGCTGACCCGCTTGTACAACGAGCTCGGCTGGTACGCCGCCTACTCGGCTTCGGCGCGCGAGCTGGCGACGCGCTTCGCGGACGACGCCGACGCACTCGAGGTCGCGATCCCGGTGCTCGAGGCGGCCGGCGACTCGGGCATGGCCGACAAGCTGGCCGAACGCGCGCGCCAGCTGAACCCCGACACCGAAATCGTGCTGGGTCGCGCGCTGGCGCGCCACGACTACGCAGAGGCGCTCAAGGAGCTCAAGCGCATCGGCGGCCGCCACCCTGAGCGGAAAGACATCGCTGAGCGCGTCTACGACGTGATGGTGCGCGCCGGCAACGAGCAAGAGACCTGGAACAAGCTCGAAGCCGCGATCAAGCAAAACCCCAAAAACACGGCCGCGCGCCTGGCGCTGGCCGACGCGGGCTTGGCTTCGGGCAAGAGCGATGCGCTGGTGCAGGCGCTAGTCGCCGCGGTCGAAGGCGGCGCCGAGACCGAAGTCATCGAAGAAGCGCTGGACTTGGTCGAAGGCGCGACCGAGCTCGAACCGTACCGGCTCGATGCCAAGACCATCATCGCCGCCTACGAAAAGTCGGGCGTGCAGCTGCCCGGCACCGCCGCCCGCGTGCTCGACTACTCGGCGGTGTGGGTCCACTCCGATGGATCGAGCCGCATGCTGGAGCACGAAATCGTCCAGGTGCAGAGCGCCGAAGCCATCACCCAGCAAGCGGAGCAAGAGTTAAGGCGTGGCTTGTGGCTGCACCTGCGCGTGATCAAGAAGAGCGGGCAGATTTACGAGCCCGAGATCGTCGACGGCAAGCCGACCGCCACTTTGCCGCACCTCGAAGTCGGCGACTACGTCGAGACCGAGCGGATCGAGAGCAACCAGGGCGACGGTGAGCGCGGCAAGCGCTACTTCGGACCGCGCTGGTTCTTCCGTGAGGAGAACATCGCCTACGCGCGCTCCGAGTTCGTGGTCGTGTCGCCGAAAGATCGACCGCTGCAGATCGAGTCGAAGAACAACGTTCCGCCGCCGGAAGTGAAGGAAGTCGGTTCGCTGGTCGTGCGGCGTTGGCGCGTCGACCAGAGCCCGGCCGCGCCGGTCGAGCCGTTTGGCGCGCCGGTCAGCGAGTTTTTGCCCAGCGTGCAGATCGGCTGGGGCGCGGACTTGCCGAGTGCGCTCCGCGCGATGAGCGACGGCTTGACCGATCTCACGCCAAAGGATCCGCGCATCGTTCGAATTGCTCAGCACATTGCGGCGCCGGAGACCAAGACCGCCCCGCGCGCGCGCAAGCTGTACCGCTGGGTCGTCGGCAACGTGCAAGAAGGCGAAGAAGACGACGGGCGACGGGCGATCGTCGGGAAGAACGGCAACCTGTGGCGCGCGTACATCACGCTGTGCAGCGCGCTCGACATTCCGGTCGACTACGCGGCGGCGCAGAGCCGCTTGGCGCTACCGCCGAGTGGTCCGTTTTCGGAGCAGGCGCTGTTCACTCTGCCGCTGATCCGCGTCGGCGGCACGAACGGCACCTGGCTCACGCTGGGTTCGAAGTACGCGGCGTTCGGCTACGTGCCGTCCGAAGCGCGCGGCATGCCGGCGTACCTGCTGTCGAGCGGCACGCCCGAGCTGACCCGTACGCCGACCGAAGGCACGATCGACGACATGGCGTACGAGGGCACGGTGAAGCTGTTGCCGACCGGCGCCGCCGACGTGACGCTCACGCTCAGCTTCACCGGCAAATACGCGACCGGACTGCGCAACGCGCTCAGCCAAATGCCGGAAGATCAGCTACGCGACGTGCTCGAGTCACGCCTGCTCGGCCGCGAGCTGCGCGGCATCCAGCTCAACCAGTACAAGGTCGATCACTTCGACGATCTCGACAGCCCGCTATTGATTCACGTACAGGGTCACGTGCAAGGCTTCGCTGAGCATTCGGGCGGCGCGCTGGTCGTGTCGCCGCCGTTCGGCGTGCGGCTCAGCCAACTCGCGGTGCTGCCGACGCGCCAAACCCCGCTCTTGCTCGTCGACGCCACGCACCAGCGCATCAAGCTCAAGCTCGACCTCCCTGCGGGCGCCAAGCTCGAACAGCTCGCCCAGCCGCGCACCGTGAAAGACGGCGACCGCTTGGTCACCGTGCGCGACGTGCAGCAGGGCAACGCGCTGCTGCTCGACCGCGAAATCGAATTGCCCGCCGGCCGCGTCCAGCCCAACGCCTACGGCCAATTTCAGGAGTTCGCGCGGCAAGCCGACGAAGCCCTCTTCCACTCAGTTCGGGTCCGACTTCCCTGAGAGACTCGAGGGGTGAGGAGTGAGGGGTTAGGGGTTAGTCAGCGGAGGGACGCGGGGTGGAGGGGGTCGCTGCTCGCGAGCGGCCGACGTTGCGGGGCGAGCGCTGCCGCGGGCCGATGCTAGGAGCGAGCGTGGCCGCGCGGCAATGACACCCGCGCTCTTCCCTGACCCCACGGCCGACTCACCCCTAACCCCTCACTCCTCACCCCCTGCCGCGCTACTTGTTCTTCGGATCCGAAGCGGATTTGCGCGAAGCCTCATCGGCTTCTTTCAGGCGCTTGGCGATGCGCGTCTTCACTTCTTCGCTGTCGGCAACGTTCTTTTTCCAGGCTTCGTTGCGCGCGACGCGCTCGGTCGCGGTCGCCGGGTAGGTGATCGCTTCCTTAACGTCCTCGGCGTTCTTGGAATACTCTTTCCAACGGCCGATCGCTTCGTCGTTGTTCTTTTGACGCTCGCGAAGATCAGCCAGCGCGAAGATCAGCTTGGCCTTCAGGGTGCCGTCTTTGCCGACGAAGCGCAGACCGTCGACGAAAGCTGCCTCGGCCTCTTTTTGATCGCCTTTGGCGAGCTGCGCCGCGCCAACCCGGTAGTGGCCCAAGGCCTTCTCCGGCTCCGACTTAATCGCCTCGCGGTACGCCGCAATCGCGCCGTCGAAGTCCCGCGCTACGTAGGCGTGATCGCCTTTGACGATCAGCTCCTGGTACGGGCTGATGCCTTTGATGCCCTTCGGATCGTGGCGCACGCCGTCGCTGTCGACCGTGACTCCGCCGTCCTTGGTGCTGGTGCTCTTCGCGTCCTTGGCGGGCTTCTTGTCGGCGCCGAGCGCCGCGCTCGTCATCGCTGCCCACGCCGAGAGCCCGAGCAAGATCGTCAGCTTGCGCATGACCGCACGAATAACACGACCTGTTCGCTCGAGACGATTAGCCGCTCAGAGGAATCGTCCACAGTGTTGTGGATCGCTTGTGGACATAATTATAACTACTTAATTTTATTATATTTTCTGTCACATGGCCTGGGGAAAACTGTTCTAGCCACCGCCAGCCATTGAAGTGCGCGCTCGTCGCATTTCCGAGCGAAAGCCGGGCTATAGAAGGGCGGAGCCCAATGCCGTCGGCCTACCCGTGGGGAGCGCTGGAACCCGTGTCGCGCGCCGCGGTCCAGGTTGCCAGCAGCGCGCGCCAAGCGCTGCACGCCAGCGCCCAGCAAACCGCGCGCGCGCTGGCTGAGCTGCTCGAGCTGTCGTGCGAGATCGTAGTGCGCCGCTCGCAGCTCGGCCGCGTGCCCGCACTGAGCCAAACCGTGTGGCTCAGTCGCGCGCCGTTGACCCTCGGCGTCTTGGTCGAGCCCGCGCTGGCTGCCTTTTTGGCGGCGCGTGTCCTGCGACGCGCCGAGCCGTTGGCAGATCCGGAAGGCGCGCTCTCGCCGGCGCTGGCTGGCTTGATCGCGGCGCTGGCGGTCGAGACGGCACGCCGCTCGGGCGTCGCGACGACGCTGCTCGGGGCGCCGCCAATCGGCGATGAAGCGCTCGTGGCCGACATCACTCTGGTGCTCGAAGGCCGGCCATTTTCACTGACGCTCTTTGTCGTCGGAGCCGCGGCGCCTTCCACCGAGCCGCGGCTCGAACAGCTGGGCGAGCTCACGCTCAGGATCCCGCTGGTGGTGGCGACGGTCGCGCTCGACCGCCACGAGCTGCTCGGCCTCGAGCTGGGCGGGGCGCTCTTGGTCGGCGAAGGCGCGAGCATCGACGCGAACGCGGTTGGGCACGGCGTGCTGGTCGGCCCACACAGCGAGCGAGGAATTCGGGTCGAATTGCGGCCTGACGGACGACTTGTGGTAGGCGAGACGACTGAAGCGAGGCTCACCGTGGAACACGACAAACCCAGCCAGAACGAGGCCGAAACGCTGACCGACGTCTTGCTCGAGACACCGGTCGTGGTGCGAGTCGAGCTTGGCGCCGTCAGCATGAGCGCGCGCGAGTGGGCACGACTCGGACCCGGCGACGTGATCGAGACGGCGCAGCGCATCGCGGAACCGGTGGTGCTGCGGATCGCTGGGCGCGAGGTCGGGCGCGGCGAGCTGGTGAACGTCGACGGCCAAGTCGGGGTACGGATCCAGAAGTTGCACGAGGGTTCGTGAGAGCCGCGCTTTTTCTGCTGCTCGCTACGGCGTGCCAGCAGTCGCCCAACAGCGACGCTCCGAGCGCCGGTTTAGCGCATGCCACAGTGGCCTCAGCGGCGCCCAGCGTGGCCGCGCCCGCGGCGCCAGCCGCTGCGACTGCCTGGTTCGTCGGAGCCTGGCAAGGGGCTTTCCAGGCAGAGCTGTTTCGCGTCGAGGTGCCAGTCGGCGGCGTGAAAGAGTGGAAAGCTGACAACGGCAAGCAGGCGAGCGGCGAAGGCAAGTTGTCGCTGCAAGCCGCCGCCGACGGCAGCGTGATCGGCACCGCCAGCGGTGCACTCGGCGAGCTCGTGGTCGTGGGCCAGGTGGACGGCGACCGCGCCACGCTGACGTTGGCAAGCGCGCAGCCGAACGGATTTCATGGCGTGGTTCTGGCCGCCGAAAGCGCGGAAGGCATGGCGGGCACGCTCCGCGCCTCGACTGGCGACAGTCTGCAAGTGCGCCAAGCCAAGGTCACCTTGGCTCGAGCCGGCAAGTGAGGCCTGGGTGGGCGTCGCGACCGCTCTGAACGATGTGCGGGCGCGGATCCGCGCGGCGGCAGCCGCTAGCGGACGCGATCCGGCGAGCGTGAAGCTGGTCGCGGTTTCGAAGACGCAGCCCGCCGAGGCGGTGCGCGAGGCGTACGCCGACGGTCAGCGTGACTTCGGCGAAAACTACGTGCAGGAGCTGTTGCAGAAAGCCGAGCAGCTGCGCGACTTGACCGAGCTGCGTTGGCACCTGATCGGGCACCTGCAGCGCAACAAGGCGCGACTCGTGGCACCGTTGGTCTCGCTCGTGCACACCGTCGACACAGTCGAGTTGGCGAGCGAGCTTGCCAAGCGCTTCGTTGGCGGCGCGCCGGCGACTGCGCGCCGCCTGCGGGTACTGGTCGAGGTGAGCATCGCGGGCGAGCAGCAAAAACACGGTCTCGCCCCAGAAGATCTGGCAGAGCTCCTCCAAGGTATCGAAGCGCTGCCAGCGCTCGAGCTCTGCGGCTTGATGTGCGTGCCGCCGTTCACGGACGACCCGGCCGGCGCCGGGCCGTTTTTTTCCGAGCTTTCGCGGCTGCGCGACGTACATGGCGGCGCCCAGCGGCTGCCCGAGCTGAGCATGGGCATGACCCATGACTTGGAGCAGGCAGTGGCGGCCGGCGCGACGCTGGTGCGGGTCGGCACGGCGATCTTCGGAGCGCGGCCGCAGAAAGCGTGAGCCACGCGACCGCACGGCGGGGCTAGGCTAGAGCATCGACCGATGGCGAAGAAGCCGGCGCCCCAGAGCTCGCCGACGCTGCTCGAAGCGGCGGCGCGACGCACGCAGCTGGGTAGTCAGGCGACACCACCGCTGGCCGACCGCATGCGACCGCAGTCACTCGAGGAAGTCGTGGGCCAGAAGCAGCTCTTGCGCGAAGGCAAGCTGCTGCGCGACGTGATCCAGAAGGATCGCGTACCGTCGTTGATTTTGTGGGGGCCGCCAGGTTCGGGAAAAACGACGTTGGCGAACGTGATGTCGCAGTTAACGCGCTCCGAGTTCGTGCGCTTCAGCGCGGTGTTGGGCGGCCTGCCGGAGCTGCGCGAAATCTTGGCGGCCGCGCGCGAGCGGCGCGCGTACCAAGGCAAATCGACGATTTTATTCGTCGACGAGATTCATCGCTTCAACAAGGGCCAGCAAGACGCGTTTCTGCCGCACGTCGAGGACGGCAGCATCACGCTGATCGGAGCGACCACCGAAAATCCGTCGTTTTCGGTCAACGCGGCCGTACTGTCGCGCTGTCGCGTGTTTCACCTCGAGGCACTGGAAGCCGCCGATTTAGAGCAACTATTGCAGCGCGCGCTGGTCGATCACGAGCGCGGCTTGGGCAACCTCGAGCTCGAAGCGGACGTTTCGGCGATCGCGGCGATTGCGCATGCAGCCGGCGGTGACGCGCGGCGTGCACTCGGTATGTTGGAGACGGCCGCGGGCATGCTGGCGCCAGGCGGCAAGCTCGACATGAAGGTCGTGGAAGCGGCTGCGGAGTCGCGCACGTTGCTGTACGACAAATCGGGGGAAGAGCACTACAACGTCGTCAGCGCCCTCATCAAATCGATGCGCGGCGGTGATCCGGACGCGGCGCTTTACTGGCTCTTGCGCATGCTCGACGCCGGTGAAGATCCGTTGTTCCTGCTGCGGCGGCTGATGATTTTCGCGAGCGAGGACGTCGGCAACGCCGATCCGCGCGCACTCTCGGTCGCGGTCAGCGCCGACGCGGCGTTCCGACGCATGGGCATGCCGGAGGGCATGTATCCGCTGGCGCATGCTTGTTTATACTTGGCCAGTTGTCCCAAGTCGGCTGCCGTTAAAGCTGCGATCGGCGCAGCGCGCAGCGCGATCGATGCGCACGGCGCGTTGCCGGTGCCGAAGAAGCTGCGCAACGCCGTCACGAAGCTGATGAAGGAAGACGGCTACGGCGACGGTTACAAGTATCCGCCCGAGTTCGACGGCAGCGTCGTGCCAGGCGAGAGCTATTTGCCGGAGGCGCTTGACGGCGCGCGCTTCTATCAGCCGACGCAGCAAGGGTTGGAGCAAGCCATCGGCGAGCGGCTGGCGCGACTGCGTGGCCCGCGCCGCTAGCTCGGCGGCGCGCTCAGTTGCACACCACTCCGACATGCCCGTTGGCGCCACTCTCGAAACCACTGACGCATTGGCTGTTGTGCGAGCGCGGGCAGGCGCAGTTGCACGCCATTTCGCGGGTGGCGTAGCAGTGAGCATCGGCCACCCACGCGCAGGCCAAGTCGCTGGCGTAGTTCTCGGCT
Organism: Polyangiales bacterium; assembly: GCA_038230915.1. Taxonomy (GTDB): domain Bacteria; phylum Myxococcota_A; class Polyangia; order Polyangiales; family Polyangiaceae; genus PMG-095. The sequence goes on along the minus strand of JBBRMI010000001.1, from coordinate 235,513 downwards.
GGGCCAAGCTTGCAGTCGCCGAGATCGGTGTTCGCGTCGGGGTTATCGGTCGCGTTGCCCATCGATTTGCCGGCCGCGCCGCTCGATTGCGTCGCTGTGCTTTTACCTGGATCGTGCGAGGTCTCTACGACGCCGCCACAAGCCGCCGCCAACGGCAGCGCCAGGAGCATCAACCCTAAACCGATGGCCAAACGCCTCATCCGGATGGAGCAGCCTAGCAAAGCCCGTGCCCCTCGCCATTCCGGTAAAACCGCCGCTGGCGCGCGCGTGCCCGCCAACCCGGTTGGCGCGCCTGCCTACGCGGAGTGCGGCAGACCTAGAGCGCGAGCACGCCGACGTACGGCAGGTTGCGGTAGCGCTCGGCGTGGTCGAGGCCGTAGCCGACGACGAACACATCGTCGACCGTGAAGCCCAGGTAATCGATCTCGACTGGCCGCACGCTGCGCGACGGCTTGTGTAGCAGCGCGCAGACTTTCATGCTGGTCGGCATGCGCGCGAGCAGCTGCTCACGCAGGTAGCTCAGCGTGAGCCCGGTGTCGACGATGTCCTCGACGATCAGCAGGTGATCACCAGCGATCGGTCGGGTGAGATCTTGGGTGATCTGCACGACGCCGCTCGAACGCGTGTCATCACCGTAGCTCCTGACACCGAGAAACTCCACGCGTAGCGGTAGATCGATGGCGCGCGCTAGATCCGCCGCGAACACGAAGCTGCCCTTCAGGACGCACAGCAGCACCAGCGACTGGCCAGCGTAGTCGGCACTGATTTGCGCCCCGAGCGCGCTGACGCGCGCTTGAATCGCGCTGGCACTGAGCAGCTCGGTGGGGGGAGGATCCATGCCGGCATGATCACGGAGCCGCCCCGGCCACGCAAGCAATCCGTTCGACGGCGTCGTTCAACGACCGTCGGCGACGCTGTGGATGTCGAGCTGGTCGCCGTCGGTTTCGATGCGAACGGCGCCGAAGCGATCGGTGCGTAGCGCCAGAATGCCGCGCGCGCGCAGCTTTTCGAGGGTGGGCGCGTGCGGATGTCCGAAGCGATTGCGCACACCGGTCGACATCGTCGCGACGCGCGGCTGGACGGCGTCCAGAAATGCTGGCGACGAAGACGTGCGCGAACCGTGGTGCCCCACCTTCAGAAAGTCTGCGCTGAGCGGCGCACCGGTCGCCAAGAGCTGCGCTTCCGCCTCGTGCTCGGCGTCGCCGGTGAACATGAATGCGCGGGCTCGCCACTCTAGCCGAATTACCAGCGAGTTGTCGTTGGCGCCCAGCTCTGGCCGAAACCGCGGACACGGTGAAAGCACCTGGACCTGCACGCCGCCGCGCAGTCGCTGCCCGCACAATTCGGCCGGGCCCAGCACCGGAATGTGACGCTCGCGCAAGAGCGCGCGGATGCTGGCGTAGACCGGACCTGCGCCTTGCGCCAAGCCTTGCCCGGTATCCCAAAACTCGCCAACCTCGACCGTGCGTAGCACGCTGAGCAACCCGGTGAAGTGATCGGGATGCGGGTGGCTCAACACCATCACGTCGATGCGCGAGCGTCGCCGAGCCGCCAATTCCGGCAAGATCACGGCGCGCCCGGGGTCGACCGGGCTGCCGACGAAGCCGCCACCGTCGATCAACCACAAGCTGCCGTCGGGAAGGTCGATCAGCGACGAGTCGCCTTGGCCGACGTCGAGCACCGTCGCCACGAGCCGGCCGTGCGGGGCGCCGGCACGCCTTTGCGCATGTTCGAGCGCCAACAGGCCGGCCGCCGCGGCGGCCAGAGCGAGCAGACGGCGCCGCCTCTCGCCGACGCGCGCCGTCAGCAGCGCAACGCCCAGCAACGCCAAGAGCGACAACTGAAAGCCGCTCGGTGCCGGCAACAGAAAGCGCAACTGCGACTGCTCTGCGCTGAGCCGCGCGATCGCGCGCACCAACAGCAACGCGCCGCCGCCCGCCATCGCCGCGCCATGCTCCAGCCACGGCCAGAAACCGAGCACTGCATGTAGCAAACACAGCGGCAGCGCGCAGATCTCCCCGACAGGTCCCGCCACCACGTTCGCGAGCAGCCCCGCCAGTCCAATCTCCGACGACAAGAGCGAGAGCAACGGGACGCACGGCAACATCGCCGACAGCGTCGTGGCCAGGCTTTGAACCAGCCACGCCAGCGGTCGCGGCCGGATTTTCTCGGTGAAACGCCCAAAAACCGGGCCGATCCCGATCAAGCCGCCGGTCGCCGCCACCGACAGCAAGAAAGAGACGTCGCAGGCCACGAGCGGATCAAACAAGGCGCCGATGAAGATCGAAGCGGCCAGGCAACGCACGGCGCTCGGCCGGCGGCCGGCGGCGGTCACAACGAACCCGACCGACAGCATGTACGCGGCTCGAAACGCCGAGCCGCTGCCGCCGGCAAAATCAGCGTAGGCCAGCGACAGCCCGACACCGAGCGCCGCTGCCACCCGCGTCACGCGCACGCACGCGGCGAAGGCTTCGACCCGCACCAACAGGAATGCCAGGGCGTTGACCAGGGTCACGACCGCGAACACCAGGTGTGTGCCGCTTACCGCCAAAAGGTGCGACAACCCGCTGGCCCGAAACGCCACGTCGTCATCGGGATCGAGATCGCTCTCGCCGAGCACGAGCGCCCGCGACATGGGCACCGCCAAGGGTGGGAACGTGGCTTCGATTCGCGCGCGCACGTGAGCGCGAGCGCGGTCGATCCAATTGCGAGCTCCGAAACCGCGCGACTCCACCACCATCGACAACGCGCCGCCGCTCGCCACGGCGCCCGTGCGCGACGCCGATGGCCGCGGATCCGCCGCGCCGAAATTACGAAATGGCTGCGCGGCGGCGAAATCCGCGACGCCGCTGACCGTGTCGCCCCGCGCCAAGTTCGGTGGACCACCGTAGACGCGAGCGCGAAATGCCGACAACGGCACGCCCTCGCAATCGGCGCTGTCCACGTCGGCCAAGAAGCTCATGCTGCCGTGCCCTTCGACCGGCGAGGACGCCACCGTGCCGTCGAACGCGCAGCGCCGCGGATGGCCGACCGCGTCGCGCCACTCGAAACGCTGGCGATCGAACCGCTCCAGCGTGTGCGTCGCGCGCAGCGCGCCCAACCCAAACAAGAGCGCGCAGCACAGCAGCCGCCGCGCGCCCAGTACGCGCCACGACAACAGCGCCGCCCCCGCGAAGCCCAAGCCGGCCGCCGCCGGCGACAGCGGCCAGGTTCCGCCGGCTACCAGCGCGAGCGACGCCGCCAATAATGCATCGAGCCCCACGCTTTCCCAGGTGCAGCAAGCGGGCCAAATGCGCAAACGCCGTGGGTGGCCGTAAAGCACCTCACGGCGTCGCGGTTTGAAGGTGGCCGCCGTCGGCTAGCGCCGGCGAACGGCCGCCAATTTTAGGGAGTCGCGCAGGTGTCTGCGCAGCCGGCGAACTTGGCCGCGTTCGCGCCAGCCTTGCACCGGCAGGTGAGGCAGTCGCTCGTGCAGCCGCAGCCGCCGTCGGGCGTGCAGCTCGCCGCCGTGTTGTCGCCGTTTATCCGATTGGCTTCGGCGCACTTGCTGAACAGCTTGAGGGTGTCCTGGCAGGGCACTACCGCTGCTGGTTGCTGGTCGCCAGCTGGCGAATTTTGGTCGTGCGTCGCCGCCTCGCACACGAGCGCCAGGTTGTCGACGTAGCAAGAGAACACGTCGCCAATCTGCTGTTCACACGGCGCGTAGCTAGTGGGGAGTTGGCAGTTCGCCGAGCACAGGTTCTGGGTGTCGCCCTTCATCCGCATGCCGCCGCATTGGTCGCCGAGCCTCTCGACGCTGTTGCAAAGCTCGTGGCACAGCGTTTCGACACGACCACCACCTGTACCGGCAGGATCGCTAGCGTTGTTGGGCGCCTGATCTGAGTTCGACGGAGCTTGGTCGGAGCCGCTCGTTGCTTGATCCGAGTTGCTCGACGGTTGATCGGGATTGATCGGCGCCTGTTGTGCGGCGTCCGGGCCGCTCGACGCGCTGGAAGTGGTGTTGCCACCACAGCCCACGGCCAACAAGCCGAGCACGGCAAAAGTCGCTACATAAAGTTGTCGATAGGCCACGCGGAGCCTCCTCGTTTTAAGACGCACGCACGCGCGCGATACGCCGGTCTCTCGAAGACTAAAGGAACCTCGGCGCAGCGCAAGCCGCGCCAGCCGCGCCGGAGCCGCGCGAGGCCCCAGCGCCGGCAAACGCGTGTGCTCAGAAGTAGTACAGGGCAGCGACGTTACTCGTGAAAATGTTCCACGGGTTGTCGCCGACGGTCGTGCCAATGCCGAACGAGCTGGTCTTCGTTTCAACGCCGGCGATGGTCTGGCTGGTGGAATTCGAGTTCAGGCGTAAGCCTACGCTGCCTTGCAGCGACAGCTGCGGAACGTTGATGAACCCAAAGTGGATTTCAGCGCCAGCGCGCGCGCCAACGTCTAGGTGGAAGCCGCTCACCTTGTTGGTCTGGCCGGCCACGTCGACCGAGCCGCCAGCAAAGCCGAGGTTCAGCTCAGGCACGATCTGAAAGCTAAAGTGCCCCGCCGAAGCGAGCGACAGCGGCACGCCACCGTGGATCATGAACAGGTGCCAACCCGGCAAGTCGTTCGACATGCCAGCATTGGTCTGCGAGCCGCTGGTCAAGCCGAAGCCCAAGCCGGCGTCGATACCGAGCATGTCACTCAGCCAATAGCGCACGCCGATCACCGGAGTCGGGATCACGGTGACGGCGAAACCATTTGCCACCGCAACGCCGTTGCGACCGAGGTAACCCACTGCCAGACGACCGACGACCGAGTCGTGGTCGGAGCTACCCGCGACTGCAGCAGCTTGGGGAGCTGCACCGGGGAGCGCCATTCCAACTTGGGCCGAACCGCTGCTCGACGCTGAAGCGTCGGCGGCGGGAGCCGGCTGCGGGGGCGGCGCCGGAGCTGCCGCGGCGGGAGAAGCGTCCGCCGCTTGGGCGAATGCGCTGCTAGTGACCAACACGCCGGCGAGGCCGGCAAGGTAGCCAACGATCCTGAGCTTACCGTTGTTCATCAGATCCTCCGAAATGGTCTTGAAAAGGCGCCGGTCCGTTCAAGCTGATAACTTGCTGACCGAGCCTGTTCCCAATACGCGGCGGCATCGTCCCCCGCCTCGGGCAAATAAGGCAAGATCGTGGCAATGCGCTGCTTTAGACCGACCCTTAGGCCGTGAAGAAAACACGCGCAGATATTCGACTTGTGGAGCTTGGGCTGGTGGAGAGCCGGACCAGGGCTCAGGCGCGCATTTTGGCAGGTCAGGTGTTTTGGGGCTCACGGCGTATCGAAAAGGCCGGCGACCCCGTTCCCGAAGATGCCCAACTGCGAGTCACCGAGCTCGAGCGTTACTGCTCGCGTGGCGGACGCAAGCTGGAGGGCGCGCTTTCCGACCTAGGTGTGAACGTGGAGGGGCTGGTCGCGGTCGATGTGGGTGCGTCGACTGGCGGCTTCACCGATTGTCTGCTGCAGCACGGAGCCGTGCGGGTGTATGCGGTCGACGTCGGTCATGGCCAGCTCGCCGAAAAGCTGCGTCAGGATCCGCGGGTCGTGATCATGGACCGTACCAACGCGCGGCACCTAACGCGTGAAAATTTTCCGGAGCCGATCGCCCTTACCGTGGTGGACGCGTCGTTCATCAGCCTGGACAAGCTGCTGCCGGCAATCGCCGAATTTCTTCCCAGAGACGCGCGGCTGCTCGCGCTGATTAAGCCGCAATTCGAGGTCGGGCGCGAAGAGGCGAGGCGCGTCCGCGGCGTCGTGACCGATGAAGCAATGCGCGGCGACGCGGTCGCGGCGGCCCTCGGCGGGGTCGTGGCCGCCGGCTTCACCTTGCTCGGCGATTGCCGGTGTCAGGTGCCCGGCCCGCAAGGCAACGTGGAGCACTTCGTGCTCGCGCGCCGCGACTAAAATGCCAGCACCCAAATGTCGTAGAGCGCGTGCGTCCACACCACCGGCGCGAAGCCGCGGAACACGTAAATCAGCGTGAAAACGACGCCACATACCCAGCGGAAAATGAACGACCGCAGCTCGAACGGTTCGCCGAACTGCCCGATGTAGTGCCAGCCGCTGAACACCGCCGCTGACAGCGCCGCCCACGCGATCGACGCCATCAGCCGCTGCCCGGGCAGCGCTTCCGGCATCACCGCCAGCACCAGGCGCCGCCCGAGGCCGTACAGGCCGACCCGAAACGCGATCTCCTCGTAGAGCCCCGCGCCGAGCGACAGCACGACGGAGGTGAAAAACCCGGGCGAATCGCTGACCACGGCGGGCGCGCCGGGAGCCAGGCTCTGAGCGGCCAGCCCCAACCCCACGAGCAGGTGCACCTTGCCGACGACGTAGCTGGCGACCAGGCGCATCGCCACGGCGTAGAGAATTCCTTCGATCGCCACCAGCGCGAAGCGCTGCCAGTGGAGCGTGTGACCCCGGCCGAGAACGAGCAAAATTCCGGAAAAAACTGCGCCGATTGCCAGCGTGAGGCCCGAGTAAACGGGCAGGCTGGAGTGAGCCAGGTTGGTCAGCTCGCGGGTCACGATGTCGGCGGCGTTCTGCACGTCCATCCAGACCACGCCCAGGTGGTAGACGACGAAGATCGGCAGCGTGAGCGCGAGGTCGGCGAGCGGACCGCTGCCTTCGCGCAGGTAGCGTTCTGTCTCCTCTTGAGATTGAGCCGAGCTCACGCTTGGTGCATGCGCTCGCTCGGGGCGGCGCGTCAAGAAACCCGCGGCCGAGCGCAGGCGCCTTCGCGACGGGTGCGGAGCAGCGTCGACCGGGGGCGACCGAAACGGCCAGCTCACCCGATCATGCGGCGGTTTTAACCGGCTAGACACACATCCACACCCTTGCGAACGCCGCGGTAAGGGCGGACTATGACTCTGCATCCAGAGTTCGATCCGCGTTCGAGCTCGCTCACGGCGTGGCGTGTGCCCGATTCGTCATGAGCCAATCGCCCCAAGTTCCGCCCAGCTTTCGTCACCTGAAGTCGCCCTTCACCAAGGTGATCGCGACTCGTTATTACGACGGCCCAATGGAGGGATTCTTGGGGCACTCGGACTGGCTTCAAGTCTGCGTGTTCCGTATGCTGGACTGGGATCGCGAGACCGACGTGCGCGTCTACGAGGTCGCGCGCGTCGAAGATCTAGCCTTCGAAGAAGTCGTAGGCCTGTTGTTTCACGATCGCCTGCCGACGTGGCCGGTGTGGGTGTTGCCGAGCGGTGCCCGCGAGCGAGGGGAACGGTTGCTCGACGAATGCTTCGCGCGCGCGCGCCCGGTGGCAACCGTGACGACGCGCGATCTGTTCGGTGACATCGCGCTCTGGGATCCGGCCGACGATGCACCGCTGTCGAGCGGCTTGATCGTGCCTCGGCCCAGGCAAGACGCCGGCTAGGCGCTCGGCACGCCAACCCGTTGCGCTGCGTGGCTGCGGCCCGGTGGGCCTCGGGCATGGGGGCGGGGACAATAACCCGAGCTGCCCGCCAAACAACTCTGCCTGGTCCGAAAGCGGAAGCGAGAGCGAGCCGAGCCTCCGGCGCATCGGCTATCCTCCGCGCCGATGGCGCAGGCCGAGTTCGAGCGACACCGCAAACTGGTCGAAGAGGTACGGGCTCACGACCACCGCTACTACGTGCTGGACGACCCGCAAATTTCCGACCGCGAGTACGACGCCCTGTACACCGCGCTGCGTGAGCTGGAGCGCCGGCACCCCGAGCTGGCCACGGCCGATTCGCCCACCCAACGGGTCGGCGACACGCCGCGCGGCGAGCTGCGCACGGTGCCGCACGTGGTGCCGATGATGTCGCTCGACAACACCTACGGCGAGGCGGATCTGGCCGAGTTCGACCGGCGCGTGCGGCAAGGGCTGCCAGCCGCCGTCACGCCGTCGTTCTGCGTCGAGCCGAAGCTCGACGGCGGCAGCATCGAGGTCTTGTACCGCGGTGGCAAGTTGGTTCAGGGCTCGACGCGCGGCGACGGCCAAAGCGGCGAAGAGATCACGCAAAACCTGCGCACGATTCGCTCGTTGCCGTTGAGCATCCCGTACGCCGGCGACCTCACGTTGCGCGGAGAAGTCGTGATCTACCGCCGCGATTTGGACCGGATCAATCAGGCGCGCGTGGCGGCGGGCGAGGCGCCGTTCGCGAATCCGCGCAACGCCGCGTCGGGCAGCTTGCGCATGCTGGATGCGCGTGTCGTGGCCGAACGGCCGCTGCGCGTGATGGCCTGGCAAGTCGTGGAAGGGCCGGAGCTTTCGGACACGCACGCAGGCGCGCTGGATGCGCTGGCCAAGCTCGGGCTGCCGACGCACCGCCTGCATCGGGTGTGCGCTTCGTTGGAGGAAGTGTGGGCGGCGATCGCCGCGATCGATGCCGCCCGCAAAGACTACCCGTACGAAACCGACGGCGCCGTGGTGAAGGTGAACGCGTTCGCGCAGCAAGATATCCTGGGCGCCACCGCTAAGTTTCCGCGCTGGGCGATCGCTTACAAATTCAGTGCCGAGCGCGCGACGACGACGGTGCTGAGCATCACCGTGCAGGTCGGCCGAACGGGCACGCTCACGCCGGTCGCCAACCTCGAGCCCGTGCAGCTGGCCGGCTCCGTGGTCAGCCGCGCGTCGCTGCACAACGCCGACATCATCGAAGCGCTCGGCATTCGCGTTGGCGATCGCGTCGTCATCGAAAAAGCGGGAGAAATCATCCCGCAAGTGGTGTCGGTCGACGTCGCAGCGCGCACCAGCGACACGCCGCCGTTCGCGATGCCCGAGCGTTGCCCGTGTTGTGATACCCCGGTTCAGCAAGCGGCGGGGCAGGTCGCGGTGTTCTGCCCCAACCCGCGCTGTCCGGATCGGATGAAGGCCGCGCTACTGCATTACTCTCGGCGCTTTGCGATGGACGTCGACAACTTGGGCGAGGTCTTGATCGCGCAGCTCGTCGACGGCGGGCTCGTGAACGACGTCGCCGACCTCTACGATTTGAGCGTCGAGCGCGTCGAGGCGCTCGACCGGATGGGCAAAAAGAGCGCTGAAAACGTGATCAGATCGATCCAAGCCTCCCGCGAGCGCACGCTCGACCGGCTGCTGACCGGCCTCGGCATCGATCACATTGGCCAGGTCGCGGCCAAACAGCTCGCGGAAACCGCCCGCGATTTGCGCACGCTGATGAGCTGGGACGAATCTACCGCTGCCGCCAACACTGCCGCGATTTCTGGCTTCGGGCCGAAGATGGTCGAGAGCATCGGCAAATACCTGTTTCTGCCCGAGTCGCGGTCGCTGCTCGAAAAGCTGGCCGCGCGCAACGTGTCGCGTGAGCAGCCGGTCAACACATCGAAGAGCGAAGGGCCGCTGGTTGGGCAGAGCTTCTGCGTCACCGGCGTGCTCTCGAAGAAGCGCGAAGACGTGCACCAAGACATCCGCAACGCCGGCGGCGACGTCCACGACAAAATCAAGAAGGGCACGACGTACCTGGTCGCCGGCGAAAAGGTCGGCAAAGCGAAGCTCGACGGCGCGCGCAAGTTCGGTGCCCAAGTCATCGATGAGGCTGGTCTCGCCGCGCTGATCCGCGGCGAAACCCTGACGCTAGCGCCGTAGCCGATGTCGGCTTTTTCGCGCCTTTGGTCGCATCCGATGCTGCGCGTCGGTTTAGCCCTCGGCGGGCTCGGCTTGTGCGCCTGGGCCACGACCCGGATTGCCCTGCAGGAGCGGCTGGGCGGCCCGAATCGCTGCCCGAGCGGCATGGCGACACAAGGCGCGCGCTGCTGCGGCGGCGGCCAAACCTTGCAAGCCAACACCTGCAGTGGTCGCGCCAGCAGCTGTTCGATCGCGCAGGAGCTGGACGAGAACGGACAATGCGTGGCGCGCCTCGGTGTCGTGAGGTTCGAAGGCGGCGAGCTGTTCATCGGCGCGGCTGACTGGGATGGGGAAAGCGGCGGAGAGCGCTTCCCGCGCACGCGAGTCGCGCCCTTCCGATTGGACGTCGCCGAGGTCACGCTCGCTCGCTTCGGCAGCTGTGACGGTTGCTCGAGCCACGCAGGCGAGCCGGGACAACCCGTCACTGGCGTGACGCCGCCGCAAGCCCAAGCCTTCTGTGAGCGCCGGCACGGGCGCCTGCCGACCGCCGCCGAGTGGGTTTGGGCGGCGGCCGGCAGCGCCGCGCGGCGTTTCGCTTGGGGTAATAGCGGGCTGGTCTGCCGGCGCGCGGCATTCGGTCTGGCACGCGGTCCGTGCGCGGACGGCGGCGGCCCCGAGCTCGCCGGCTCGCGTCCGGACGGTGCTTCGCCCGAAGGCGTGCTGGATCTAGCTGGCAACGTTGCGGAATGGACGAACGAGGCCGACGCCAGCTACGCGGCGCGCGGCGGGTCGTTCCGTTCGACCTCGGCCGCTGAGCTGAAGTCGTGGGCCGCGCTCGGTGACCACGACAAAGCGCTCCACATCGGCTTCCGTTGCGCGTATCCACCGTAGTCATGACGGCGGCGGTCTTGTGTATCGGTACGGAGCTCACGCGCGGGGAGCTGCTCAATTCGAACGCCTCTTGGCTCGCGGAGTCGATGACGCGCATCGGGCTCGAGGTCACGGCCGTCGATTGCGTCGATGACGATCGCGGGCGGATCGAGGCTTACCTACGCCGTTTGGCGTCGGAGCACGGCGTCGTGGTGTGCACCGGAGGTCTCGGTCCGACGACGGATGACATCACGACCGAATGCGCGGCACGCGTGGCCGGCGTTGGGCTCGTACGTGACGCAGCCTCGTTGGAGCACATCAAGGAACGACTGCGTCGCTACGGGCGCCCGGACATGGCCGCGGCCAACGCCAAACAAGCTGATTTTCCGGCCGGTGCGCGGATCCTGCCCAACCCGAACGGCACCGCTCCGGGCTTCCACGTGAAATTCAGCGCCTGCGCCGCGTACTTCATGCCCGGCGTTCCGTCCGAGATGAAGGCGATGTTCGACAACAGCATCGCGCCGGACCTGGCAGCGCTGGTCACGGAGCAACGCCACCAAATCGTGCTCCGCAGTTTCGGCCTGCCGGAGTCGGAGGTCAACGACCGACTCGCGGGCGTCGAGGCCGCGTACGGCGTGATCCTCGGCTACCGCGCCAGCGTGCCCGAGATTGAGGTCAAGGTGCTGGCGCAAGCTGCGACGCGCGAAGCCGCGGTCGAGCTTGCGCGGCGCGCTGCTGATGACGTGCGCGGGCGCCTCGGCGACCACGTTTACGGCGAAGGCTTTGGCAGCCTGCCGGAGCACGTCGGCGCGCGACTCGCCGAGCGTGGTTTGACGCTGGCGATCGCCGAATCATGCACAGGCGGGCTGGCCGCGGAGCTGTTGACGCGCGCGCCCGGCTCCAGCCGGTATTTCTTGGGCGGCGGCGTGGTCTACGCCAATTCCGCCAAAACGGCGCTATTGGGCGTGCCGGCCGAGCTGATCGCGCAACACGGCGCGGTCAGCGCCGAAGTCGCGCGAGCCATGGCCGAGGGTGTGCGCAGCCGGCTCGGCGCAGATCTGGGCTTGGCATTCACCGGCATCGCCGGCCCCGACGGCGGCACCGAGCAAAAGCCTGTCGGGCTAGTGCACTGGGCATTGGCGAGCGCCGCCGGTACTGAGCACCGCGAGCGCGTCTTCGTCGGTGGTCGCCTCGACGTGCGCCGACGCGCCACGTTTGCCGGCTTCGACTTGATCCGCCGCAGTCTGTAACCAGCGCGACGGCGCCTTGCTTCAGGGCGTGCCCTCGCGCCGCGCCAACAGCTCACGGATGCGGTGGATCAGCACGTTGGGCATGTACGGTTTCTGCAGAAACGCGTCATCTTCCGCCAGACCGTGTTCGTGCAGCGCCTCGCCGGCGTAACCGGACACGTAGAGCGCCGCCAAATCCGGCCGCTCTCGGCGCAAAATCCGCACCAGCTCAGGCCCGCTTTGCTCGGGCATGATCACATCGGTGACCACCAGATCGATCTTGTCCGGCGCCAAGAGCGCCGCCATCGCGCCGCCGCGATCTTCAGCCGCCGTGACCCGAAACCCCGCGCGCGCCAGCAGCCGCACAGTGGTCTCTCGCACCGCGCGATCGTCCTCGATGATCAGGATCGTGCCCGACGGCGCTACCGACGCCGATGGCGCCGGCGTGAGCTTGCGACCCGGCTTGGCCTCGGGCAAAAACACCGAAATCGTCGTGCCTGTGCCGAGCTCACTCTCGATCGACAACGTACCAGCGAGGCGCTCGACGATGCCTAGCGAGGTGGCCAGGCCCAGCCCTACGCCATGCGGCTTGGTCGTAAAGAACGGTTCGAACACGCGCTGCCGCTGGTCCACCGACATGCCGGTGCCCGTGTCTTTGACAGTGAGCACGAAATAGCGACCCGGGCTCAGCGTGGCGTGACCCGGACCGACCGCCTCGGCGCGCGTCGCCACTTCGACGATGCCACCGCTGGGCATGGCTTCGGCGGCGTTGATCACCAAGTTCACCAACACTTGCTCGAGCTGCGCCAAGTCGGCGCGAACCGCGAGCTTCTGCGGCGCCAGCGTCACCCGCAGTCGAATGTCGTCGCGCAGCACGCGCGACAGCATCTTCTGCGAGCTCTCGACGACCTCGTTCAGCTCCAACAATCGCACGTCGCTGGCGCGTTGCTTGGAGAACACGAGCAGCCGCTGCGTGAGCCCCGTCGCGCGCTCGGCGGCGTCGAGCGCGGTCTGCAAATCGGCTTGCGCTTCGAGCGTCGCTTGCGACTTTGCCAAGCTGATGGCGCCGATGATCGCGGTCAACAGGTTATTGAAGTCGTGCGCTACGCCGCCCGCCAGCCGCCCCACGGTTTCGAGCCGTTGCGACTGCGCCAGCTGGTGCTCGAGCTCTTTGCGTCGGGTGATGTCCTGAACGATGCCAATCAGCGCCAGCGCGTCGCCGTTTTTGTCGCGCTGCACTTGGCCGCTGCCTTCGACCCACACTACCTTGCCGTCCGGCAAAATCGCCCGGTGCTCGATCCGAAATTCGGTCGCGGTGCGATCTTGAATGGCGCGTTCGACCGTCGCCCTTGCGTACTCGGCGTCGGCCGGGTGCACGAGCTTGCCCCACGCCTCGAACGTGCCGCCGAACTCGCGGATACCGAAGATGCCCAACACCTCACGCGACCACGTCACGGTGCCGGCGCGAATGTCGAACTCCCACGTACCGACGCGGGCAGCCGACAGCGCGCGCCGCAGCCATTCGGCGGTTTCACGCGGGTCTCGACCAGAAGAGACGGGGGGCTCTGCCATGCTCACAAGCGGCAGGCGCGGGGTCGGCGCCCCACCGAGGCCCGAGGCTAACTCAGTTCAGCGTCGACAGGCGGGCTTTCGAGACGGCCTCCGGCACCGATTCGCCCGCCGAGACCCGTTTGAAGCTCAATCCCAGCGGCGAGCGGTCGACGAAGATGGTGTCGCCTGGCGCGAGCTCGCCGCTCAGCACGCGCTTGGCGAGCTCGTCCTCGAGGTGTTTGCGGATCGCGCGACCGAGCGGGCGCGCACCAAACTGCGGATCCCAGCCGAGCTCACCCAGGTAGTCTTTGGCTTCTTCACTGATCGCCAACGACAGCTCGCGCTGCGCCAATCTGACGTGAAGCCGCTGCAGCTGAATCTCCACAATGCGCCGGATCTGCTCACGCTCCAGGCGGTGGTAGACCACGATCTCATCGAGGCGATTGATGAACTCGGGGCGGAACACCCGCCGCAACGCCTCGAGCACGACGCTTCGCGTCATTTCCTCGCGTGACACCGCGTTCGGATCACGACGCTCTTCCAAGCCGGCAAGCTCCGCGCTGCCGACATTGCTGGTCAAGATCACCACCGTGTTCTTGAAGTCGACAGTGCGGCCCTGCCCGTCGGTGAGCCGACCATCGTCCAGCACTTGCAGGAGCACGTTGAACACGTCCGGGTGCGCTTTCTCGATCTCGTCGAACAGAATCACGCTGTACGGCCTACGCCGAACCCGCTCCGTCAATTGGCCGCCTTCATCGTAACCGACGTAGCCGGGCGGCGCGCCAATCAGCCGCGATACCGCGTGCTTTTCCATGTATTCGCTCATGTCGATGCGAATCATCGCCCGCTCGTCATCGAACAAGAATTCGGCCAGCGCCCGCGCGGTCTCAGTCTTGCCGACGCCGGTCGGCCCCAAAAACAGGAACGAACCGATCGGGCGCTTGTCGTCGCCCAAGCCGGCGCGCGAACGCCGTACCGCGTTGGCCACGGCTGACAGCGCGGCGCTTTGGCCGATCACTCGCCGCTCCAAGTTTTGCTCCATCGCGATCAGCTTTTGCATTTCGCCTTCGAGCATCTTGGAGACCGGCACACCGGTCCACTTCGACACGATCGCGGCGATCTCTTCCTCTCCGACTTCCTCTTTGAGGTACGTACCGCCCTTCTCTTGAAGCTGGTTCAGCTCGGCGCGATGCTGCTCCAATCGCCGCTCGAGCTCTGGAATCCGACCGTATTGGATCTCGGCTGCGCGTCCCAAATCACCCGAACGGCGCGCTTGCTCTTCGGCGTTGCGTAGTTCCTCGAGCTCACGCTGTTCAACGCGAAGCTCCTCGATGAAGTCCTTCTCGCGCAGCCACTGCGCGCGCATCCGATCGCGCTCGCCACTCAGCTCACCGATCTCGTGCGAAAGCTCGTCGAGTCGGGCTTTGCTGCCTTTATCTCGCTCTTTCGACAGCGCCTGCTGCTCGATTTGAAGCTGCATCAGCTTGCGCTCGATCTGATCGATCGGCAGCGGCAGGCTGTCGATTTCCATCTTGATCTTGCTGGCGGCCTCGTCGACCAAATCGATGGCCTTGTCTGGCAAGAACCGCTCGGTGATGTAGCGATTGCTCAGGACCGCGGCGGCTACCAAGGCCGAGTCCTTGATGTGAATGCCGTGATGGACTTCGTAGCGCTCCTTGAGCCCGCGCAGAATCGCGATCGTGTCGGGGACCGTTGGCTGATCGACGAGCACGGGCTGGAAGCGCCGCTCGAGCGCGGCGTCTTTTTCGATGTGCTTCCGATACTCGTCGAGTGTGGTCGCGCCGATCGCTCGGAGCTCGCCGCGCGCCAACGCCGGTTTGAGCATGTTGGCGGCGTCCATCGCGCCTTCCGCGGCCCCAGCACCAACCAGCGTGTGCAGCTCGTCGATGAACAAGATCACACCGCCTGCGGCCGCTTCGATCTCTTT
The DNA here is from genome assembly GCA_038230915.1 of Polyangiales bacterium. Classification (GTDB taxonomy): domain Bacteria; phylum Myxococcota_A; class Polyangia; order Polyangiales; family Polyangiaceae; genus PMG-095. Next base: position 220,344 of record JBBRMI010000001.1, on the reverse strand, counting down.
GAGCACGGCCTTCAGCCGATCCTCGAACTCACCGCGAAACTTGGCGCCCGCGACCATGGCCGCGAGATCGAGGGCCAAAATCCGCTTCTCTTTCAGCGATTCGGGCACGTCGCCATTGGCGATCCGGCGTGCAATCCCCTCGGCGATCGCCGTCTTGCCCACACCGGGCTCGCCGATCAAGACCGGGTTGTTTTTGGTACGGCGCGCCAACACCTGCATCACGCGCCGAATCTCCTCGTCGCGACCGATCACCGGATCAATCTTGCCGCGCCTGGCCAGCGCCGTGAGATCACGCGTGTACTTCTCGAGCGCTTGGAACTTGCCCTCGGGATCTTGATCGGTGACGCGCTGACTGCCGCGGATCTCGGCCAGCGAGTGCAACAGCTTGTCGTAAGCCAAGCCGTGGCGGTCGAACACCGCCTGCACATCCTTGTCCGAACGCCCCGCCAGCAAGAAGTGCTCGACCGAGACGAAGTCGTCCTTCAGCTTCTTGGCTTCGTCCTCGGCGGCGTTCAGGAACGGCACCGTGCGGCGACCAAACCCCGGCTCTTGACCGCCCGAGACTTTGGGCAGCTTTTCGACTCGCTCGTTCAGCTCACGCGCCAGCGCTTTCGGATCCGCTCCAGCGCGCTGCACGAGCGAGGCGCCCACGCCGCCCTCCTGCTCCAGCACCGCCACCAGCAATTGTTCCGGGATGATCTCCGGGTTGCCGCGCCGAGTCGCGCCGTCGATGGCGGCGCGCAGGCTCTCTTGGCTCTTGTTGGTGAGGCGATCCATCCGCATGTCGGGACTCCGGTGCGATCGCGGCTAAAGCGACGACCGGCCCCAAACTAAGTCCGCCGACAACCGTGGCAAGGGGTGACGATCAGGCGCCGCCAGCGCCCGGCGCGCCCGCACCTGCCGCGCCACCGGCCCCGGGCGCCCCAGCGCCGCTCGAATCGGCACCGCCCGCTCCCGCCCCGGCCGCACCGCAAGCCGCACCCGGCTTGTTGCCGAAGAACGCAGCCGAATCCACACAGCCTAACATCGGCGACGCGAACGGTAGCGGAAACCCCGAAACCGGAACGCTGTCGACGACGAGACCGCAGGTTCCGGTTTCGGCGCGGCAACAGCCGACGAAGCCGGGCACCGACACGGTGATGCCCTGAACCGGCAGCATCTGACCGGAGCTCGCCGGACAACCAACGTCGGTCGAGCCCTCTTGCCCGACGGCTTGGCAGCTATTCTTGAACGAAGCGCCGAGCGCAGCGAAGAACTGCGTATCCACGCCGCACGCCTCGCCGGCGCAACATGGATCGACGTAAAAGGTTGGCGCGAGCGTCTTGACCGACACGCAAGTGTCGGCGCCACATTTGATGCTCTTCGAATGATCGCTGGTGCCTGGCAACACCATGCTCGGCCCGCCGCCACCAGCCATTTCCGTCGGACCGCTGCCGCCGGTCACGCGCGTACCGCTCGTGCCGGCTGGCGGTTCCATCATCGTCGCACCACCGCGATGCGAGACACCGCCCTGGTCGGTTGCCCCGGTGCCGTCGCTGGGACGCACCGTGCCGCCGCAAGCCACGACCACCACGCTGGGCACTGCCAACCAGAGTAAAACCCCGCGCAGAGAGTGCCAGCCGGTCATGAAAGCTCGGTCGGCCTACGGGTTGCCGCTGGCGCCGCCCATGCCCGCGTTCGCAGCACCACCAGCCGATGGGCCAGCGCCGCCGCTGCCGTTGCCACCGGCGCCGCACGTCGCGCCCGGCTTGTTGGCGAAGAACGGAGCTGAGTCGACGCAGCCGAGCTTCGGCGATGCGAACGCTAACGGCAGGCCTGCGACATTGATGTCGTTGAGCACAACGCCACACGTGCCGGTCTCGGCACGACAGCAACCCACGAAGCCAGGCACGGAATACGGCTTGCCGTTCACCGGCACCATCTGCACCTCGCTATCCGGACAAGTCGTATCTACGGGACCCTCTTGGCCGGTGGCTTGGCAAGTGTCCTTGAAGGACGCGCCGAGGATGGCGAAAAACTTGGTGTCGACGCCGCACGCGTCGCTGGCGCAGCAAGGATCGACGTAAATCGGGCCAGGGATGATCGTCGGGACCGACGAGCACATCACCGTGCCGCATTTCAGGGTCTTCTTCTCCGGGCTGGTGCCGGGGATCATGATCGGGGCTGCGCCGCCCGCGCCGGCATCGCCAGAAGGGGCGCCCGCGCTAGGCTCGCCGCCAGTTCCAGGCTTGCTGGGGCTCGTGGCGTCGTCACCGCACGCGACGGGCAACGCCAAACAAACCAAGCACCCCAGCGTTAAGGCTTTAGCAAAGGAAAATGACTTCATATTGACCTCACAGGATACACGAACTCGCCAGATGACAAAAAATCACGCAGCGTATCCGTAAAAAGCACTGCAACCACGCATTAGCGACGGCCAAAAGCGTTCGCGCTACAAGTGCTAGCGGCGGGAACTCGGGGCCCTCGCCAGAACGGCGCCACGGCGGTTTAATTAAGCGCGAGCCCGCTTACGCGACCGCGACGAACGCGACCCGCTCGTGCCCAGGAGGCCGAGCACGTCATCCCACTGATCAGGGCTCTTCATGAGCGCGCCAAACAGACCCGGCGGCAAATGGCCTGCCGCGGCCAGCCATCGATACCGGTCGACGCCGTGAACATCGAGAAACGTTGCGATCTCCTCAAGCCTGCCTACTCCCACCCCTTTACACAGGCCTGACTCGAGCATTCCAACGTAGCTTCCGGAGCGGACTCCGAGCTTTCTCGCGAGATCTTTCTGAGTCAGCCCGCGCTCCATGCGCGCCGAGCGGATCAGTCGACCAACTTTTTTCGTGGACCCTTTTGCGTTTGCGGCCATCAAATCCCGTCGCCGTGAACCGTCGGTGAGGCAGGAAATAGCCTGGTCTCACCCGCCCACAGCTCCTCCTCTCCGACGCTGAGGTAGGTAAATATAACTTGGTTTGGGGTGGTACGAGGCCCTTGCCGTCGCTTTGGGGCGAGCGCTGGCTCGAGGCCCTCGTTGGACTGAGAGAATAGTCTGCCCGGCTGGTCCATTGCAACCCTGAAGGCCAGACATTTGCATTTCTGCAATGCTCACCCCACCAACGTTTCAAGTCGAGACGCTTTTCATGCCGGCGACTTAGAAGCGGCCGCAACCTCGCTCGTCAGGGGCGACGGCGTCTAAAGTTGGACGCCGTATCTAAATGTCGAGGTTGCGCACGTTGAGCGCGTTCTCTTCGATGAAATTGCGACGGGGCTCGACCTGGTCGCCCATCAGCACACTGAACAGCTCATCCGCGCGCACCGGATCACTGACCTTCACCTTCAGCAGCGTGCGCGCGTCGGGGTTCATCGTGGTTTCCCACAACTGGTCAGCATTCATTTCGCCCAGACCCTTGTAACGCGTGATGTGCATGCCCTTGCGGCCGCGCTCAGCGATGAAGGTCTCGAGCTCCTCCGACCCCGAGATCGAGATTGGCTCACCATCACCGACGCGCGCCACGTACGGCGCGGGCCCGATCGAACGGATATCCTCGTCGATCGACAGCAGCTCTTGGTACTCGGCCGACTCAGCGAGCTCCCAGTCGAGCGACGCTGTGCGGCCAGATGCCCCGGGGCGAAACTTCACGTCGATGCGGCCGGCGCCATGGGCTTTCTCCCATTCCACCGATACGGTCAGCGGCACCAAGTCGGGGTAGCGGCGCTCGAGCTCCACGCGTAGACGCTCGGCCGCGTTGTTCACCTTGGCCTCGTCCCGGTAGTCGGCGAGCGGCAGCGCACCAATCCGCAGCAGTGCCGCGACGACGCGCGCGTCACAGCGCCGATCAATCTTGGTCAGGATCGCGCGCAGCGATTTGAGGCGGGTCGCGAGGTTGAAAAGCGGCATGCCGCTCAGCGCCGGACCCTTGCTCGACTGCACGGCCAGATCCTCGATGCCCGACTCGGTCAGGAAACGATCGAGCGCCGGCTGGTCCTTCACATAGAGGATCTTCTTGCCTTTCTTGATGCCGAACAGCGGTGGCTGCGCGATATACAGATAGCCGTTGTCGATCAGCTCGCGCATCTGCCGGTAAAAGAACGTCAAAAGCAGCGTGCGGATGTGGCTGCCGTCGACGTCGGCGTCGGTCATCAGGATGACGCGGTGGTAACGCAGCTTGGTTAGATCGAAACCGCCGTTGTCGCCGATGCCGCAGCCAAGCGCCGAGATCAGCGTCGCTACCTCTTGCGAAGCCAGCATGCGGTCGAGCCGTGCGCGCTCGACATTGAGGATCTTACCTTTGAGCGGGAGGATGGCTTGGAAGTGGCGATCGCGGCCCTGCTTGGCACTGCCGCCGGCGCTCTCACCCTCGACGATGTAGATTTCGCTGATCGTCGGATCTTTGCTCTGACAGTCGGCGAGCTTGCCAGACAGCGTCGTGAGATCGAGCACGCCTTTGCGCACGACCTCGCGCGCTTTCCGCGCCGCTTCGCGCGCCTTGGCGGCCAGCACGGCCTTCTCGAGGATCTTGCGCGCGGTTTGCGGGTGCTCTTCGAAGTAGCGACCGACGTGCTCGTTGACCGCGTTTTCGACGATGCCCTTCACGTCGCTCGAGACCAGCTTGCTCTTGGTCTGCGAATCGAAGCTGGCGTCCGGGTGCTTGACGTGAATGACGCAGATGACGCCTTCGCGCGTGTCGTCGCCGGTCAGACCGTTCTTGGCGTCCTTGAACAGGTTCTGCGCGGTGCCGTAGTTGTTCAGGGTTCGCGTCAGCGCAGTGCGCAAACCGGTGAGGTGCGTTCCACCGTCCTTGTTGTTGACGTTGTTCGTGTAACAAAGGATCTGCTCGGCGTAGGCGTTGGTCCACTGAATCGCCAGATCGACGGTGACGGGCGCTTTGCCGTCGCCGGAGGGCCATTCGCCGGTGAACGCGACCACATCGTCGTGCACGGGCTCTTTGGCTTGGCTGAGCAGCGACACGAATTCTTTGATGCCGCCCTGGTATTCGAAGTGTTCGCTGCGCCCGTCGCCGCGCTCGTCTTTGAGATCGACGACCAGGCCGGAGTTCAGGAACGCCAGTTCACGCAGGCGATTGGCCAAGGTGTCGAAGCTGTACTCGAGATTGGTGAAGATCTCGTGGTCGGGCTTGAAGCTAATCTTGGTGCCAGTCTCGTTCGTCTCCCCGATCGGGACGATGTTACTGACCGGTGCGCCGCGATGATACTCCTGAAACCACAGCCGGCCCTCGCGCTTGATCTCGAGGCGCAACGTTTCACTCACGGCATTGACGGCGCTGACGCCGACGCCGTGCAGACCCGCGCTGACCTTGTAGCTCGCGTGGTCGAACTTGCCGCCGGCGTGCAGCACAGTCATTACGACCTCGGCCGCGCTGACCCCGCGGTCTTGCATGATGCCGACTGGGATGCCGCGCCCATCGTCTTCGACCGTGACGGAGCCGTCGAAATGCACGGTGATGCGCACCGCCGTGCAATGGCCGGCGAGGTGCTCGTCGACGGCATTATCGACGGCTTCCCACACCAAATGGTGCAGCGCTGAGCCGTCGTGCACGTCACCGATGTACATGCCGGGGCGCTTGCGGACGGCCTCGAGGCCTTCCAGCACGGTGATGCTTTTGGCGTCGTAAGAATCTGCGGGCGGAGTCGGTTCTAAAGTAGTCAAAAGGGGCAGCGAAAAAGCTACTTTGGGAGCGCCCCCGAAGCAAGCACCAAACCGCGGAAAAGCTGCTGGAAATGGGCTTTGTGCGCACCTGATTTTCGCCGCCAAAATCAGGGCCGGGATGGGCTGAGGTCAAACGTGCTTAAAGCCGTGAAACGCGGCCTTCGACGACCTGAAATTCGGCGCGCTCGGCGGACGCAAAGCTGCCGCTTCGGAACAGCTCGGGCCGCGTGGTGGTCACGAAGATCTGACCCTGCGAGGCCTCCAGGAGCGTGAGCACCGACTCGGTGCGGTTGGCGTCGAGCTCGCTCGATACGTCGTCGAGCAAGAGCACGGGCTGCACGCGCCGGGTGCGCTCGATGCAGCGCAGCTCGGCCAGCTTCAGCGACAGCGAGAGCAGCCGCTGCTGGCCCTGGGAAGCGTCGCTACGCGCAGGTCGGCCCGCGACTAGCAGCAAAAGCTCGTCGCGTTGAGGGCCAAAGCTCGCGCGACCGCGGCGGCAGTCCTCCGGGCGCCGAGCGCGCAGCTCCGCCTCGAAGTCCTGCGCATTCTGGGTGCCGCCCGGCACGTAGCTCGGATCCAGGGCGAGCCCGGGTGGTGTGACGCTCGAGAACGCGGCGCGGAGCTCCGGCAGCAGCCGCTCGGCCGCCTCGAAGCGGGCACGAGCAAAGCGCGCACCATGCTCGGCGCCAACGCTCTCGAAGTCGGCCAGCTCCGGCGCCGACACGCCGCGCGTCTCGAGCAGACGCTGGCGATCTTTCAGGGCTTCGGTATAGCGCCGCGCCGCTTCCGACCCGGGCGGATCGGCATACAAGATGAGGCGGTCGAGCAAGCGCCGGCGCTCGTTGGCGGAGCCGGTCACGAGCTCCAAATCACGCGGGTGAAAGACCACCACCGGTGTGCGGACCGCATAGCTCGAAAGCGTCTTGGGGCGCTTACCGTCGAGCTCGACGGAGCGGCCGCGCAGGCCGAGCTTGAGGCTCAGCTCGCGGGCGAAGGTTCCCTCGCGCACGCTGGCGCTGACGCGGGCCTGCTCGTCGCCCGTGCGCACGACCTGGGGCAGCTTGTCGGTGCGAAAGCTGCGCGTCGTAGCGACCGCGTAGAGCGCTTCCAAGATGCTGGTCTTGCCTTGGCCATTGTCGCCCCAAATCAGATTGAGGCCGGCGCTGGGCTCGATGTGGGCCGAGGCGATGTTGCGGAAGCTCGCTAGCCGAGCCTTTTCGAAGCGGAGACTGGCGGGGTTGCCAGAGTCCGACATCAAATCCGCATCGGCATGATCACGGCTTGGTAGTTCTTGTTGGCGCTTTCGCTGGCGGGCCTGATCACGGCTGGATCAAGCTCACCCGAAATGCCGAGCGCGATCTCTTCGTCGGTGATCGCGCCGAGCACGTCCAAAAAGTAACGCGCGTTGAAGCCGACCGTGACCTCGGGACCTTCGTAGTCCGCGGCCACTTCATCGAAGCCTTCGCCGCTGTCGGGGCTCTCGCTTTCGAAGCGGATCTTGCCGCCGCCGAGTGTGAGCTTCACGCCGCCGGTGCGGTCACTGGCAGCCACCGACACCGCACGCAGCGCGTCGGTCAGGGCGGCGCGCTGAGCGCGCACGGTGCGCTCGCTGTGCTCGGGAATGACCTGCTGGTACGGCGGGAACTGCGCGTCGACCAGCTTCACGCTGAATGAAAAACCTGCCAGCTCGAAGAACGCATTCGGGCCGCTCTGAACCATCTTGATCTCGGAAGCGTCGGCGCCGTCTTTGCCCTCGGTCAGTGCTTCCTCGCACAGCCGGCGCAGCTCCTGCACGCCCTTCAGCGGGATCAGCATCGTGGCGCTTTCGTGCTTGCCCTTCACGACGACTTCCAGCTTGCTCAAGCGGTGGCCGTCGGTGGTCACCATGCGTACGCGATCGTTGTCCCACTCGAACAGCGCGCTGTTCAGGTGCAGCCGCGTCTCGTCGGTCGAAATCGAAAAGTGGGTAGCGGCGATCAGCGACGCCAGCGTCAAGACATCGAGCGTCGCAACTTGCGCCTTCGCGTCGGGCGCGGGCAACGACGGAAACTCTTCGCCGGGCACGCCGTGCAACGTAAAACGTCGCGCTGAGCCGACCGCACGAATCACCGCTTGCGTGCCAGTGACCTGCAACGCGACCTGCCCTTCGGGCATCATGCGCACGCGGTCGAATAACTCACGAGCACCAAGCGCAATCGAACCGCCGCTTTCGATCTTCGCGGGGATCTTGCCGCTAACGGAAACGAACAAATCGGTTGCGGCGAGCCGCAGCTCGTTCGGCGAAGCGACCTCGAGCAGCACGTTGCCCAACACGGGCATGGTGCTTTTCTTGTCGGCCACGCCCTGGCAGCGCCCGAGGACTCGGAGCAGGTCCTTTTTGCTCACGACAACGTGCATGGGGGCCGACGTGTAACCGGGCGGCCGCCGAAGCGCTAGTGCCTCGGCGCATGCTGATCGGGTACTTGCTGGTGCCACGGTGCCGACACCGCGACCGGGCTCTGCTGACTCTTAGATCTCTTAAATTTAAATTTAATAGTAGTAGTGATAGGGGCTGTGGAAACTGGGGGTAACCCCGTAACTAGCGGTGTTTAGGGAGGTTTTCGGCGCGCCCCCTGTGGATCTGACGGTACATCAGATCTCCGATAACTTGCCAGACTACCGGGCCGGTAGGGTTTGTCCCGCCTCTGCCCCTAGGCCATCCCCGGGGTTTTCCGGAGCTTGTCCTCAGCCTGTGGAGGCCTGGGCCAACGGGCCGATCTGACTAAACCAACGCGCCTTTTTTGGCTTTTCCGGCGGCTTTTCCGGCGCTGCTCTTCTTGGCTCTCTTGCCGAGCCCCGGGTTCATGGAAACGATGCGCGACAACGCCTCGACCAGCGCCCGACGCGCGCTTTCGTACGTACTCGGACCGATGCGCTGCTGACGTCGCGCTCGCGTCAGGTCCACCAGCTCGTCGAGGAGCACGCGCCGTGCGCGCTCTGCGTCGCGCTCCTGGAGGTCTTGCTGAGTCTCTGCCCCCAGCTTGCCACCGAACGCTGCGACGCCCAGGCCAGCCAGTGCAGCGGCGATCAGCACGGCAATCCAACGACCCGAGCCGGGCGTCGGAATGCCCGCCAACGAGGCCGTGAACTCACCGAGGCCCTGCGCCTGACCACGCGCCGCAACGCGCCGCGTGACCAGCACGCGTTGGCCCGTCTGGCTGACGTCGCTCTGCGGTTTCTCGAACCCGTCGACGTCGACTTCCATGCTCGGCGCGGCCTCAGCGATGAAGCGAATTTCCCCGACGTGGGGCGGCAAACCGAAATGAAAAGACGCGCCGTTTTCTTCGTGGCGCGGCACCTGAAAGCGAAACGACGCGCTCTGTTGGCCGGGCGAGAACGTGCCCAGCAGCTTGACGCCACGACCCGGCTCTTCTTCGAAGCGCACGTCGGTCATCGCCTCGCCGGCTTTAAACGCTTTGGCGCCGTTCGGCAGCCGCATCTTGGCGTTTTCGGGCACCCAGGTGACGCCGCTTTGGTTGCCGTAACGAAACAGCACCTCGAACTGAAAGACGTCGTCGCGGGTCTCGCAGTAGACGTAGCCAATGGCGCCGACCTTGGCCTCGTCCGGGTTGCGCGTGACCGGGTAGACGTGAAGCAGCGCCAGCACACCCTGATCGGCTTTGAGTTGGATCGGATCCGAGCTGTATTCGGCGGGGCCGGAGCTGGCTGAGACGCGGTAGCTGTAGTCGCTGCCCGTCGTCAGGCCGCTGAAGCGCGCGTTGCCGTTAGCGTCGGTCTTGCCGCGGCGCTCGCTGTGCTGCTCGCCTTCGGCGATCTTTTGGAACTGCACGCCGAGCTTCACGTCGGCGTTGGGCAGTGGTTCGCCCATCGCGTTGACGAGCCGGACTTGAATCACGCCTGGCTGCAGATCGGGGGTCGGCACTACCGCATCTTGCTCGGGTGCTTGGGGCGCTTGGATGGCGCCGCCGACTGCCGGGTGACCGGCAGGCATCGGCTGGGCCTGGGCGAGGCTCTGGCTCGGCGCCGTGAGCGCGGCCGCGACCAACAGCGCGCGGAGGCGTTTCATGGCTCCTCCGCGGGCGGTGCTGGTTGAGGTTCGGGCTGCGCTTCCGGCGCGGCCTTCGCGTCGCCGGCAGGCTTCGGCTGAGGTTCCGCGTCGGACCTCGTCGGCTCTTTTGCCAAGCCAGCGCGCGTCAAGCGCTGCTCGAGCGCCGCTTCGACTTCTTGCCGCGCGGGACCGAGCGCTTCGTCGACGCTCTGGATTAGCCGTTTGGCGTCCGCGCGGTACTTCGCCAAAAGCTCGGCGTAGTCCTCGGGAGAAATCTTGCCGACGCCGCGCTCGTACTCCAAGTCTTTGAGCGCGCGCAGCACCGCGCGTTTCTCTTCTTCGACCTTCGACGGCGCGCCCATGCCGAGCGCCTCTTCGAAGCCGAGCGCGGTACCACCCGTCAGGCTCTGCACGCTCGACCACATCACCGTGATGACCAGCGTCAGCGCTCCGGCCGCAAGCACCAAGAGCACGATCTGCACGCCAAACACGAAGCCGGCGACGACTGCGGCGAGCAGCCACGCCGCCGGCACGACCTTACGCAACAAGCCGATCAGCTCGGGCGTGAGCAGCTCGACCTTGTCGACGCGCGTGGGCTCGCGCGCCTCAGCTACTTCGGGGGTTGGCTGTTCGGCTTCGAGCGCTTCTGCTTTGGCTTCTTCAGACACGCGGCCCGCTGTGTCTAACATCATCGGGGCGTTTCCGCCGCGTAGCGAATACCGCCCCAACCCCCAAACCGAACAGCGCAGCGCCGACCGGCGGCAGGGAGCGCGAGAGCGGCAGCGTCGCGTGCGAGAGCGGCGGGGGTGGCGTTCCCGATGCGGGTTTCATGCTGGCGTAGGCGTAGCTGGGCGACATGGCGAGCCACAGCGAGAACGCCGCGCCAGCTGCCACGCCAGCTCCTGCCCGCACGTAGGCCCAGGCGCCCAGCTCACCGAAGGCCAAGTCTGGCCACAGCGAGATGCTGGCGCCGAGCACCAGCACCATGCCGCCCAGCCAAATCCACATCACTAGCGGGTTGACGTGGAAGCGGAAAGTCCCGCGCTTGCTCTGCGGATCGATCGTGCCGATGACCGTGTACAGGTCTTGGCGCAGGCTCGATAGCAGGCTCACTTCGGTCGTCGGGCCATCCGGGTTCTTCGAATAGAAGAATTTGGCGGGGTGGATTTGGCCGAGCGCGCGGCCGCTTTCGTGCACATCAAAATCGGCGAACAGCATCCGCTTATTCAGGTCAGCCTGCTCTTCAGCGCTGCACTTCGGGTTGCCTGGGCACATGCGCGTACCTAAGTACTTGATGTCGAAGTTGCCGATCTGATGCGTCTGGCCGGGGACGAGCGTGACTTCACGCTCCAGGTTCCAGGCCGAGCCGACGAACCCGACGAACATGCCGACGATGCCGAGGTGGACGATGTAGCCGCCGTAGCGACGACGGTTCTTGGCAACCAAGTTGAAGAACGCGGCCACGGCGCCTTCTGGCTCGCCGCGCTTGTCGGCCGAGCGGCGGCGGGCGGCCACACCGCGCTGAAATTCCTGCGCGATCACCGCGATGTTGAAGGCGGCGAGCGAGATCACGACCACCGGCGCGAGCGAGCCAATCTTCTGCAAGATCACGCCGACGATGCCCGGGTAGAACGGATCGCGTGGCACCATCGCCGGGTAGCCGAAGCGGCCACCGATCGCGAAGTGCATTGCGGCCATGCTTACGAACGCGATCGCTGGCCACTTGAAGGCTTGCTTGAGCGCGCCCTCGCTGGTCTTGCGCCAGCCGAACAGCGGCGCGAGTCCCATCAGCGCGAAGATCGTGATGCCGATTGGCGCCAACCAGCGGTTGAAGAAGGGCGGGCCGACCGTCACCGTCTCGTGCCACAGCTCCGACAACTTCGGGAACATGGTGGAGACCAGGATGAACGTCATCGCGCCGAGCAGCGCCCAGTTGTTCACGACGAACATTGCCTCGCGGCTGGCGACGGCTTCAATCTCGGATTTCCCGCGCAGCATCGGCAGACGCCAGACGATCAGGCCGAGCGACGTGCCGGCGATCAAGCCCATGAAGTAGAGGAAGTAAGTGCCGATTTCGCTCTGGGCGAAGCTGTGGACGCTCGAGATGATGCCCGACCGAGTCAGGAATGTGCCGAAGATGGTCAGGAAGAACGTGAAGCAGATCAGGAACACGTTCCACACCTTGAGCATGTTCCGGCGCTCTTGGATCATCGTCGAGTGCACGTAGGCGGCCGCGGTGAACCACGGCAAACACGCGGCATTTTCGACCGGATCCCAGGCCCAGTAGCCGCCCCAGCCGAGCTCTTCGTAGGCCCAGCGCATGCCGAGCACGTTGCCGATCGACAGGAACATGAAGCCGAACAGCATCCACTTGCGGGTCGCGACGATCCATTCGTTGTCGAGCCGGCCGGTGACCAGGGCGGCGATACAGAACGCGAACGGCACCGAGCAACCGACGAAGCCGGTGTATAGCGCCGGCGGGTGGATGATCATCCAGTAGTTCTGCAGCAGCGGGTTCAAGCCTTCACCATCGGGGCGCGCGCCAGCGATGTTGGTCTCGAACGGGTTGGCGCTGAACAGCATCAAAATCGAGAAAAATGCGATGATCACCATCAACGTCGCGATCACGAATGGCTGCAGCTCGCGGTACCGCCCTTTCAGCCACGCGACAGCGGCCGCGGTGTAGATCGACAACAGCAGCGACCACCAAAGCAGCGAGCCGTCCTGACCACCCCACAGTGCCGTGAGCAGGTACGTCGTGCTCATCGATCGGTCGCTGTAATGAGACACGTAGCGGATGCGAAAGTCGTGCGTTTGAAACGCGTAGGCGAGCAAGAGCACGCCGAACAGCACCAGGCCGCACGTCGCGTACGCGCCCAGGCGCGCCGCGGTGAGCAACCGAGGTCTTCCGCGGCCAGCCGCCAGCGAGACTGCGAACGTGTACGCGGCCGCTATCAGGATCGAATAGAGGACACCGGTGCCGAACTCGGGGAGTGACTGCCACAGCATGACGCGGGGAGCTTAGCCTGCTTTGTGACCGAGGCCCCCCGATCGCGCGTAATGGAAGCTTGACTCAGGTTGTGCCACCCGAGCATTCGCAGAGCCGGCGAAAATTCCGCAAAAGCTCAGATATGCGGCGCCTCGTGGCCTGCATCGGTCGCTGGAATGTGCACGGCGGGAATTGAGCGAGGGCGACGATGGTTGGGCGGGCTGCTGGGTGGCGCGGCGACGCTACTCGGCGCTTGCGGCGAGACCAGCCAGCATCCAGGTGGCAGTAGTCTCGACAAAGCCGGGAACGCCGCCGGTGGAGTTCTGGTCGCCGGCTCCGGGGGCGGCGGGGTGTAGGGCCAAAGCGACACCACCTGTTCGAGGCTGCCGCCCGCGAGTGGCGGCGCGTGCACGGAGGCGTCACGCTGCTTTTATCCAGGCAGCACCAGCCCCTGCGCACCGCCGGACACCACTTACACGTGCAAAGCGGGAAAATGGGAGGTGAAGTTCGCAGCCCAGGTTGGCGTCTGCGCAGCCCAGAAGCTTGCCAAGGTGTGGACCCGATGAGCGGTTGTCCAGTCGTCGCACCCGCACAAGGCTCGGGCTGCGGTCCTTGCTCGGGCCAGGCGAGTTGCCGTTACGGCGCTTTGGCTGCCCAGTGCGTGGCCGGCTCGTGGCAAGTTGCCGGCGGCGGCGGCCCTGGCACAGCGGGTGGCGCAGCCGGCGCCGGTGGCGAAGCGGGCGGCGCGCCGTGACTCTCCGCCCCGCCTGTTTCTACCCTTCAGGTGGAAACAGTCGTGCCGCCCGGTTCACCCAAGCAGACGCGGCGGATGTTGCCGCGCGCCATTTTGAACACGCGGATCGCCAGGCTGTGCTCGCGGCACAGCGCGACGGCCGTCGAATCCATTACACCTAGGTGATCGGCCAGAAAGCGGTCGTACGTGACGCGCTCGAGCATCTTCGCGTCGGGGTGACGCCGCGGGTCGCGATCGTAGATGCCGTCGACCTTGGTCGCCTTGAGCAGCGCATCGGCGCGCATTTCCATCGCCCGCAAGGCCGCCGCGGTGTCGGTCGAAAAATACGGATTGCCGGTGCCGGCGCCGAAGATCACCGCGTGCCCGCGATCCAGGTGGCGCATCGCGCGGCGGCGGATGTACGGCTCGGCCAGTTGCTTGATCTCGATCGCGGTCATGACGCGCGTCGGCACGCCGGAGCGCTCGAGCGCGTCTTGCAGCGCGAGCGAGTTGATGACTGTCGCCAGCATGCCCATATAATCGCTCTGCGCCCGATCCATGCCCTCGCTGGCGCCGCGCAAGCCGCGGAAGATGTTGCCGCCGCCGACCACCAGTCCGAGCTGCACGCCAGTCGCGTGAACCTCGGCCAGCTCGGCCGCGGTCTCCTTCAGCGTGATGGTGTCGATGCCCGACCCACCCTCTTTGCCGCTCAACGCCTCCCCGGAAAGCTTGATGATGACTCGCTTGTAGCGAAGGGTACCGGTGCTGCTGCCGGCGGCAGATTGGTTTTCCACGGTGGGCACACGTAGCCCCGGCGCGCGGATTACGCAACCGCTTCAGGCTCGCTGTTCTGTCTCGCTGTTCTGGCGCGGCACGCAAGGCCGTAGTAATTCCCGCGAGCATGCTCGCTCCGGCCCCACGTCACGCCTTCTTGCTGGTGATGCTGGCGTTTGGCTGCCACTCCAAGAGCAACGCCGGCGCGGGCGGCGGTCCCTCGGCGTCAGCCAGCGCACAGCCGGCGGGTCTCACCCCGGAGCTGGCAGCGCGCGTCCTGGCCAAGGTTGGTGACCACGAAATCACCTTGGGCGAGTACGCCGCGACGCTCGAGCGGATGGACCCGTTCGAACGCCTCCGCTACCAGTCGCCCGACCGCCGAAAACAGCTGCTCAACGAGCTGGTCGACCTTGAGCTGCTCGCCGAAGAGGCGAAGCGGCGCGGTCTCGATAAGCAACCCGAAACGCAGGAGCGCGTCCGTCAGATGCTGCGCGACGAGCTGTTGATCCAAGTGCGCGCGTCGGTGCCGGCTCCGAATGACATTTCGGAGGCCGACGCGCGGCGTTACTACGACGATCACCACGACGACTTTCGCGAGCCCGAGCGGCGTCGCGTGGCGCACATCGCGTGCAGCAGCGAAGCCGAAGCCAAAGCCGTGCTCGAGAAGGCTCTGAATGCTGGAGCGGCCGATTGGGGCAAGCTGGTCGAGAGTAAATCGAAGACCGCCAGCAACAAGGCAGCCGGTGCGCTGCCGCCTGAGCTGGCGGGCGATCTGGGCATCGTGGGTCCGCCGGGGCACGCCCGCGGCGACAATCCCAACGTCCCCGAGCCGCTGCGCGCTGCGGTCTTCGAGATCGACAAGCTGGGCGGTGTTCTGCCGCGATCGGTAGCGGTCGGCGGCGTTTTTCACATCGTGCGCCTGACCGGCAAGACCGACGCCCGCGATCGCAGCTTCGCCGACGCCGATCGCTCGATCCGCGTGGCGCTGGTGCAAGAGCGGATCCGCGCCCGCGAAGCCGAGCTAGAGCTGGACCTGAAAAAGAAGTACCCGGTGACGATCGACGAGGCGCAGCTCGCAAAGATCGCCGTTCCCGCGCCCTCGGCGCAGGCGTCGTCACCCAAGTGACGCTGTTGCCTCTCGTCCAGAGCACCGAGCCGGCTTGGCAGGCCGAGCTCCGCGGCGCGCTGCGTTCACTGGCTGATCTGGAGCGGCACTTCGAGCTCACGCAGTCGGAGCGCGAGGGTGCCCGTCGCGCCGAGGCGCAAGGTTTTCCGATCTCGGTCACGCCGTACTACGCCGCGCTCGCCGATCGCAGCGACCCGACGTGCCCGATCCGTCGCCAAATCGTGCCGCGCGCCGAGGAAGCCCAAGAAGGCCGCGGCGATCTGCGCGATCCGTTGGGCGAGGAAGCGCACGAAGTGGCGCCCGAGCTGATCCAGCGCTACCCGGATCGCGCGCTCTTGCTAGCGACCGATCGCTGCGCGGTTTATTGCCGGTTTTGCACGCGCAGCCGGCTGGTCGGCAACGGCGGCGGCCCGCGCTCGCTGGAACGGCTGGCGCCGGCGTTCGCGTACCTGCGCGCGCATCCCGAGGTGCGCGACCTGATCGTCAGCGGTGGCGATCCGCTGGCGATGGCAACCGGTCGCTTGACGGGGCTGCTCAGCGAGCTGCGCAGCATCCCCAGCATCGAAACAATCCGCTTGGCGACGCGCGTGCCGGTGGTGCTGCCGACGCGCATCACCGCCGAACTGACCGACGCGCTGCGCCCGTTTCACCCGCTGTGGGTAATGACCCATTTCAATCACCCGAAGGAGTTGTCGCAGGCGGCGCGCGCCGCCTGCCGGCGGCTGGCCGACGCCGGCTTTCCGGTGATGAACCAAAGCGTGCTCCTGCGCGGCGTGAACGACGACGCCGAGACGCTGAAAGAGCTTTTTCGCGGCTTGGTTCGCGAGCGCGTGCGGCCGTATTACCTCTTGCAAATGGACCCGGTGCGCGGGACTTCACACCTGCGCACGCCGCTCGAGCGCGGTGTCCAAATCATGGAACAGCTGCAAGGCCGGCTGAGCGGCATCGCGCTACCGAAGCTGATCGTCGATACGCCGGGCGGCTTCGGCAAGGTGCCGCATGGCCCCGACTACGTGCTGTCGCGCGACGCCCAGTCGGGTGTGACGCGGTTTCGCACGCCGCGTGGCGTGGAAGTCGACTACGTGGATCCGAAGAGCTGAGGGGACCAGGCCACTACTTGTCGAATTTCGACCGCAACGCGGCGCAGACCGATTCTGGCGCGTAACGGCTCACGTCGCCGCCGTGGCTGGCGATCTCGCGCACCAACGAGGCGCTGATGAAGCCGTAGTTCGTGCGGGTCGGCAGGAACACCGTGTCGATTTCGGGGCGCAAATCGGCGTTGGCGTGGGCGATTTGGAGCTCGTATTCGAAGTCGGTACCGGCGCGCAGACCGCGCACCACGACCCGCGCGCCCACGCGCTTGCCGTAGTCGACGAGCAAGCCCTCGAACGACTCGACTGTCACGTTCGAATACGGCACGCAGATTTGCTTCATCAGCGCCAGCCGTTGCTCGACCGTGAACAGCGCCGAGCGCGTGCTGTTGATGCCGATCGCGACGATCACGTGCGGAAAGAGCTTGGACGCGCGGTCCACCAAATCGAGGTGGCCGAACGTCGGCGGATCGAAGCTACCAGCGTAGATCGCGAGCTGGGTCTCGCTCACGGCTTGGCTCCGGACGCTTTAGGCGGCGCGCCGGCCTTGCCGCCCAGCGTGGGCGCTTTGCCCGCCGGCGCTTTGCCGGGCTTGGCGGCGGGTGCAGCCTCCTCGTCCATCTCTTCGTAGTTGCCCGCTTCGGGCGGCACGTCGGTGGTCCAGTCGATCGGCTGCTGATTCAGCGCTTCGCGCGGTAGATCCTCGAGCCACATCGTCCGACCCCCGTCGACGAGCGTGACGCGGAAGCTGGCGAATAGCCCCGAGCCGACCAAGCCGTCGAGCTCGATGCCGAGCCCGTCTTCGCGCTCCTTGACCGGTTCATTGCCGGACAGGCCCGGCACGCTCGGCACGTCGAACGCGCCCAAACGCAACAGCGGCACGATTCCTTGGCGAAGCGTACCCTGGTTCGGCACCAAGCGCAGGCTCGACAGCGGCACGCCGGCCTTCTTCCACCCGCCGTCGTCGAGCGCGACCGGAAACGGAATCGAGGTGTCGATCAGCAGAGATGCGGGGGTCTGCGAAGTTGTCGAGCCGACCGCGCCGCGCAGCAACATACCCCCGCCGCGCACGTAGTTGAGCTTGACGGCGGTCGCTTCCGGCGGCGGTGGTGCCTCGAAGTTGCGGACCACGAATTGCCCACCCATGAAATCGAACGTCGGGTGCAGGTGGCGCAGCAAGTTCACGCCCAAAAGCGCGCGGATCGGCGCGTTCACCTGCCGCGAGATGCCCGACAAATCTTTGGAGAGCGCCGGGACGTCGTGTACCTCGATCTTGTCGCCGAAGCGCAGCGACACCCACGTCGGTTCGGTGCCTTTACTCGCGTCCAGCACCACCTCGGCGGTGCCGGTCGCGATCAAGCCGAGCGCGGGCTCGCCGGAAATCTCTAGCGGCACGATCAGCGCGGCGGTGCCGACGCGCGGCATCTCGGCCACTGCCACCATGCCGCCGGTCATCGCGAACGGCTTCCGACCGATGCCACGGCGTGAGAGCTTGGCGATGTCGGTTGCCCACGGATCGCGCACTTCCGGATCCGCTACCAAGCGCTCGAGCTCATCGGCGGCTTGCTCGACGTCGCCCGAGTACCACAGCGCGCGGCCGCGGATCGACCTGGCTTCGGTGCCCTCGACGCCCTTTAGCAGCGTGGCGACCTTCGCGTACTCGAGCTTCGACAGCGCGATGCGCGCGGCCAGTAGCCGGATCTCCGGACGATGAGCATCGGCATGCAGCGCGCTCTCGACGGCGGTGTCGGCGTCTTCCACGTCGCCGCTCTTGAAGCTGGCTTCGGCGCGGTCGAACCATTTCTTGGCCAGCGGCGGCCATTCGGCCTCGCCCGGTCCCGCCGCCGCGCAGCCAGCAGTGAGCGCGACGAGCAGCGCGAGTGCTGGCCGGATGAATCGGGTCTTTGGAACGGGGCGAGCGGGATGAAAACGGGTACGAGGCATCGTTTCGGGTCGGACTCTGGCTCAGGATTCAAGTCGAGGCGACGGGATTGTTTCAAAACCGGGCGTGACCCCGCCGATGGAGCGGAGATCGGCCTCAATCTTCCGATAAATTGTGATGGTTTCCCCCAAGTGCCTCAAGCCGAGCTAGATCGATCTTTCGTGGAGCCCACGGGCAGCGAGGCCTCGTCACAACCCCCCAAGCGCGACGTGTTGAGCCTGCCCGTCTTGCTCCTGAATCGGAACTTCGCGCCGGTCACGGTCGCCACCGTCAAGCGCGCGTTCTGTTTGTTGTACGGCGGCGCCGCGCACGCCGTCGATCACGCGGGCGACACCTACGACTTCAGCGACTGGCTCTGCCTGCCGGTGCGTGAAGCCGACGATGGCTTGCCGATCATCGGTCGTGAGATTCGCGTGCCGCGCGTGCTGCATCTGTTGCGCTACGAGCGCACCCCGCGTGCGGTCGTGCGCCTCACGCGCAAGAACCTGATGCTGCGCGATCAGTTTCAGTGCCAGTACTGCGGCAAGCGACCGAGTCAACGCGACCTCAACGTCGACCACGTGATGCCGCGCTCGCGCGGCGGTCGGGATTCGTGGGAGAACTTGGTCGTGTCGTGTCGCTTCTGCAATTTGAAGAAGGGTCGTCGCACGCCGCAAGAGGCCAGCATGACCCTCATGCGACCACCGCTGCGCCCGCGCTGGTCCACTGCCACGCAAATCTTGCTCGTGGCGCGGACGCCCTATGAAGAATGGGATCCGTTCTTGAAGGCAGGATAGCCTCTTTCGCAAACGGAGGTGGGGTTGGGGACCCACCGACCCACGCGACAGACCGCGACACGACGCTTGTACAACGCTGACGTCGGGTGTTTAGTCATGGGCCATGAAGCGCGCTTTTGGGCTGCTGGCGGTCACGTTGTTTGCGGCAGGTTGCGGGGGAGACGCGGCTCCCGCGAAGACGCCCGCTGACGCTGCGGCGCCCGCAGCCGACGCGCCGGAAGCGTCCACTGACAAGTCAGCTGACAAACTCGCAGATAAGCCGGCAGGCAACGGCGCCGACGACGGTGCCTGGGCAGGCGAGAGCGAGGCCAAAACCGCCACGCGTGCGGAAGGCAGCGGCAAGACCGAGACCCGCACCATGGACGTGATCGGGCAGATCGTGAAAGAGAATCGGAAGCCCGTGCGTGAGTGCTTCGACAAGGCCAAGAAGGACCTGCCGGACTTGAAGGGCGACATGGTCATCCACTTCGTCGTCGACCCCGACGGCAAAGTGAAGAAAGCCGACCTCAACCAAGAACGTTCGACAATCAAGTCGCCGGCGGTTGTCGACTGCTCGATCAAGATCCTGCTCGGTATCAAGTTTCCGCCGTCGTCACGCGGCATGGACACGACCGTCAACTACCCCTTCAATTTCAACTGAACGTGAACTCGATCGCGCCGCGCAGAAGCTTGTTCCCGGTCGCGGCGGGTGAAGATCCGTATCAAGCGCTGCTCAGCGAGACGCGCGCGCTGCACCGCGAGCAACGCGCCCAGCGCGAGGCGTGGCTGTCGGCGTTGCAGCTCGAAGGCCGCGACGAAGCGTTATTCGAGTTCGAGGTGCTGCTAAAGGCCGCCGCCTGCTTCTCCAATCCACGCAACCATCCCGGCCCGCCGCGTCGAACGGCGATCGTGGCGCTCGACTTTCGCGCCGGCATGACCGCGTTTCACGACGGACTGACGCGCGCGATTTCGCTCGCACGCCAACTGCTGGGCACGGCTGATCGCGCATTCGTCTTCCACCGCTACCTAGAAACGGTCCTGCCCGAGGACAACGCCCGAACGCGCTTACTCAGCCAAGGCACCAACCAAACCGGCCCGGAAGAGAGCCTGGTCACGCTGCGCCACGGCCTGACCGCCGGCGCCGAGGTGATTGAAGGCCTGCTGCGCTCGCAGCGCGTACCGTTTCGACTGTTCCACGCGGCGCTGTCGCAGGTCTACCGCGAAATCGATCGCAGCGCGTTCTTCAACCCACTGAACGCGCTCGAGTTCCGTCCCGAGTTCGACCGCATCAAGTCAGCTCAGGTGCTGGAGCTGATCCGCAGCGTGCCAGGCCCCGAAGCGCACCGTTTGGTGGCGCTGACGTTCCTGTCGCTGTTCCGCATGTTGCGCTACCTGACGCTAATCACGCGCATCTTGGCCGATCCGGGCAAGCGCCGCGAACAGGTGGGCAGCACCTATATGGTGCTCAGCGTGCTGCGCTCGGACGCACGCGCGCTCAGCGACTACCTGCGCCAGCGCTCCGGCGATTTGCTGTCAGACAGCTTCGAACGAGACCTGATGAGTGTGCCGGCCTCCCAGCTGCGCGAGAAGGCACCGACCCTGCGCGCCTCCGGCCATCGGCTGATCGGTATCAAAAGCGCGCTCGAAGGCATCGCCGGCAGCTTGCGGCTGGAAATGCGCCGCGCTTTCCAGCACGACATTCCGTCGCCCGAGGTCGAGCTCGGCGCCAAAGAGTTCCGGCAGCGCATCAACGCCAGCATCACCACGCTGCGCCCTGCGCTGCAGAACGCGGTACTCTTTTTAGGCAAAGCGCTCGGCGTCACGCTCGAAGAAGGCGGTGTTTTCGACGCCGAGACCGAGCGCCGCGAAACCAGCGACCGGCTGCGCCGCGACGTCTGGATGTTCGCGCAAATCGTGCGTGCTTTCTCGAGCAAAGCCCAACACTCGCCGACCGAAGATCGCTGGGCCGCGCTCTACAATTTCCAGTACGTGCGCGAGTTCCTCTCCTACTTCCGCGCGATGGGCTACCCGCTACTTCGCTCCAGCGACTACCCCAGGTTTGACTCGTTCATGGCGGCTCTGTCCGGCCTCGAAGACACTGATTTGGTGGATCCCACGCGGCTGGAGGCTGCGATCGATGAGTGCATGGCCTTTCATGGGTTTCTCACGAAACTGTTCGACGACATTTCCAAGCGCGATGAGCTAGCCGGTGTACCGTTCGATCGCCGTGCGGCGGCTGGGTCTCTCAAGTTGTACTTGGGTGACTAGGCGCCTCTGTTTCCTTGGTTCCCTCTGCACTCCGCCCCTGACCTCGAGGCGACTCGCGCCATCCATTTCGTGATCTGACCTCCCAAGACCCCCGAGCTCGTTCCAGCTCGCGCTTCGCGCTCGCACGCACCGGCAAAGGTGCTGCTGCGCTCGAAAGCGACGGAACGGCGCGCCCGACGATTTCCCCGCACGCCCAACGACGTCGCGCGCCCAACGCCCTCTCGCCTTTGGCCTCCCGTTGATTGCGCCTTCTGAGCGCGTGGAGGCCGGGTAGGGAAACCTGCCGGTGAGAGGTCGGCTACTTCTGCTGCCGTTTCGCCAGGATTGCTGTCAGTTGCGACGACCTCAGCAGTCTCGCGGCCCGACGCAGGCCACCCACGCAGGGCGCTCGGCAACAGAAACCAACCCGAATCATTTCCCGCCTATCAGCTCGCGATTGAAGCGAGGGGGTCGGGTAAACAACAACGAAACCAAACCACGCTGGACCTAATTCGGTCCCCGAGCACGCGGACGGAAGAAAAACTTTCGTCCGCGTGCTCGGTGCCGGGCTCAGTGGTGAGCGTGAAGGCTCACGGGAGACACCGGCAACCCGAGTCTGAACCGACTTGGCCACCCCGAGGGGCGGCCGGTCGAGCTCAGAACCCGCGCATCAGGCCTTCTTGGCGGCCTTCTTGCGACGCTTGCCGGCTTTTTTGCCAGCTTTCTTGGCGCCGCGCTTCTTCGCGACTTTCGGCGCCTTCTTGGCAGCGGGTTTACGAGCGGACTTGGTACGGGTCTTCTTAGCAGCCATTTTCGTTTGCCTCCCAGGCATTCGGGAAGGCGGCTCGATTGCCGACAACCCGAGGGTATGTTGCACGACGTATATTGCCACCTAGTGTGATGTGTCAACGAAAAAAATTCATTTGCGATTTCGGTCCGCCCAGAGAAACCGCCGACTTGAGTATGCATCGCTTGCGAACCGCGCACTTGTGCAGTGAACGAACGATCCCGCCCAGAAGCTCGGCTCTTTGCTCGGCAAGGCATAATTAAATACGTAAAATCATATGGTTATGGATCGCCGCTCGCGGAGCTGAAGAGCTCCCCCACAGTGGTCCCGCCACTCCGCAAATTGAGCCGCCCAGCCAGTCTCGGATCGCGCTTCCAGAGCTTAGGCGAAGCCATTAGGTTTCGGTTCGCTCGACGTCACGCGACTCCGAAATTGCGGCGCGGACGATCGAGTCTGACCAATCCGTCGGAGCAAGAAGCAACTCATGCACCTTTCACGTCTAGCCCGTTTGAGCTCGTTGCCAGTCGCCCTGCTGGCGTCGCTGTCGTTGTCGTTGTCCGCCTGCGGCTACTCGCAAGAAGAGTGGGATCAGAAGCTGCGCGAGAGCGAGAAGCTCGCCGCCGAGCTCAAGGCTCAGCGCGAAGCGCAAAAGAAGGCGCAAGCCGACAACGCTGAGGCCGTCAAAGAGATCGAAGACCTTAAGAAGCAGCTGTCCGAGCGTGGCATCAACCTCGAGAACGCCAACGCCAGCATCGCCGAGCAGCGCAAGGCGCTCGAAGAGTACGCGCGCCGCACCAAGCAGCTCGACGCGATTCGCAAGCGTTTCGAGCTACTTCAAAGCAAGTTGCAGAAGCTCACCCAGCTTGGCCTGAAGGTTGAGGTGCGCAACAACCGTATGTTGATCCAGCTGCCGGGCGATGTGCTGTTCGACTCCGGGAAGGAATCGCTGAAGGACGAAGGCAAGAAGATCCTACTGCAGATCGGCGAGATCGTTCGCGGCGACGCCGACCTCTCGAAGCGCCAATTTCAGGTCGCTGGCTACACCGACTCCAAGCCGCTCGCGGGCGGCCCGTTCAAGGACAATTGGGGCCTGTCGGCGATGCGCGCGCGCAGCGTGCTCGTGCTGTTGACGACGCCGCAAGACAAGGGCGGCGCGGGTCTGCCGCCGGCGAACTGGAGCGCGGCTGGGTTCGGCGACACCGGGCCGGTCGCCTCCAACGACACTGACGACGGCCGGAACAAAAACCGCCGCGTGGAGCTTGTGGTGCAGCCCGACGTCGAAGAGATGCTTAACCTGAAGAGCCTGGCGAAGTAGTTCGCTTGGCAAAACCAGCGAAGGTCGCGGCGATCGACATCGGAACCAACTCGGTCCTACTGGTGATCGCCGAGGCCGTTGCTGGCAGCCCACGGCCGCTTCTGGAGCGCGCCACCATCACTCGGATGGGCGAGGGCGTGGACAAGACGCGACGGCTGGCGCCCGCGGCCGTCGCTCGCAACCTGGAGTGCTTACGCTCCTACGCCGCCGACCTGCGCGTCCACGGGCGGCCACGGCTGGACGTTGTGGGCACGAGCGCGCTCCGCGACGCCGACGGTGCGCAAGCCTTCCTCGACGAGGCGGAGCAGATCCTCGGCGTCAGGCCGCGCGTGATCGCGGGCGACGAGGAGGCGCGGCTGACGTTCCGCGGCGCGCTCTCCGGCCTCAGACTATCAGGCAAGCTGCTGGTGTTCGATCCTGGTGGTGGCAGCACGGAGCTGATCGTCGGTGACGCGGATGGTGGCGCGCCGCCCGACAGCCGCGTCAGCCTCGACATCGGCAGCGTACGCTTGTTCGAGCGCCATGTGCGGAGCGATCCGCCGCTCGCCGAGGAGCTGGCCAACATCGAAGCCGACATCGAACGCGCGCTGGCCTCGGCCGCGCCGCTGCGCCACAGCGCGGGTGGAGCGATCACTCTTGTGGGTGTGGCGGGCACCGTTACCACCCTCAAGTCAATGGAACTGGCGCTCGCCACTTACGACGCTGCGCGGGTGCATGGCGCTGAACTGAAGCTCAGCACCGTTGAGGTCTTGTGCGTGAAGCTGGCTTCGCTCCCACTGGCGGAGCGCAAGCTGTTGCCGGGGCTACAGCCCAAACGTGCCGATGTGATCGTCGCCGGGGCTTTGATAGTCCGCGATCTTCTGCGGCGCGGCGGCGCCTCGCGGATGGTCGTTTCCGATCGCGGTGTGCGCTTCGGACTGCTCGAAGCGCTAATCTCTGCGTGAGCGTCCCTAGTTGGGGTCCGGACCCCACGCAGCGCAGAACCCGACAAAGCCGAGCCTCATGAAGCCTCAGCGAAGCGCTTGAGAAACGCGAGCCGGCTCAGACTCGAGGCGGGTCATTTGAAAGGAATTTATTTCACACCCTGCGCATCGAAGAGCGCGCCTGAGATCGAATCAGATCACTTGCGGCACTACGAACTGATCCGCAGCCGCTGGAAAACGGAGTCGCGCTTTTGGGCCGGAAAACTGCAATTTGTGGCGGTTTTCTTGACACATTCGCCGCCACGAACTACAGTGCCGCGCCTGGCGAATCCTGACCAAAATCAGGGTGCCAGGCGGCGAAGCTGGTTTCCACTCAGCTTCGCGTCTCCCGTCGTTGGAATGAAGTTTATGCCCCGATCGTTCAGCTCGCGCCAATCACTTACGCCGAGAAAAGGGAACACCGGGACTTAGCTCGTTCAGCTGGGAACAAATCATCGCTTCGAGTGCCTCTCTAGCACCACGAAGCGGGCGCAGGTCTACCGAGATTTGCGCGTCACAAGGAGTCGTCATGCAGTCAAGCCAGGAAGTTGAGTTCAAGGTCGGCGATAAGGCGGTTTACCCGGCGCAAGGCGTCGCGGAAGTCGTCAGCATCGATGAGAAGGACATCGCCGGAACTCGGCAGCGCTTTTACGTGCTGCGCATCTTGGACACGGATCGCCGCATCATGGTGCCGGTTTCGAACGCCAATGCTGTCGGCCTACGGCAAGTGATCAGCGAGCAAGAAATTCGCGAGATTTTCGACATTTTGAAGGAGCGTACGATCGGTTTCGATACGCAAACCTGGAACCGCCGCTACCGCGGGTTCATGGACAAGATCAAGACCGGATCGATCTACGACGTGGCCGAAGTGCTGCGTGATCTGTATCGCCTCAAGGCGAACAAGCAGCTGTCGTTCGGCGAGCGTCGCATGCTCGACACCGCGCGCACGTTGATCGTCAAAGAGATCGCGATCGCCCGCAAGCAGACCGAAGAAGAAGTGAAGAACGAGATCGAAGCGATCTTTTTCTCGAACTGAGCTTCCAGTCACCAAAGCGCAAGGCGCCGAACCTCCGGGTACGGCGCTTTTCGTTTGTGCGCGACTCGAGATTCACAGGGAGTCCCGGATGGCGGCGGGCGCGCCCGCCATCAGCGACTCCCTGTGAAATCTGGGAGCCGCTCGTTTATCGGACCGCGTTGTAGGCGAACACGAACGGTAGCGCGATCCAGGAGCCGTCAATCCTGGCGGTGAGCCACAGCGCTGATGGCGTGCCGGCCGTGAACGAGCGTTCGGCGATCACCGAGAGGCCGGCCGCCATTTCGTAGTGGCCGTAGTAGTTGAAGCTGCGCAGGCCGAAGAAGGCACTGGCGAAGATGCCGGGCTGGTCAAGATTGCGCAGGTGCGGGCCAGCCTCGAGCACGAGCGGGAAGGAATCAGTGACAGGCAGGAGCACGCTCAGCCCGGCGTCGAGCCGGAAGTCGTCGAAGCGCGCGCTGCCTAGGCGCAGCGATGGTCCAAGCCCGACGTCTCTTACGCCTTGGCGCAGGAACAGGACGTCGGCGTGGAAGGCATTGCACCAGCCCACCTTGCGAAAACCGAGCGAGCTGCCGCTACTACACGCCCCAGTTTCGAGGCCGGCGTTCCACTGCGGCTTGCCAACGGCGGGGCGGGCGGCTGCAAGCGCAAGCGCGGCGGTGCACAGCGTCGCCCCCCGGCGTGCCCTCACGGGCAGGCGTCAGGCGTGTAGAAGCAATTCATCGATGGGCTCTGGCAAACGGCGTACAGGCCCGAGCACGCGGTGCAGGGGGCCTGGATGTCGATACCCAGGTCGCACGGCTGGTCGGCGTCGGCCGTTGCGGTTGCCACAGCCATGCCGTCGGTGGCTTGTTTGCATTGGTACGCGGCCCCGTCGGCCGTGAGGTCACGGGCCGATGCCGGGTACGAGACCAGGCAACCCCTGCAAATGTCGATCGGGAACGCGAGCTCGCCTGACTGGACGTCTTGGCCGCCGAGCGTGGTGCCGAACACGCGCACCTTCGCGACGAGGGTGCCAATCGGCAACTTGGCCGAAACCGACGCAGGGATCAGGCTCGCGTACATGATCGTCAGCGCCGGATCGGTTCCGGAGGAGGGGTTCACGAAGCCGGTGCCGGTCGACGAGAACGAATCGACGAGCGAGCCGCCCTGAAGGTTCTCGAGCGTCACTTCAGCTCCCTTGAGCTCGACCCGCGAAGTCTCGGTGCGCACCCGTTCGCGCGAGCCGCGCTGGACAATCTGATTGCCGACGATCAGCGCGGCCCGGTACTCGGTGGCGAATGTGAGATCGAGCGTGCCCTTGGCCAGGGTCGGCGCGGCGAAGTCCGCCTTCGGCGTGCAAGCTCCGAACTTGCGGAAGTAGACGCCAGTGATGAACATCATGCTGTCGTTGGTGGCGCAGCTCGGAAGCAAGCCGGCCGAAAGACAAGCGGCTCCGACGGCAAGCAAGGTTTTGAAGGGCAAACGACGCATGGCTACCTCGCGGCGCGCGGTTCGCGCACCGACAACGGAAGCTTAAAGGCCACCGCGGCGAAGCGCCAAAGAATGTGCGAATGCTTCGATAAGCGCGGTTGTGCGCGAGCCTGACCGGCTGTGGGAGGTGGGCGCCAAACCGGCCGATCAGCAGCAGTTTTCTGCGATTTCGCGCTACTCGAGCGGCTGCTCGTGATCTTCGGCGGCCGGCGGCAAAAGGCCGTGTCGCTCGATCATGCGCACGCAGGCGTTGAAGCGCAGCACGGCGTCGTCGTTGCCGCCGGGCGCGACCTGCTCGGCCTTCTCGTAGGCGGCCATCGCCTCGTGCAAGTAGCCGTAGGCGAGCGCTTTGGCGCCGGGGTGCCCGTCACGCAGCTTTCGCTTGGCGAAGCGCTCGCTGATGATGCCGCCGTAGTAAGCCTTCTCGTACTCGCTGGAGAAGCGCTGCAGCAGCGCCCGCGCGCGCTCCATAGCCTGCGCGCCGCCATGACTGAGTTGATCGGTCAAGGACAGCAAGAGGCAGCCTAGCGCCTGCGCGTGGTTTGGCTCGATCGCCAGAATATCGAGGCAGATGCTCTCGGCCTCGAACGGCTCGTTCAGCAGCCGGTAGCGCTCAGCTTTCTCGAAGGCTCGGCCCAGCGTGTCTTTGTGGATTGGCTTCAGCTGCGACATGAAGCGCCTCCCGGTCAGCCAGTGAATACGCGGAACAGCTTCTTGATCGGGTCGTAGAAGCGATCGGCCACGCGCTCTTTGAGCGGGATGATTGCGTTGTCGGTGATGGTGATGCCCTCGGGGCACACCTTGGTGCAACACTTGGTGATATTGCAGTAGCCGATGCCTTGAGCCTTTTTCAGGTCTTCCAGACGATCTTCGGTGTCGAGCGGGTGCATCTCCAACGCGGCCGAGTAGACGAAGAAGCGCGGTCCGATGAACTCTTCGTGTTTATCGTGCTCACGCAGTACGTGGCAGACGTCCTGGCACAGGTAGCACTCGATGCACTTGCGGAACTCTTGCACGCGGTCGATGTCGGCCTGCTGCATGCGCCAGGTTCCGTCTGGTGCGTCGGGCGCGCGCGGCTTGAACTTCTTGATCTTCTTCTTGACCTCGTAGTTCCACGACACGTCGGTGACCAGATCCTTGATCATCGGGAACGCGTGCATTGGCTGAATCGTCACGACCTGACTTAGGTCGAGCTCGTCCAAGCGCGTCATGCACATTAGCCGCGGCATGCCGTTGATTTCGGCTGAGCAAGAGCCGCACTTGCCGGCCTTGCAGTTCCAACGCACGGCCAAGTCGTTGGCTTGTTCGGCTTGAATCCGATGCACGGCGTCGAGCACGACCATGCCTTCGCCCGCTTCGGTTAGGTAATCCTCGAATTTGCCCGAGCTGCGGTCGCCTCTCCAGATGCGGAAGGTCGCCTTCGACATTACTTGTTCTCCTCGACGACGGCTTTGAGCTCGGCTGGCATGTCTTTGGTTGGCTCCTTGCGGAACTGCATGCTGCCGTCCGCGCCACGTGACACGACGGAGTTCCACTTGGCGCAATCCGGATCCTTGTCCGGGAAGTCTTCGCGGAAATGTCCGCCGCGGCTCTCTTTGCGCTCGATCGCGCAGCGCGCAACGGCTTCGGTCACGGTGAGCAAGTTTTCAAGATCGAGCGCGGTGTGCCAGCCCGGGTTGTACTCGCGGTTGCCGACGACCTTGACGGTCTCCGCGCGCGCCGTGAGCTCGGCCACCTTTTGCAGAGCCTGCCGCATCTCCGACTCGTTGCGGACGATGCCGACCAGCGCTTGCATCGACTCCTGCAGGTCTTCTTGCACTTGATACGGCCCTTCTTTGCCGCTGCGCTCGAACGGCGTGAGCGCCTTCTGCTCGATGCTCGCGACTTGCGCGGCGTCGACGCTGGCGCTGGCGTTCTCCTTCGAGAACTTTGCGGCGTATAAGCCCGCGCGGCGTCCGAAAACCAGCAGATCCGACAGCGAATTGCCGCCCAGGCGATTGGCGCCGTGTAGCCCCGCTGCGACCTCACCCGCCGCGAACAAGCCGGGCACGTTGGTCATTTGGCTGTCGCCGTCGACGCGGATGCCTCCCATCACGTAGTGCGTGGTGGGCCCGACTTCCATCGGCTCGGCGGTGATGTCGACGTTCGCCAGCTGCTTGAACTGATGATACATACTCGGCAGCTTCTTCTTGATGTGCTCGGCCGCGTTGGGGAGCTTTTCCTTGATCCAGGCGATATCGAGGAACACACCGCCGTGCGGGCTGCCACGGCCGGCCTTCACTTCGCGCATGATGCAGCGCGCGACGTGATCGCGGGTCAAAAGCTCGGGCGGGCGCCGCGCGGCCTTGTCGCCCTGCGTGTAGCGCCAGCCCTCTTCCGGATTGTCAGCAGTCTGGTTTTTGTAGTTGTCCGGGATGTCGTCGAACATGAAGCGCTTGCCTTCGCTGTTGCGAAGTACGCCGCCTTCACCACGCACACCCTCGGTCACCAAGATACCGCGCACGCTGGGCGGCCACACCATGCCGGTTGGGTGAAACTGCACGAATTCCATGTCCAGCAGCTCGGCGCCGGCGCGGTAGGCCATCGCCTGGCCGTCGCCGGTGTACTCCCAGCTGTTGCTGGTGATCTTGAAGCCGCGGCCGATACCGCCGGTCGCCAAGACGACGGCCTTCGACTTGAACGCCCGAAAACGCCCGCGCTCGCGGTCGTAACCAAAGGCGCCGACGACGCGCGCGCCGTCTTTCAACAGCTCGAGCGTTGTCACCTCCATGTACACGGTGATGCCCTGATGGATAGCGTGATCCTGCAACGTGCGGATCATTTCCAGGCCCGTGCGGTCACCGACATGGGCTAGCCGTGGGTAGCGGTGGCCGCCGAAGTTGCGCTGCAGGATCTTGCCGTCGGGCGTTCGGTCGAAGACGGCGCCCCACTTTTCGAGCTCGCGCACGCGGTCCGGCGCTTCCTTGGCGTGCAGCTCGGCCATCCGCCAGTTGTTGACGTATTGGCCGCCGCGCATCGTGTCTGCGAAATGCACACGCCAGTTGTCGCGATCGTCGACGTTGCCCATCGCCGCCGCCATGCCGCCTTCGGCCATCACGGTATGGGCTTTGCCGAGCAGGGATTTACAAATCAAGCCGACCGATGCGCCTTCGGTCGCGGCCGCGATCGCCGCGCTCAGGCCCGCGCCGCCCGCACCGATGACGATCACGTCGTGTTCGTGAGTTTCGTAGTCCATGGCTTTCAGAAAATCCTGATGTCGGTGATGACGCCCATCGAGCAAAGTCGAACGTAGAGATCAGCGCTCATCACGCCGAACAGGCTGATCCACGCGAAGTTCATGTGGCGCTTGTTGAGCGAGCTGACACAGCCGTAACAGGCCATCTTGATCGGCTGGTGCGTCAGGGTGTCGTTCTTGCCGCCAATCAGGTGGCGGAACGAGTGACAGCTGGTGGTGTAGAGCCCCAAAAAAACCACGCACGCCGTGATGACGAGCGAGCCCAAACCAAGCCCGAAATGCTCCGCGCCATCCGCGCCCATGAAGTGAAAGCTGCGCCACGAGTCGTACGAGAGACAGACCAGGAACATCAGCGCTAGGTACAGAAAGTAACGATGCGCGTTCTGCACGATCAGCGGCAGCGAATTCTCGCCCAGGTAGCTCTTGCGCGGCTCACCGACAGCGCAACCGGGCGGGTCGGCCCAGAAGGCTTTGTAGTAAGCGCCACGGTAGTAGTAGCAAGTCATGCGGAAGCCGGCCGGCGCCCACAAAATCAAAAGCGCCGGCGAGAATGGCATGAACGACGGAAACCAGCCCGGCTTCGGCCCAAACCAAGCGTGAGGCGAGTCACCCCACAGCACCGGTGAGTAGAACGGCGAGATGTAACTCCCGTACTCGTAGTGCGCGTTTTGAAACGCCGCCCAGGTGGCGTACACGATAAAAGTGGAAAGGACGATGAAGGTGCCCAGCGGCGCGAGCCACCAGTTGTCCTTCCTCATCGTCAGGCCAACTCGCTGAGGTCGCAGCGTAACTAGAGGCGTCCCGGATGCCATCGCGGGGGGACGATAGCGGACTGCGTGGTGCTTTGAGCGCCAAAATCGAGATTTGCGTTGGTTCAACCGGGGCTGCAGCTTTGTGGCCCCGAAACCTCGCCCGCGCCTGACGCCGGCGACTCGGAGCCGGTCAGCGGACAGCCCTCCGCCAGGAGCCGGCCGCGTTTGGCGCTACGGCTTCTGGATGACGGCTTCGTAGTAGCCGGGCTTGTTGTCGAGCGAGAGCAGCTCGTGGCCTGTCTTGCGGCACCAGGCACGGACGTCTTCGGGGAAAGCACGATCGTCCGCTTGAATCGTCAAGCGCGCACCGGTGCTGGCGTCGCGCAGCGCCTTGGCGATCAGCACGATCGGCATCGGGCAGGATTTGCCGCGGGCATCGATTGACGTTTGCATCAGCGGACCTTTCAGCGCCTCACAGGAACATGGTGATCTTACCCGGCGCCGCCGTTTCCAGGAACTTTGCTACGCCGCAAAACGTGCGGCCCGGGTAGTCGATCAGCTCGTCCGGCTTCATGCCGAGCAGATCCATGCTCATCGTGCAGACGTTGAGCTCGACGCCCATCTCTTTGCTCAGTTCGATCATCTCTTCGATCGACGCGACGCCGTTCTTCTTCATCACGTAGCGGATCATGGCCGGGCCGCCGCCCGCCATGTTCATCTGCGACAGAGGCAGCTTCTTCACGCCCTTCGGCAACATCCAACCAAACATGCGCTCGAGCAGCGTCTTCTTGACGTGCACGTTGGCCCGGCGCAGCGCCGCCGTGCCCCAAAAGGTGAAGAACATGCTGACTTGCATGCCCATCGCGGCCGCGCCGGTCGCCAGCACGAACGCTGCGATCAGCCGATCTAGGCTGCCGCTAAAAACGATCAGCGACAGTTTTTCCTGCTGGCCGGTGCCGCGGACCAGCTCGGTAGTGGCGTCGAGCCGCGTGGCTTGCTCGAGCGAATGCTGAGCCAGCAACCGCATTTCACCCTCCAGCGCGGCCAGGCGGCTTTCCATGTTGGGCGTGACCAATTGCGGTGCAGCGCTCATGCTTGCGACTCCAAAATCTCGGCTAGGGCGAGCATCAATGTAGGTAGGCGTTCCTCGGGCACGAACAAGCGTAGGCCGACCATGATGTCGGACGCGAGCTCGGCCAGCTGCGCGCCGTTCAGCGAAGCCGCGTCGAGGCGCCGCGCTCCAAGCGCGCGCTCGAGCACCGAATCGACCAGAATCGGGCTTAAGTACGCCAGCAACGCTTCACGCATCAAGCCGTAGCTCATTGAGTATTCACCGCTGCCCGCCGCGCCGCGGCTGGCCCGCGGTCGCGAGTGACCAGAAAGGCCGCCCGTGACTTCGGAGGGCGCAGCGTTCCGCTTAAACCTCTCCATGGCTCTTTAGACTAGCTCCATCGTTCGCCTACCGCGCCGTGCAGTCGCTCTTTATTGGTGGTCGGTGTTGCCATGCGCGCCGGCGTGATCGCCCACATGCGACTACAAAACCTCCAATAGAACGCGAATTCTGTTTGTTATGAGTATAGAATTAATATTCTATTTAACTGATTGAAGGTCGTGGCGCCGTTGCTGTACCTGACTCACCCTAACAAGACGAGAATCATGCGCTTTTTCCACTTTGCTTTGCGACATCCTCAGCACATCACCGCACTGTTTGCCCTGACGCTGGCAGCGCCAATTGCCTGTGGAGGTGGAGATCCCCAAGTCAGCGATCACGGCTCGACAGTGTCTGCGTCGGGCAGCACCGTCGGCCCCGCTGGCGATGGCGGCAGCAAGATGACGAACGGTGGCTCGTCGAGCACGACGACCGCCGGCACGGGCGTGATCATCGCCGTGCCCGAAGGTGGCGCTTGCGCGGATGGCTGCGCCGAGGACAAGGTCGTGTGCGGCGATGGCGTGCTGCAAGCGATCGGGGAAGAGTGCGACGACAAGAACACGACGCCGGGTGACGGTTGCAGCGCGACCTGCACTGTCGAGGCTGGCTACTTGTGTCCGGTGCCCGGCGCGACGTGTCGGGCGGCGGCGTGCGGTGATGGCATGCTCGCCGGGCTTGAGCTGTGCGACGACGGCAACAGCCTGCCGGGTGACGGCTGCAGCGAGACCTGCACCTTCGAAGCCAACTACGAGTGCGTGACGCCCGGCATGCCCTGCACCAAGACCAACTGCGGTGACGGCAAGGTCCAGGGCAGCGAAAGCTGCGACGACGGCAACCACTACTTGGGCGACGGCTGCGGCATCAACTGCGAAAAAGAGCCGAAATGCGCGCCCCCCGCGCCCTGCACCAGTGAATGCGGCGACGGTATAAAGCTCGGCGACGAGCATTGTGACGACGGCAACGCGCGCGATGGTGATGGCTGCTCCAGTAAATGCGAGATCGAGCCGGGTTGGACTTGCGCCGAGAAGGCAGGCGGCGATCTGGTGATTCCGATCGTGTATCGCGACTTCAAGGCCTACCAAGACGGCGGCCACGTCGCCTTCCAATGGACGTCGAACGATCCAATCGATCGCTCGCCCAAGGAAGACATTTGGGTGCGAACGACGCTCGGCACCGCCGCGGACACGACGCCCGAAGGGGTGTCGCTGCTTGGCCGCCCGGTGTTCAAGTGGTACGCCAGCTGCGACGCGAGCGGCTGCAGGGACATCCTGCCCGTGAGTCCCGTCGTGCAACCTGCAGGTACGGCTGGGGCCGGGGCGTGTAACGCGGTGAAGGGCGCCGCGACGGGTACGCGTTTGATCAATACAGATGGCCGTAACGTCTACTTCTGCGGCTACGGCGACCGCGACTTCAACAGCTTCAGCCAGTGGTACCTGGACGTGCCGACGGTGAATCAGACGATTCTGTCGTCGCTTACGCTGAAGAAGGGTGCCAACGGCGTGTACAGCTATGACAACACCGCCTTCTTCCCGATCGACGGCAAAGGCTTCGGTAACTGGACGGCAACGCGCTCAACCTTGTCGAAGGCAAGATCTACGAGATTGTCGTGTTCCAAGCCGAACGAAACACGACCAACTCGACCTGCGGTCTGTCGCTCGACGATTTCGAGCTCGTGAAGTCTTCGTGCCAGAGCAAGTGCGGTGACGGCATCGTTACGGTCGACGAAGCCTGCGACGACGGCGCGAATGACGGCAGCTACGGCACCTGCAAGCCCGACTGCTCGCGCGCCGGTTTCTGCGGCGATGGCCACAAGGATTCACCGCAGGAAAGCTGCGACGACGGCAACTACAAGAACCTCGACGGCTGCAGCGCCGCCTGCCAAATCGAAAAGATCAAGTAAGTCGCCGAACGGCTCGAGATTCACAGGGAGTCGGGGAGGTGGGGAGGTTTGTTGGGCTCGCCACTTGAAGCGAGCACGCGAGCCTGTTGCGTCGAGGCCACCCGTTCGCCCTCGAAAAATCTCCCAACCTCCCCCTCCCTGTAAATCTGGGAGACTTACGGATTCGCTAGGTTTCGTGTCAGTTCGCGCAGCTCGGCGAGGTCGAGCGGAACCGTGGTGACGTCGCCGAGTGCGCGGGCAAAGACGAACGAGACTTTACCGCCGGCGCGCTTCTTGTCGTGACCGATCAGCTCCGCGGCTTCGGCGAGCGGCTCGTTTTCGATCGCCGTCATCAGTTTGAGCGTGCCGAGCAGCTGGCGCGTGCGGTCGGCCAACTCGCGCGGCGTGTGGCCGAGCTTTTCGCCGATCCGGAGTGCCGCGACCAACCCCAGGCTGATGGCTTCGCCGTGGGTTAGCCGCTCGAAGCCGGCCTGGGCCTCGACGGCATGGCCGACGGTGTGGCCGAGGTTGAGCACAGCGCGCAGCCCGGCTTCGCGCGGATCGGCGCTGACAATCCGGGCTTTGACGCGAATGCAGCGGCGCACGATGTCGGTCAAGAGGTCGGCGTCGCGAGCCACGATGCCGGCGGCTTCGTGCTCGAGCAGCTCGAACAGCAGAGGATCGCCGATAATCGCGGTTTTGACGACTTCGGCCAGCGCGCTCCGGTAGCCGCGCTCCGGCTCGGTCTTCAAGTAGTCGACGTCGCACAGCACCGCCGCCGGTTGCCAGAAGGCGCCGACCGCGTTCTTGGCTGCGCCCAAATCGACGCCGGTTTTTCCACCGACAGAAGCGTCGACCATCGCCAGCAGCGTCGTCGGCACCCCGACCCAGCTCACGCCGCGCAAGTAGCTAGCCGCGGTGAAGCCGGTCATGTCGGTCGTGACGCCGCCGCCGAGCGCGACCAGTCTGCTCTTGCGATCGAGCCCTGCGGCGAGTGCGGCTTCCAGCGCTTGCTGCACCGAGGCCAGGTTCTTGTGCTGCTCGCCAGGCGTGAAATCGAGCCGCGCAACGCGTTTTTTGGCGCTTTGAAATAGCATTTCGAGCGGCGCCGCGTGCAGCGGGGCCACGTTTTGGTCGCTGACGAGCAGGATCGCCGTGCTGGGCTCGCAGGCCGCCAGCAGGCGCGCCGGCCCAACGCCGCTGCCAACGTCGACGGAGTACGAGCTCTCGCCCGCCGCGACGCCGATCGGATCCCGCCGCCAGACCGCGAGCGCTTTTTGCGCGACGTCTTGCGTGGAGGCGCCGCGCGTCTCGAGCTGCGCGTGCGCTTCAGCGTATGCCGTGCCGCGCAGCTCGAGCAGCTCCTCGGCACGGCGCCGCGTGTCACCGGCCAGGTTCGGGCGCGACGCATCCTCGCCGACGCGCTCCACGACTTCATCCGCCGAGACCCGCAGCGACACTACGATAGCTTGGTCGATGGCTTGCAGTCGCAGCTCGCGCCGCACCAGGCAGCCGCCGCCGACCGCGATCACCGGTGCCGCGTCGGTTTCCACCTCCAGCACCCGCGTCAGCTCTTCGCGCTCGACACGGCGGAACTCGGCTTCGCCGTGCTCGTTGAAGATGCGGGCGATCGGCGACGAAAAACGCGCCTCAATTCGAGAATCCAGATCGACGAAGGGTCGGCCGGCAAGCTCGGAGACGCGCTTTCCCACGCTGGATTTGCCGCTGGCCATGAAGCCGCTGACGACCAAAGGCCGTTTCATTTGCCGCGGTTTAGCACAGAAGACGAGACCCCAGCGGCGAAGTGGCGGTCGCCAGCGGGGCTCGCTACGCTGAGGGCTTCTATGTCGCTCCGGTTTGGCAAGTTCGAAGGCATCGGCAACGACTTCTTGGTCGTGGACGTCGAGAGCGAGACGGCGCTCGGCCCCGAACAAGCGCGCAAGTTGTGCGACAGGCACTACGGGGTCGGCGGCGACGGCGTGTTGCTCTCCGCCCCGCCGGTCACGCCGGGTGCGCACGGTCGAATGGTAGTGTTGAACTCCGACGGCTCGCGACCCGAGGGCTGCGGCAACGGGCTGCGCTGCGTCGCGCTTTCGCTAGCGCGCAAAGCCGGCCAAGCTCGCGCCGAGCTGATCATCGATACCGACGCTGGGTCGCGCACGGCGCTGGTCGAAGCGCGCGGCGACATTGCCGACGTCACCGTCAGCATGGGCAAGGCGTTGCGCGAGGGCGAGGTCACGGCGCTGCATCGCGGCGAGGAGCTGACGTTTCAGCGCGTCTCGATGGGCAATCCGCACGCGATCGTGTTCGACGTGGCCTGCACCGAGGAAGAGCTGGACGAGCTGGGGCCGCGCATCTCGAAGTCGCTGCACGGCGGGTCGAACATCGAGTTCGTGCGCGCCACCGGCCCGGCTGCGTTCGATGTTTTGGTTTGGGAGCGCGGCGTCGGGCGCACGTTGGCGTGTGGCACCGGTGCGGCCGCGGTGGCGGCCTTGGCGGCGTTGTGCGGCCGCGCACCGTTCGACGCGCCGATCACGCTGCGGTTGGCGGGCGGAAGCTTGGAATTGACGGTGCGACGCGAGGATTTGGCGGTGACGCTGCGCGGGCCCGCGCGCTACGTATTTTCCGGCGAGGTCCCCGAACCGTGAATTTCCAGCGCTCGGCGCCGGAGCTCAACGTCGTCGCGATCGTCCCCGATGCGGCGACGATTGAGCTGATCAGCGCGACGCTCAAGGGCAGCGGCGACCGGCTGAGCGTGGCGACCGATTTGGCGGAGGGGTTGTCGCGCGTCTCGGCGCAGGTGCCGGACGTGGCGTTCGTCGACATAACGCTGGGTGACAGCGCCGGGTTGGCCGTGTTGCATCACGTGCGGGTGCTGGCGCCGAACGTCTCCGTGTTCGCACTCACCACCAGCGATCGACTGGATTTGGGTGTGCAGGCTGTAGCCCTGGGCGGTGCCGGCGTGCTGGTCAAGCCGATTTCCGGTGACGAGCTGCTGAACGCCTTGTCCGACGTGCGTACGCGGATCGGTGAGCGGCTGGAACGCGCCGATTTGCTGCGCGCGGCACGAAGCGCGGCGCGCGGCGCCTCGCTGTCGGGCGACATCGCTGAAATAGCGTCGGCCAAGACGCGCCGCGAAGCTGCGCAGCGCGTCGCGCAGGTGATCGCCGTCGCGGCGGGCGCTGAAGACGTGGTCGTGTACCTGCCGGCCGCCGAGGGCTCGCGCCAGCTGCTGCGCGCCGCCGTGCTGGGCGAAGCCGTCAACGCCCCGACTTTCTGCGAGGAAATGGAGGCGCTCACGTTCGCTAGCGAGCGCCGTATGACCGTCGTGCGGCTCGCCCTGTTGCGCGAGTTCTCAGGCCTAGTGCTGATCGGCGGCGGTGACGTCGGCGACCCGACGGCGACCCAGCAGCCGCTGGTCGAGCTGGTCGCGACGCAAGCCGCCACGGTGCTGTCGCTGATCGGGGCGCGCGAGCAATCGCATCGCGGCGCGATGAAGGATCCGGCGTCAAGCGCCTACACCTTTGCCTACTTCGTGGACGTCGCCGGGCGCGAGATTGCGATGGCGCGCCGGCATGGTCGGCGGTTTTCGCTGGCCACTGTCGGGCTGGAGCTAGCGCCAGATTCTGGTGTCGGTGACGAGACCGAGCCGACGGTGTTCGGCGCCGAGCGCGTGTTGGGCGCGGTGCGCGACACCGACGTGCTGGCGCGCGTCGACGCCAACGAATTTTACCTGCTCTTGCCGGAGACCGGCGGACCTGGCGCGCACGCATGCCGACGCCGAATTTTGGGGCAGCTTGGCGCCGCCAGCGGCGTTTCGCAGTTCAGCGCTGCCGTCGGCGTCGCGATTTTTCCCCACGATGGCTCGGACCTTTCGCAGCTCTTGCGGGTCGCGAAGTTCCGCGCCGACGCCAGCCGCAGCTCGGTCGTGCACACGCTCGCGCTCGGTACACTGCCGCTCGGGCAGCTGATCGACGCGCTGCTCGGGGTCGTGCCCGATCCGCAGGCACAGAAGGTCGCGCCGCTCGAGACCCCGCATTACATCGAGCTGCCGGTGACCGATTTGATGGGCCTGGTTAGCTCGGCGATCGCCGAAGCGACGCGCGGTGGCACGACGCGCGTTTTGGCAACGCAGCGCGCCGGCCTAAGCGTGGGCAGCGCCGTGCGCGCCGACATGTCGCGCGCCGGTGACTCGCTCAAGGCGGAGACGGTCGATGTCTCGCGCGTGGCCGGCTGTGAGCGCGTCGATGTTTTGATCGTCATCGCCGAGCACGCGACCTACACCCTGGCCGGCCGCACCGAGGGCAGCCTGGTGAGGGCCGTGCACTCGACCGATCCTTTGCTCTCCGACTTGCTCGTCGCTCGGCTCTCTGAAATCGCGGGGAGGCCCTTCGAATGAAGTCGATTCTACTGATCGAGCCCGACGTCGACGTGCTCGGCACGTTGGCCTCACGCCTGCGTTCGCGCGGCCTCTCGGTCCTGATCGCCGACAGCGTTGACGGCGCCATGGAGCGCGCGACCGTCGCCGATCTGTTGGCGGTGCTGGTGTCGAGCACCTTGGTGACGGATGACGAAAACTTCGAGCGGCTGAAGAACGCCAGCGCGCTGAACGACGCACTGTTCTTCATCCTCGTCGACAAGCCAGTCGGGGCGTCGCTCGCGCCCGACGAGCTGCCGCACCACGACATAGAACTGATCGCGCGCCGACTGTATGCAATTCCAAATCGGGTTACGGTCGGCCCCGAGGAGGGCGGCGACTTCCGCGGCGACCTGCAGCAAGTCAGCAGCGTCGACCTGCTGCAGCTGTTGGCGATGAACCGCCGCAGCGGCACGCTGTCGATCAATACGCCGGCGGGCGC
Organism: Polyangiales bacterium; assembly: GCA_038230915.1. Lineage (GTDB taxonomy): Bacteria > Myxococcota_A > Polyangia > Polyangiales > Polyangiaceae > PMG-095. The sequence goes on along the minus strand of JBBRMI010000001.1, from coordinate 181,262 downwards.
GGGCGAAGTACGGATCAAATCCGGCGAGATCGTGGATGCGGTTTTCCGGCGTTTGGAGCGAGAAAAGGCGCTGTATCGACTGCTTGGCGAGACTGACGGCACGTTCTCGTTCGTCGGCGGTACGCCGGTATTTCTCGAGCGCATTCGTACGCCGACCAGCTCGCTGTTGATGGAGGGTCTGCGCCAGCTCGACGAAACCGCGCGCCTGCGCACGAATCTCGGGCTCGAGGGCATCGCGCTGCTCGCAATCGCGCCGCCCAGCCCGGACATGTCGGAGACCATGGCGCGCGTCCTCGAAACGCTGACCACGCCGCGCACCTTGTCCGAGCTGCTAGACGAAGTCACGCTGCACGATCTGGCGGTGCTCGAGGCGCTTTCCGAGCTGCTCGACCAAGGCCTGGTGCGCAAGATCGCTTCGAGCGCGGTACGGGTCGAGTTGGCCGATCCGGAGCGGATGGCGGTGTTGGCGGCGCTGGCCAAGCGGGCGATCCGCAGCGGCTACCGCGGCGGCGCCCGGGTCGTGATCGCGGCCACGTTGCAACGCCTGGTCACGCTGATGCATGCGATCGCGCGGATTGCAGACACGGCGGTGCCAACCGAAATGGTTCCGGCCGCTCCCGTGCCGTACGCGCTGGCCACGCTACGGCTCGGTGAGGCCGATTTGGAGGTCGTCGGTCTGCCGTTGGTCGAGGCTTACGCGCCGCTTTGGGGCCTAGTTTTGCCCGGCGCCGCGGCGTTGGCGCGGATCGAGCTGACCGCCTCCGAAGCGCTCGAGACCGCATGCTCGGTGGCGGCTGTGCCGATACTCGAGGCCGGTGCGCTACTGCAGGAAGGCGACGAATCGGACCCCGAGCAAGTCGCCACGCTGCTGCGCATGCTGCTCGAAAAAGCCCTCGGTGGCTGAGGGCCAGGCGATGACGCACCGGATCGCCGTGATCAAGGGTGACGGCATCGGACCCGAAGTGGTCGAGCAGGCGCTGCGCGTGCTCGAAGTGCTACGGCGCGAGCGCGGCGTCGATGTCGAGTTGTGGGAGCTGCCGCTCGGCGCCGAGCTGTACCTGAAGGACGGCACGACGTTTCCGAGCGAGTTACGCGACGAAGTCAAACGGACGTGCAGCGCCGTGCTGCTCGGGGCGGTCGGGGATCCGCGCGTGCCGAGCGGTGAGCATGCGCACGATATCTTGATGGGCATGCGCAACGCGTGGGATCTGTACGCCAACGTCCGTCCCGTCCGCGCCCTGACCGACGGGTTGGTTCCGCTCAAAGGAAAGGCGAGAGCCGACGTAGACATGGTGATTTACCGTGAAAACACCGAGGGCCAGTACGTGGCCGCCGGTAGCGAGCGGGGTCGTGGCGCGCCGGACGAAATCGCGATGAGCCGCGAAGTGCACACGCGGCGCGGTGTCGAGCGGCTGCTGCGCGCGGCATTCGAGCACGCGCGCCGTCACGCGCGGCCGCTGTTGATGACCGACAAGTCGAACGCGATCCCGGCGCAAAGCATTTGGCGGCGCGTGCTCGGCGAGCTGGCACAAGAATTTGCCGACGTTCCGACCGAGCACCTGTACGTCGATGCGCTGGCGGCGCGGCTAATCCAGGCGCCCGAACGTCACGGCGTGATCGCCGGCAGCAACTTGTTCGGCGACATCCTGGCCGACCTGTGCGCCGCGCTCGCTGGCGGGCTCGGGCTGGCGCCGAGCGCAAACCTGCACCCAGCGGTGGCTGGCCACATCGGATTGTTCGAGCCCGTGCACGGCTCCGCACCGGACATCGCTGGTCGCGCTATCGCCAATCCGCTCGGCGCCATCCGCTCGCTCGGCCTGCTGCTCGACCACCTCGGCTACCCGGCGGAAGCCGAACGCATCGAGGGCGCGTCCGCCGAGGTGCTCCGGCTCGGGCGCTGCACAGCCGATGTAGGCGGCGTTTTGGGCTGCCAGGCAGCCGGCAGCGCTTTCCTCGAAGTTTTAGCGCACTGCTGAGCCGCGAACCCTCGAAAATTCGGCCGCTCGCGTGGCCTGTGGTACGGCCGAGGCCATGATCGGGGTGCCTCCCGCACAGGACGAGCAAGCCCGGCTCTCGGGCGCCCGTGGTGACTTCGTGGCTAGTTTGCCACGCCGCCTCGAGGTTTTGAGGGCAGCGCTGCGGGCTGTCGAGGACCAGCCGCGTGACGCTGGTCGCATCAACGGCCTGTTGCGCCGTCTGCACGCGCTCGGTTCGGCCGCCCGCGTGCTCGGCTTTGCGAGCGTAGCTGAAGCGCTGGGCGAGGCCGAAAAGACCCTGCGACGTGTGGCACGCAGCGGCCCGGCTCCGACCGATCTCGCCGACGTCGCGCGCGCGCTCGACCTGCTGCCGTCGCTGGTGCTGGGCGCGAAGGTGTCGATCCGCGCAGTCGTGGCGCCCGAATCGGCGGTTGCGCCCAACCCCGACTTTCCGCTTAGCGTGTTGGTGTTCGGTCCGCAGGCCCTGGCCGACATGCTGATGCAGCGGAGCGATCTCCGCGTGGAGTGCGAGTGCACCGAAGACCCGGCCAAGGCGCGCGAGCTGTCGCGCGTGTTTGGCCCCGACATCGCCCTCGTCGACGCCGACCGCAAGGGCGCGCGCGAGCTGGTCGAGCTGTTCGTCAAAGATCCGTTGGTGGAGCCGATTCCGATCGTCGTGATCGGCGAGTTCGCCAGCGCGGAGCTGGCGAACACCTTCATCGGTCTGGGCGCCACACGCGTGCTGCCCAAGCCGGTCAGCCCCGATCTGCTGCGCCGCACGCTGCTGGAGGTGCAGGGTCACGTTCAGCTCGCCGTGCACGCGCGTGAGCCGCTCGGCGAGCTCAACGTGAACCAGCTGGTCGATCGGATCGCCATCGAGATTCGGCGTGGCTTGGTCGAGTCGGTCGACCCGGCCGCGCGCAGCTCCAGCGTTGGCTTCGGTGAAGGCACCGACGTGATGAGCGCGGTTTGGGGCACAGTGGCGCGGCTGCGTGAGCTGGTGACTTTGCGTTCGGACGGCAACGTGCGCTTCGAGCAAACCGGCCCGGAAGGTGCCGTGCCGTTCGCGCCCTGGAACGACGAGCGCCGTGTTGGCGAGCGCGGCCGGCGTGAAGGCCGCGCCGGTGAAGGCGTCGCGCTTCAGGGCCGGCGGGTCGTCGTCGCTGACGATGATCCGGCGGTGGTTTGGTTCTTGAGCGGCATCTTGAAGGCGGTCGGGGCCGAAGTGTTCGAGGCTCACGACGGCGAGCGCGCGTTCGAGCTGACAGCCTCGCTATGGCCGGACTTGGTCGTCAGCGACGTCTTGATGCCCAAGCTGGACGGTTTCTCGCTGTGTCACGAGATCAAGCGTGATGTTGCGGTTCGCGACGTGCCGGTGATCTTACTGTCGTGGAAGGAAGATCTGTTGCAGCGCGTGCGCGAGCTCGGCGGTGACGCCGACGGCTACCTGCGCAAGGAAGCGGCAGCGTCGACCGTCGTCGAGCGGTTGCGCGAGGTGCTGCGGCCGCGCGCGCGCGTCGAGGCGCGCGTCGCCAATGGTGGCGAAGTCCGCGGCCGGTTGGATGGACTGACGCCCCGGCTGGTGCTTGAGCTGGCTTGCCGGGCGCAGCGCGATGTGCGCGTAAGTATTCGGGATTCTTCGTATCTGTACGAAGTTCAGGTGCGCGCAGGTGCGCCCCGCACGGCGATTCGCAGCGCCAACGACGGCAGCTTCGAGCGCGGTGAGGGCGTGCTGTCGATGCTGCTCGGCGTCAGTGCGGGGCGATTCGTGATCGAGCCGGACGTCTCGGTGTGCCGCGCGGAGCTCTCGGGCAGCTTGCACGAGCAACTGGCAGGTCCGGTGGCGCGGGCTCGCGCGGCTCAGCGCGCGCTCACTGCCGGCGCGCTCGCCAGCGTGACGCGGGTTGCTTTCGACGCCGCGCGGGTTGGCGGCTACCTGGAGTGCACACCCGAGCCGGCTCAGAGCCTGCTGCGCGAGCTGCTGACCGGGGCCTCGCCGCGCGATCTGCTCACGACCGGCCGCGCTCCGGCGCGCTTGCTCGAAGCCGTACTGTCGGACTTCGCCCGCCGCGGCGGCATCCTGATGGTCGAGACCGCAGGCGGCATCGAGGACATCTCGCAGACGCGCGTGCCACCCGCCGCCGTTCCTCACCTCGCCGCGCTCCCGCCCTCAGAGCCTGATCCCGAGCTTGAGCCCGCTCTCGCTGTTGCTGCTCCCATCGCCTTAGCCACTGTGTCGCCGGCGTTTGCTCCGGAGCCTGATCCCGAGCCCACCCCGCCGGTTTCCCAGCGCAAACCAGCCGCCATTTACTCCAGCCCGCCGGACGCCGAGCTGGCCTCGGCCGACGCGGGCTGGTTCTCGTTTCAGATCGAATCGAGCGCGCAGCCGCCAGCTGCCGCGCCGGAGTCAGCGCCCGCCCCTGTGCAGCCCCCGTTGCCGCGCGCCGAAGATCCACTGCGCAAGACGTTGAGCTCCTCCTCGCCGGCGCCGGACGAGGACCACGCTGCCCCGGGCGCGTCGGTTCCGGTCGAGCGCGGGCACCGCCCCGAGTTTCGCATCAACACGCTCGGCAGTGCCGGCAACGAAGCAGCCGCCGCGCAGGCCGCGATTGTTGCGGAAGCCGAAGCGGTGGCTACTGTCGTCGAGCCCACGCCGCTCGCCGTGCTCGAACCGCGCAAGTCTCCATCGCTGCCGGTCGTGAAGTCGCCGCGCCCCGTGTCGCCGCGCGCGCCGCGCGTGATCGAAGAGGATCCGGTGGCGCAGGCGCTCGGCATCGACACCCCTCCGCCATTGGGCGTCGCGACTGCCGTCGCTGATAAGGCTTTGGACGCCGCCTTGGCTCCGGCACCCAAGCCAACGCCCGCGACGTTTGGGCAAACCCTGCCGCTCAGCGCCGTCAAAGCACCGACCTTTCCCAGCGCTTCCACGTCCACCAAGCCGGAGCCGACCAAGCGCTCCGAGACGTCGATGCAGCCGCCGCAAGCCGCGCTCCGGATAAGCTCCCGGCCGCCGGCCAAAGCCGCGCCTACCAAGGCCGCGCCTGCGGCGTCGGGCGACGGCGGCGGCTGGTTCAGAACCGCACTGTTCTCGATCTTGGCCGCCGGCATCTCGTACTACGGCATCACCTTGTTGTTCGGCGCGTCGATTCCCAAACCGGCTCCCGCGGAGCCGTACGCGGTGACGCCCGTGCCGACGCCGGTGGTCGCCAGCGCGCGCGCTCCAGCCGCGCCCAAGCTGCAAATCACCGCCACCGATTCTGCCCTTCCGCCCGGCACCGACGTACCAGGCGGCCGCGGTTTGCTCGAAATTCAGGTGCCAGACGGCACCGCCATCCGCGTCGACGGTGAGTACCTCGGCATGGGACCAGGTCGTCGGGTCCCGCTCACGCCAGGCACGCACCAGGTGACGCTCGGCGACAGTGCGCCACAGAGCGTGAACGTCAAGGTCGGCCAGCGCACACTCGCCGTTGCCGCCTCTGCCGCAACGCCCGCGCCCGCCGGATCCCCGTGAGGCTGCTGCGGCCGGCGGTCGTCACCTTGTTCCTGGTCGCCGGCTGCCACAAGGACGAGCCACCGCCATCGCGGACTACGGGCCGTGCGCCCGCCGCGCCGCCGTCGACCGGTCGTGCTCCGGAAGCCGAACGCATCGACCTCTTGAAAGAGCTGTCGCGCTGCGAGATCGAGCACCACGGCCGCTTGCTCGACTTCGGCGGCGCGCAGCAACCTTCGCGCGGGTTCAGCACCGCGCAAGCCGAGCCGCCGCCGTCGATCGACCGGGGCGGTGACACGTTCGAGCGGATCTTTTCCCGCGAAACGCTGCTCGACTTCTGGCTCGACGAGCCGGCGTCGGAGGTGTCGGTGACAGTTCGGCTGCACCCGATGCTGGCCAAATGGCTGTACGTCGCCATCGACGACAAGCGCCTGGGCTCGCAGAAGCTGACCCTGGGCGAGACGCGCGCCGTGTCATTGCCGATGGTCATGGGCTCGCTGCCGCGCGGGCGCCACCGGCTCAGCTTGCGCTTTTCCGGAGCCCCGCGTGGCTCCAAGGAACCAATCGTCGATTTGGATTGGGTGCGGATCGGTCCGCCGCTGGAGGCCGGCGCCAACTACGCCGCGCCAACCCTGCACGACGTCGTCAGCGACGTTGTGCTCGACAACGTACCGAAGCGCTCGATCGTCCTGCGCGCGCCGAGCGTCGTTCGTTGTTTCCTCCGCCCGTCGGCGGACGCCAAGCTGCGCGTTGGTTTGGGGTTTTGGGGCGCCGGTCGCGGCACAGCCGAGATCGCGCTGGTCAGCGACGAAAAGCCGTCACGCGTGCTTTCGACCCGGAAAATCTCGGGCGGCGACGGCGGCAGCTTCACGCCAGTTGCGCTCGACCTGTCGCCGGCTGCGGGCGAAGTCGTGGGTCTCGAGCTGCGCGCGACCGAGGGCTCGCGCGGTGGCCGCGTGGTGTTCGGCGACCCGATCATCAGCCGCGCCAGCGCCGCCATGCCGCAAACGCCGCCGGCCCACACCGTGGTGCTGGTGGTGCTTGCGTCGGTCGAGCGCGGCCGTTTGCCGCCGTGGGGGCCAGCAGCCAGCATGCCGGCGCTGGCGGACTTGGCCAGGCACTCCGTGACGTTCAGCGCCCACCGCGCGCCGTCGAGCGTGCCGGCGGCTTCATTTGCGTCGCTGATCTCCGGCACCGCGCCGGCCGTTCACGGCATCGAACGACCTGGCGACAAGCTGCGCTCGAAGGTGGCCACGCTGGCCGCGACGCTCAAGCAAGCCGGCGGCCGCACGGCGCTGTTCACCGGCGTCCCAACCAGCTTCAGTCCGTTCGGTTTTGCCGAGGGTTTCGACGCATTCGAGGTTTTTTCGCCGGTCGCGGATCTGCCGGCGACCGAGCCTTTGACGCGCGCTCAAACCTTCCTCGAGCAAGAGCTGGCCAGCGGCGGTTCGTCGCCGCACCTGGTCGTGGTGGAGCTGCGCGGCGGCCACCCGCCTTGGGATCTGACGCGTGAGGAAGCGGCCACGCTGAAACCACCGGAGTACAGCGGGATTTTGGATCCGCGGCGCGGCGGCATCGTGCTCGGCGCGTTGCGCGAAAAATCGAAGAAAACATCGCGCAAGATCGGCGACGACGATTGGATTCGCCTGCGCGCGCTGCACGACGCCGCGCTCGCCAAGCAAGACGTCGCGCTCGGGCGGCTGATCGCGTCACTCAAGGCCAAGAGCGCGTGGAACGACACGATGCTGGTCGTCACCTCCGACGTCGGGCTCGGTAGCGGCCCCGAGATCCCCTTCGATCCGGCAGCGCCGCTGACCGAAGATCGGCTGCTTTTGCCGCTGCTGGTGCGCTTTCCGGGCGATGCGCTCGGCGGCAAGGAAGTGACGTTGCCGAGCACCGTCACCGACGTCACCACCACGATCCTCAAGGCGCTTGGCCTCGAGCCGTCTGCGCAGTCCGGCGCGGACCTGTTCGCGCGCGGCAGCGGTGTCGCGTCGCTTGGCGGCGATCTCGACGTCGCGGCGACGGGCGGCGACTATTCGGCGAGGCTCGGCGGCTGGCTGCTGCGCGGCACCGCCGGCAAAACGCCCCGCCTGTGCGCCTCCGACATCGACCCTTCCTGCATCAACGACGCGCTCGATCTGCGACCGGCGGCCGCGCGGGCCCTCTGGCTGGCGGTGTTCGACGCTGCCGCTGCGAATGCGCGCGTCGCTGTTCGCTTGGGCCCACGTCAACGCGCCGAGCTGGATCCCGAGACGCTCGCCGCGCTTACGGTTTGGGGCGACATTCGGTAGTGGCTTTTGCGCGACCGCACGCTTCTCAGCAAGCGCAGCCCCCGGAACTATGTTCCTCTGCGACCGCCCCAGAGCTGGACGTGTAAACGGCTGGAAAATCGCAGCGAGAGCGTCTGCGACCAGGCAGCTACCTCGGGTGAGCGCTGGTCGAGCTCTTCGCGCGTCATGGCTTCGGGCATCAGCAGCGTTCGATCACGCTCGAAGCCGAAGCGCGCGCGCAGCGCCTCGGCTTCGTCGCGATCCTGCTCGGTCTTCACGACCAGCTTGAGGTACGCGCGCCCGGTGTCGCGCAGCGCTGTAAGCGCCTCGGGTCGGATCCGCAGCGCTTCCGCGTCGCCTGCCGACGCCAGCTTCGGCGACACGTTCCACTGATTCACGCGCGCCTGCAGGCTCGGCAAGGGCAAGCGCGTGCCGTTCGTCTCGATCTCGATAAACAGATCGTGCTGCACACGCTCGAAGACTTTCGCCAACGCACGCTGCTGCAAGAGCGGCTCGCCGCCGGTCACGACGACGTGGCCGGATGGAGCCGTGCGCAGCTGCTCCACGACGCTCTCGAGCTTCGCCTCGTGCACCTCTTTTTCGAAAGCGTAACGCTCGAAATCCCATGTATATTTGGTGTCACAGTAGTGGCAATGCAGATTGCATAGCGCGAGCCGCACGAAGCGACACGGCTTGCCCGTGTTCACGCCCTCACCCTGCAGGCTGTCGAACACCTCGGACAAGCGCAGCACGTCCGCGCCGCCTGTCTCGGGATCGAACGACTGGTTCACAGGGTCGTGCGGATGCGTCGGCCCGTCGTGGCCGGCGCTGCGGCGGGAGCTGGGGCCGGCGCGGGCTTCGGTTCGGCCTTGGGCTCGGCCTTGGGGGCGACTGGCATCGGCCTGCCATGCGCGACCGGCGCTGGCGGCGTGGCCGCGAGCTTGGCGCTCTTGGCGGCAGCTTCAGCGGCCGCGGCCTTGGCCTTCTCGGCTTCGCTCTTCACGGCTTCGGTTTCCGCCTTTGCCTTTTCGGTTTCGGCGGCGGACTTGGCAGCAGCGTCCTGTGCGGTCTTCTCGCCCTGTTTGGCCTTAGCCTTCTCCGCGTCGGCCTTTTCGGCCTCGGCTTTGCCGGCGGCTGCCGCGTCATCCTTGCCGTGCGATAGGCTCATCGCCATGAACCCGCCTCCGCCGATCAAGACTACGCCGACGACGGCTAAGCCGATGAACAAGCCAGCGCTGCTCTTCTTGGGCACCGCTTCGGCCGGGTTGTAGGCGCCGGTGTTAGCCCAGTTGCCGGGCGTGCCGGTGCCGAGCGCGTGCTGGGGCGGACCCGACGGCTGCTGCGCGCCGACTGCGGCGTACTGACCAGTACCGATGGGAGCGTGCGGCGAGATGTTGGCGGCCGCGTACTGCCCGGTGCCGAGCGGCGCGGCCGCGTACTGCCCGGTCGGCACCTGCTGGTGCTGCGCGGGAGCTTGGCCAGGCGAAACTTGCGGCGGGACCGCGAACTGCGGTCCGGCGCCGGCCGCCCACTGCTCGAGAGCCTGCTGAAACTCGCGCGCCGTCTGAAACCGATGCGCCGGCTCGCGCCCCATCGACTTGTTGACGATGCTGGCAAAGCTCGGGTCGATGTTCGGCACCATCTGCTCGACCGGCTTGGCGGCTTCGAGCACGATCTTGAACAAGAGCTCGTTGAAAGTGTCGGCGTTGAAGGGCACTTCGCCGGTGATCGCCTCGTACAGAATCACGCCGGCGGCGTACAGGTCGACGCGATGGTCGAGATCACGCGAGCCCTTGGCCTGTTCGGGCGCCATGTAATACGGCGTGCCCATCACCGCGCCGGTGCGCGTCATGCTGAAGCCGCTGTCGCCGCTCAGCTGATTGAATTTGGAGATGCCGAAATCCAGCAGCTTGACGAAGTCGGCTTTGCCGCCCCGAGTCTTCAGCAGGTAGACGTTGTCCGGCTTCAGATCGCGATGGATGATGCCGGCGCCGTGGGCGGCCGCCAGCGCTTCCAGCAGTTGATGCATGACCGGGTAGATCTCGCCGGGCGCCATGCGGACCTTGGAGCGGATGCGTCCGGACAGCGAGTCGCCGTCCATGAACTCCATGACCATGTAGCGGTCGCCGCTCGGCAGATTGCCGAGGTCGAGCACTTCCACGATGTGCTCAGATCCAATGCGGCCGGCGGCCTGGGCCTCGCGCTCGAAGCGGCTGACGGCCTCGCCCGTCTGCGCGACCCCTGAATGGAGTACCTTGATCGCCACCTTGCGGTGGATGCGCATGTTCTCGGCTTCGAACACGGCACCCATGCCGCCTTCGCCGATCAAGCGGACGATTCTATATTTGCCGTCGATAATGTCGCCGGTACTGAGTGACATGCGCGCGCTCTCGTGGCGGGACCCAAGCTCCCGCCGACCATGGGGAACCGCTAAGGTAGCACGGCGTTCCCGGGATTTCCTAAACTGCGGCCGCGGGGCCAGGGGCCCGGTAAGCCAAACGCCAGAACCAGTTCCTACGTGCCAAGCGCCTGAAAGTTCCTGTACAAGGGGCCATGCGCGAGGATCGAGACGCCCGAGCCATTCGTCCAGTTGGTGTCGAGCCGGGGTTTCATCGATTAGCCGAAGGTTCGGCGCTTTACCGCGCAGGCGGAACCGTCGTGCTGTGCACGGCGTCCATCGACTCGAGCGTGCCTGAGTTCATGGTCGGCCGAGGCAAGGGTTGGATCACCGCCGAGTATCAGATGCACCCGCGCTCCAATCCCAAGAAGCGCGAGAACCGCGACGGCCGCGACCGTCCGCTCGGCGGACGCGCGCGAGAAATCCAACGCCTGATCGGGCGTGCGTTGCGCGCGTCGATCGATCTCGACGCGTTCGGTGAGCGCAGCGTGCACATCGATTGCGACGTGTTGGAGGCCGACGGCGGCACGCGCACGGCTTCAGTGACCGGTGGCTTCATCGCCTTGGCGCTGGCAGTTGCCAAGCTCGGCGCGACCGCCAAGCTGCGTGCACCTGTGATTCGTGACCAGGTGGCCGCCGTCAGTGTTGGGCACGTTGGCGGCGAGCTGCTGCTCGATCTGAACTACAAGGAAGACTCGAGCGCGCGCGTCGACTTGAACGTCGTCGCGACCGTCAACGGGGCGATCGTCGAGATCCAAGGCACCGCCGAAGGCGAAGCCGTACCGCGCTCCGACATCGAGAAAATGACGGATTTGGCCCTGGAAGGCGTGGCGCAGCTGTGCGAAGTGCAGCGGCAAGCCTTGTCGCTGGCTGGCGTCGAGCTTGACCAGCTGCTGATCCAGAAGTCGTGACCGAGCTCGCGCTCGCTACGTTCGAGACCGAGCTAAACGGGGCGCTCGAGCTGGGCGGACGCGCGGTGGCGTGGGTCGAAGCGTCGGGTCGTGCACTGTTGGCCAGCGCGTCGTTCCATACCGAGGCGCTGGTCTTGGGCGCGCTGCAACGTGAGGACACGTTGCGCAGCCGTTCGACCGCGCGCTTCGACGTGCCGATTGCGCGACGCCACAGCACCGGCACCGAAGCGCAGCTGAGCGGCGCGGTGCTGTACCACGCGCTGGCTTTGCCGCGCGTCGACGCCCTTTTCGACGACGCGTCAGCGCGCACGCTCCTGAATCGCAATCTGCGCGCGATCTTGCGCGGCTACACGGCAGTTGGCACGCCGTTTCGCTACTTCGGGACGGAGGTGCTGGCGCTGCTCGGACACCCGGTTGCGCTGGTCGGCTATGACCAAGTGGCTTCCGGCGCGACGTTGATCGAAGTGCTGATCGGCCTGGAAACTCCCTGCGTCGTGCGCCCGGCCTTGAAGCGCAAGCCTTCGAGTGCCCTGTACCCGCTGTTGCGCAGCGCGCCGGCGCCCCACGACTTCTTGGTCCGCGCTGTCGGCGGCATCGTGGAGCGGCTCGGCGCAACGCCGCTCGATGTCGCGTCGTCGCTGCCGGCCGCCGCGCTGCCGACACTCGTCGACTTGCCGCCGCCCGCAGTAATTGCGATCCCGCTCGGCGTGGTCGAAGCAGTCGCGACGCCCGCGCCGCGCATCACCGGTGATCTGTTGGTCGGCCGCGCCGCACTCGCTCGCTTCGAAGAGCGCGCCGGGCAGCTTCTGGCCCGCGGCCAACAGCCGACCAGCGACTTGCTGGGATTGTTCGACGGCGCACCGCTCGATGGCGCGCGCCCGGCGGATCTGTTGCAAGCCCTGTTGCTTGCTATCGCCGCCCCGGTCTGATTCACCTTGCGGCTTCGGCGGCCCTTTTTTCGGCTCGTTCCATCGCGCCGCGCACGCCGTACAGGGTGCTTTCGTCTTCAGGCAAGACAGGACCGAGCGCCACCGACGCCAGCAGCGCGGATAGCTGAAGCTCCGCGCTGCCGCTGATTTCACCCTCCGCAATGAGCGTCCACACCACCGCGCAGCGCGCTGCCAACTGCGCCATCCCCCCGGCCTTGCCGCGCACCTCGGCGCTCTCGGCCGCGGCGCGATCCTCGTCAGTCGTGGCGCGCGCCTCGATCTGAAACGTGCCGCTGCCCGGATAGCGCGCGCTCTCGAGTCGCACCTTGACGAGCGCGGTTGCCAGATCGGGTCGCTCCGCCGACGACGCTGAAAGCACCTCGAGCTCCGCCGCGAAGAAGCGACGCGCGTGCGCCAGCAGCTGTGGCAAGGCCGCTACCAGATCATTCTGCTGTGAGAACACGCGCGTCGGCATCGGCATCCGTTCCGACGTCTAGCCGCAGTCGCGGTCGAGAGCGGTTAGGCTGAGCGAGCTGGCATCGGCACAGGCATAAGCGATAGGGCACTCCACGACCGCGACGTACGGCCGTGATTCGGCGTTCAGCGTCACGATCGCGGAGCCTTCCGGATGGCCAAAATGGTCGCGCGACAACACGCCAATCGCGACGCCGTCTTCGAGCGCGAAGCCGGCCGCCTCGGCCAGGCCTTCGTAGGTCCAGCCGCCGTCGGGATCGGCGAAGAAGTCGACCGGGAATTGGTCGAGCGCGACGGCGTAGCAAGCGACGCGATAGCCGCTCGGAGTGACGAGCAGCTTCATCGGCGCGGGGTCCATGGGGATCAGGTCTGGGGAGGGGTTGGGGCGAGCCATGCGATCGCGGATATCAGGGCACTGAACGAAAAAACAGTAAATCTTGTAACGGCCGGACATTGTTTGGCTAATCGCGCAAAGGCAGGCTCCGGCTATGCTCCGCCAATGTTCCGCGTCTTTCTCGCGGGTTGGCTTGTCGCCTTGCTGGAAATGGGCTGCGCTGGAGTCACCCGCGGCGGGCCGCAAGGGGCCCCGGCCGACAGCGCGGGCTCCCCGGCCGACGCGCCAGCGGACGAGCCGAGCGCACCGGGCGTGGCTCGGCGTGATTGCGCCTGCGCTGACGCCAACTTGGCGTGGTGGCGCGCCGGAACTGGACCGCGCCGCGCCGAGAGCTCGATCAGCGACTGCAGGGTCTATTCGAATCGAAGTCGAGAGCTCGATAGCCGTTGGACGAGTTGCTCCCGCGAGTTGAGCACGTGCGGCGAGCGCTTCGACGTCGACGATCTCAATCGAGGTTTGGCCGATCGGGACGTGCTTACCGCATTGGCCCAGGCGCCGGTCCTGTTCGGCGCCGATCCGCGACCGAGGGGTGGCGAAGTCGATCACATCGAGGTAGAGGGGCGAATCATCGAGCTCGGCAACGACTGTGCGGATGATCCACGCTGCGCGATTCCTCCGGGCGTGGCCGCGCTCGATCAGTTGCTCGGTCACATCGAGTTGTTTCAGTTACCCCAAGCTAGCTGCACCGAGTCAGTATGACCCCCAAAAATGGCGGCAAAATCGAGCTGAAGCTCGGACCTGCGACGGCCGACTCGGCCGAGTACCAAGCGCGTTTGCAGACGGCGACGGCGAGCTTTCACGGCACCGTGCGCGTCGGCGCCAGCGCCGGTGCGAAGCAGGTCGACTTCGGCAACTGGACTACCGACGCCGGCGGCGAGCCACCCGAATGGCTGAAGGCCGATGCGCGGGCGGCGCTCAAAGCGGCGCTGCGCTCGAGTCAAAGTGAGGGTCGTTGGCCGCGTCGCATCACCCGCTGGCGCCCGGAGCCCGTCGACTGATGCAGGCGACGTGCGGCTTGGTCACCCTGCTCACCGACTTTGGGCTGGCTGATCCGTTCGTCGGTGTAATGAAGGGCGTGCTGTTCGGCGCGCATCCGGCGCTGCGAGTCATCGACGTCACGCATGGCATTGGGCCTGGTGCGGTCGCTGAAGGCGCGTTTTGGCTCGAGCGCAGTTACCGCTATTTCCCGCTCGGAAGCGTGCATTGCGCCGTCGTCGATCCGGGGGTCGGCTCGGCGCGGGCCGCGGTCGTGGTCGCGGCCGAACGCCACTTGTTCGTCGGGCCCGACAATGGGCTGCTGGCTGAAGTCACGCTGCGCGCGCCGCACGTGGAGGCGCGCGCAATCGACCTCAAGCGCAACGGCCTCGGCCGCGCGAGCAACACCTTCCACGGGCGCGATGTTTTCGCGGTGGTGGCTGGGCGCTTGGCGGCGCGCGAGCTAGCGTTCAATGACGTGGGGCCGCTGACGCAGCTGCAGGTGCCGAGTCCGATCCCGGGAATCGTGAGCGAAGCGGACGGCTTCGTCGGCAACGTGCTGACAATCGACCACTTCGGGAATCTGATCACGTCGCTGCGCGCGTCCGAGGTTTTGCCAGCCAGAGACGCGCCGTTTCGGTTGCAGATCGCTGGCCGGCGGCTGCGCTCCGTGCGCACCTTCGCCGACGCGGAGCCGGGCGAGTTGGTGGCGCTGGTCGGGTCGTTGGACACGGTCGAGGTGGTTGTTCGCGACGGCAGCGCGGTGGCGCGGCTCTCGCCGGTCCCGGGCACGAGCGTGAAGCTTTTCCCAAGCTAGCCGCGCCGAGCGCTGTCGGACATGATGCAGTGATGCGCCCGCTCCTGATCGGCTCCGTTTGTCTGCTAACCGGCTGCGGCTCGGTGGTGTTGGTCAAGCCCCAGTCGCCTCCGGCGGCGCTGCACGCCGAAGCTGCGCTCGGCCCGGACGCGCGCTTGGCCCGCGGCACCGCGCGGCTCGGCCAGAGCCGCTACGCCGAAGCCGAGGCCGATCTCACGGCGGCGCTCGAAGGATCGAAAAAGAGCGCCGCACTGCTCGGGCTGTCCGAGTTGTTTTTGACGACCGGCCGCTACGCTGACGCGATCGCGCGGGCCAAACTGGCGCTCGCGGCCGGCGCCGACGATCAGTCGTGCGCGTTGGCTCAAGCCCGGGCGTTGCGGGCGTCGGGCGAGGTGGTGGCGGCGCTCGACGTGCTGCGCGCGATTCGGAGCGAGAATGCCTCGGCCGAAGCTCGGCTTTTGTCCGGCGAGTTGCTGCTCGAGCTGGGCAAGCGCCACGACGCCGAGCCGATCTTGCTGAGCCTGATCGAAGACTACAACGCCGATCGGGTGGCGGACACCGACGGGCCGGGCCTGATGCGCGTGGGGCGCGCCGCGCACCTGCTGCGCAGCCCAAAAGACGCCAACGAAGCGTTCGACCAAGCGGAAAAGGCCGAACCGGGCAGCGTGCGGACGCTGTTGTACCGCGCCGAGCTGTACCTGGAGAAATACGATCCCGGTCACGCCGAGGAAGTGCTGAAAGAGGCCTTGCAAATCGCGCCGCAGCACCCCGAAGCCAACATGCTCTTGGCCGAGGTTCGGCTGGCGCAGGCGCTCGACTTCGATGAAGCCGAGCGCTTGGCGCGGCTCGCGCTTGCTCAAAATCCCAAGCTCACCCACGCTTACTTCGTGCTGGCTGGGATCGCGGTGCGTGACCAAGACCTGGCGGCGGCCGACCGCTTTGTCAGCGAAGGCCTGCGTGGCAATCCGCGCGACTTGCCGCTGCTCAGCATGCGCGCGGTGGTGCGTTTTTTGGCCGAAGATCCGCGCGGGTTCGACCAGCAAAAAGCCGCGATCTTGAGGCTCAACCCCGAATATTCGCGCCTGTATTCGATCGTCGGCGAGTTCGCTGACTGGGAGCATCGCTACGACGAGATCGTCGTGCTCATGAAAGAAGCGGTAGCGCTCGACCCAAAGGATGCGCGCTCAGAAGGCGAGCTCGGCTTTAACCTGATTCGCTCCGGCGACGACGCCGACGGCGTGACAGCGCTCGGCCGCAGCTTCCGAATGGATCCGTACAACGTGCGCGTCTTCAACACGCTCGAGATGTACGAGCAAGTGATCGCCAAGGACTACGTGACGGTGAGTCACCCGCGCTTCGCCATCCGCTATAAGGCCAGCGAACGCGATCTGCTCGAGCGGTACGTGCCCGATCTGCTTGGCCGCGCTTTCGACACGATGCAAAAGAGTTACGGCTTCACGCCGCAGACGCCAGTCGGGGTCGAGCTGTACGCCGAGCGCGAGAACTTCGGCATTCGGACTGGCGGTTTGCCGCAGATCGCGATTCAGGGTGTTTGTTTCGGGAAAACCTTGGCTTCGATGAGCCCCGCCAACGAGTCGTTCAACCTCGGGATGACGCTCTGGCACGAACTGAGTCACGTCTTTCACATTCAAATGTCGAAGGCGCGCGTGCCGCGTTGGTTCACCGAAGGTCTCGCGGAATACGAGACGATCATCGCGCGGCCCGAGTGGGTGCGTGAGAACGACCAGGAGCTATTCGAAGCTGTGCGCACCGACCGGCTACCCGCGCTCGGCAACATGAGTCGCGCCTTCACGCGCGCCGAAGAGCTTGAGGACGTGAGCACGGCGTACTACGCGTCGAGTCAAATCTTGGTCATGCTGGCCGACCACTACGGCCACGACAAGCTCGCCGAGATGCTACGGCAATGGGGCGCAGGCAAAACCAGCGAGCAAGTCATGAGCAGCGTGCTTGGCAAGCAACCCGCTGACCTCGATCGCGAGTTCCGCCAGTTCGCTGACAAGAAGCTCGCGCGCTTCAGTCAGCAGTTCATGCCAATGCAGCGCAAGGGCCGCGCGGAGCGGCTAGCCAAAGCCGCCAACGAGAAGCCAAAAGACGTGAAAGCATTGCTGCGCTACGCGCTTTCATTGCAGCGTGATGGCGAGGCTGAGCGCGCCGACAAACTGTTAGCGGATGTCCAGCGGCTCGAGCCGAACAACGCCGACGCGCGTTTCCTGCGCGCTGAGCTCGACCAGCGCGAACACCCAAAAAACTCGATCATCATCTTGACCAAGATGATCGAGGCTAAGCAGGATGGGTACGCGGTGCGGCTCCTGATGGGCAAGCTGCTAGCGGCCGCCGGTGACGACGCGGGCGCGCGCACCGCGCTCGAGAAGGCCGCCAGCTTCGATCCGCTGTCGGCGACGCCGCAGTACTTGCTCGCCGAAATGGCGCACACGCGCGCCGATGACGACGCCGAGCTGGCCGCGATGCGCCGACTGGGTGAGCTCGAGCAGCACGAGAACAAGGTCTATCGGCGCTTGCTCGGCTTGCTGGTCGCTAAAAAGGGTTGGGACGAAGCCGTGAAAGTCGGCGAGGTCGCGATCTACGCCGACATGGAAGGGTTCTCCACGCACCGCTTGTTCGGCGAGGCACTGGCCCAGACCGGCAACAAGGAACGCGCGGTTTTCGAGCTGGAAAGCGCCGCGCTTTCGCGGGCCGAACCCAACGATCTCGCCGAAAACCAAGCACGACTGGCGGAGCTTTACAGCGGTGTGGGTCGCGGCCGTGACGCCGCCAAAGCGCGCAAGCGGGCCCAAGAGCTATCGGCAGCCGCCCCGCCGCCTCAGTGAACGGCGCCGAGGTTCAAATTGCCACCGCTCGAAACGATCAGCCCGAGCGCCAACAAGCACAGCGTTACATTGGGCAAAGCATCTCGACGGCGAACCGTCCATACTTTAGAGCCCTCCCGCGGTTGCCGCTACTCTTCGCCGGTCTCGGCGTCGCCACGCAAGCCCAGCGCTTTGGCTTTTTTGTATAGGTGGCTGCGCTCGAGCCCAAGCGCGCGTGCGGTGGCGGCCATTTGTCCGCCGTGATGCGACAGTGCCTCTTCCAAGATCGTGCGCTCGGCTTCTTCGGACAGTACGCGAAACGGAATGCCGGGACGGTACAGCCCCGCGCTCTGCGGCGCTTCGGCCATGCCGATCGCCCGCAGCACGTCGGCTTCGGTCACGTTGTCGTCCGGATTCAGGATCACGATCCGCTCGATGACGTTGCGCAGCTCGCGCACATTGCCCGGGAACGAATGCGCTGTGAGCGCTCGCAATGCGCCATCGCTCAGCGTGAGCCCGGGTCGGCCGTTGGCGACGCGTGCGCCCTTCAAGAATGCGGCTGCCAACACCGGTACGTCGTCGCGGCGCGCGCGTAGCGGCGGCAAATCGAGCGGCAGGACGTTCAATCGATCATACAGATCTGCCCGGAAAGTACCGTCGGCGGACGCGGCCCGCAGATCCTTGTTGGTGGCTGCCACGACGCGCACGTCGACCTTGAACGTCTCGCTGCCGCCCACGCGTTCGATCTCGCGCTCCTGCAGCACGCGCAGCAGCTTGGCCTGCATTGGCAAGGGCATGTCGCCGACTTCGTCCAAGAACAGCGTGCCGCCGCCGGCGCGCTCGAACTTGCCACGCCGCTGTTTGGTCGCGCCCGTGAACGCGCCCGCTTCGTGGCCGAACAGCTCGCTCTCGATCAAATCAGCCGGCACTGCGGCGCAGTTCAGCCGTTCGAGCGGTCCCTTGGCGCGCGGCGACGCGCGGTGGATCGCCCGCGCGATCAGCTCTTTGCCGGTGCCCCGCTCGCCGATCACCAGCACGCTGGCGTTCGACTTGGCCGCGCGCAGCACTTGCTCGCGCAGCGCCAGCATCGGCCGGCTCTCGCCGATCAAGTCGTCGCCCAGGCCGGCTTCACGCCGCAACTCTTGAGCTTCGGCCTCGGCGCGCGTCAGACGCAGGGCGTTGTCGAGCACGACCAGCAAGCGGTCGGTCGACAGCGGCTTTTCGAGGAAGTCAAGCGCACCGAGGCGGGTCGCCTGCACCGCCGCGTCGATCGTGGCGTGCCCGCTCATCATGATCACCTGGGCCTCCAGGCCGCCCGCCATTAATTTCGATAGCAGCGACAGCCCGTCACCGTCGGGCAACGCGATGTCGAGCATGACAACGTCGTAGCTTTGCTTCGCGAGCTTGCTCTCAGCCACCGCCACTCCGCCCGCAACGTCAACGCCATAACCCTCGAGGGATAGGACTTTCTTCAAGGTCGCCAGGATCGAGGGCTCGTCGTCCACGACTAGAATTTGGGCGCGGGGCATCGGCGCGAACTTAGCATTGGCTCGTCGCTGGCCGCAGAGGGCCGCTCCGGTGGCAAGAGAATGCGCCGGGGGTAGGTTTCTGAGACCCTGGGCGGCCGACCCCAAGCTATGCTCGAGGGCGTCACGTCAGGGCGCGACTTTCAGCCCCGCGGCCAGCGACCTGGCACCTAGCCTCGCGTTGCCTTTTCGATGAGTCTCGAAGCCACAGCCACCGGCACCCTTCAGGTCACTCCGTTTGGCCACCTGCTCGTGTACCTGCTCGACCGCGGTCTGACCGGAAGCCTCGTACTGGAAGAGCCGAGCGGTGAAAAGCACGCCATCTGGTTCGAGACCGGCGCGCCGGCGAAGGTGAAGACTGCGACGCCCGTAACTTACCTGGGGCAAGTGCTGGTCGAGCAACGTGCAATCACCCGTGAGGTTTACGAGCGCACGCTGCAAGGCGCGCTGCACGAGCGACGCCTGCATGGGCAAGTGCTGCTCGAGGCCGACGCGATCGAGATGCGTGTGCTGCGCGACGCGCTGCGCGAGCAACTGGCGCGACAGGTGCTTTGGCTCTTCAAGCTCAACCCGGGTACGGCGTTCGGCTACTACGACCAAGTGAACCTGCTCGAGCGCTGGGGTGCGCCGGAGGGTTTGCGCACGCGGCCGCTGGCGCTGATCTGGCGCGGGCTGCGCCGCCACGCCAGCGGGGCTGAAATCGAGGCGGTTACTACACGTTTGGGCCAGCGCTTGATCGAGCTGCACGTCGACGCGCCGATCCGCCGCTTCCGCTTCGAGTCGTCCGAGCAAGCCCTGATCGACGTGTTGCGCGCCAAGCCGCAGTCGTTATCTTCCCTGATCGCGTGCGGCTTGGCAGCTCCCGACGACGTGAAGCGCTTGGTCTACGTGCTGGTCATCCTGCGCCAGCTGGAGCTGGGTGTGCCGGGGGCGGAGCCGGTTGGTGTCGACGAGGCGCCGTCTTCGTCGCGCATTCCGGTGGCCGCGCCGGTGGACCGTGGCAGCATGCCGGACGTCGAGAAGAGGCGCACGCCCGTGCCGGCGCGGCGCGGCTCGATCCCGGATGTGGAGCACGTAGTACCATCGCAGCGCCCGTCCGGTCAGCATCGTGCCGCGACGCCGGTGCCGGTTGCGGCAACGTCCTCGGCGCCGCCGAACGTGGCCTCGACGCCGCGCGGCCCTGTCACGGACGCGCCCGCATCACCGCAATTTCTGACCACCAGCACGGCTGAGTTGCGGATGGAGCTGTCGGCGCTCTCGGCGCGTCTCTCGGGCACCCATTACGACGTATTGGGCGTGCCGCAGGACGCTGTCGCTTCGGTGATTCAGAACGCTTTCTTCGGTCTGGCCAAGAAGTGGCATCCCGATCGGCTTCGCCCCGAGGTGGCGGACTTGAAGGATCAGGCGACCCGCGTGTTTGCCCGCATCAGCGAAGCCAGCCAAACGCTTTCCGATCCCGCCTCGCGTCAAACTTACGATCAGACGCTGGTGACCGGCGACACACCGGACGAGGCCGAGCAGGTGCAACGAGTGCTCAAGGCGACCAACGCTTTTCAAAAGGCGGAAGTGCTGCTCAAGCGCGGCAACCTGGCGCTCGCGGAGAAAGAGGCAAGGAGCGCCTTCGAAAGCGATCCCTCACAGGCCGACCACGTGGCGCTGCACGTGTGGATTCAGGCCCAGAAACCTGGCGCTGACTTGACTGATCTTGCCCTGCAACTCGAGAAAGCGGCGCGCGCCGAGCCCAACAACCTGCGCGTACGCTGGTACCGTGGCCAGTTGCTGAAGCGGCTCGGTCGCGAGCGCGACGCCCTCCACGACTTCCGGTTCATCGTCGAGCGCGACCCGCGCCACACCGATGCGCACCGCGAGGTGCGGTTGTACGCGATGCGGCGCGCTAACCGACCGCCGAGCGATCCGCCGGGCAGATCCCCCAGCCAACCTGCTGGACCCGACTCGCAAGGCGGTCGCAAGGGCAGCCCGCCCGGCAAGGCGAGCCCGCCTGGCAAGCCCAGCCTCTTGAACAAACTGTTCAAGAAACCCTGACGCGCTACGGCAGCGCTACACCGCGCTCGACGTCGAGCGCGGTGATGACCGTCACGTCGCTGCCGGCACGCACGCCGAGTGGGACTCGACCAGCCGCCACCCGACAGGCTTGCCTGCCGCCATGAAAGCGCAGCTCGGCCTCGGCACCGCGTCGCAGAATCGTCGGCAAATCCACATCTCCCCCGGTCTCGGCGCCGTCCGGCCACGGACAGTCCGCGCCGCCGAGCTGCGTATCACCCAACACGACCACCGGCAGGTGTGCGCCGCGCAAGTGGACGCGCAGCGTGACGTCGGCGTAGTCGGCGTCGGCCACGAACACCGTCGCGGAAGGATCACTCAACCTGAGAGCGCCGTCGTAGCTGATACGATCAGCCAGTGGGCGATCGGGAACCAGGTGCTGTGGCCGCCCGGGATCGACCGGGTCGGACAGCAGCACCAATGCCAGATCTTGCGCGTAGTGGTTGCGCGTGCCGAGGCGCAGACCGAGCAGCTCGCCTTGCCCGTCGCTGTCGTCAAGCCAGACGAACGCGTCCGGACCGAGTGCGAGCGGCTCCGGCATTCCGGGTTGCGGCAGCCGCACGCTGCTGGGAATCGTCACAGCATCGAATCCTGGCGGATCGCTCCACGCATTGAACCGAAAAAGCCTGGGATTTGCGGGCGCCCTGGCGTCGACCGCCACCAGCCAGGGGCTCCCGTTGCTGCCCGGCAGCAAGATCGGCCGCGGCGCCGAGATGCCTTGCAGGTCGACCTCGGTGACGCTGCCGTCGCGATCGATCCACCAAGCGTCGTAATGGTCGCCGAGCGGCACGCAACCATGCGCGCAGGCGACGCACGCCGCGGCGTCCTCGTTCGAGATCGGAGGGCGATCTTCGCAGCCACCGACCGCCAGTACACCGCCGCCGGCGGTCGCAATGAACGCGCGCTCGAAGCGCGGCGGCAGGTCCGAGCTCACCTGCGTCGCGTCGAGGCGCGCGTCCCGTGTCAGCCACTGCGCCACCGGCTGGGTGAGCGCACCGTCGAGTCCAACGCCGCCACCGACGAAGATGCGACCGTCGGTCAAGCGCAGTGCATGTGGCTGGATGCGCGGCGCGATGGCCTCGGCAACGCTGGCGCGGTGGTGCGTCGGATCGACGATTTCCAGCTGGTATTGCGCGATGCTGGTGGCGCCGACCTGGGTGCGCCCGCCGACCAACAGCGTCCGTCCGTCGTCGAGCGTGAGCGCGGCGTGGCGCGTTCGGGTACTGCGCAGCTGAATGACTTCGCCCGAAAATCGCCCGAGCTTCGGATCGAAAACCTCCGCGGTAGCAAGCGGCTCGATGTCGGCGTCGGGCACGCCGGACACCGGCTGCTCGCCGCCTGCCACCAGCAGCTGTGCACCGAATTGCGTGACCGTCGCGAAAGCGCGCGGCTCGCGCAGCACGCCGTCGTCCGAGGTGTCGAGCGACTTCAAGTCGCCGTTCGCGACGTTGAACGACAGCGCGCCGACGATCGCGTCGCTGACCAGCGGATCGTTACCGCCTGCCGCCACGACGACGCCGCTGGCAGCGGAGTAGCCAAGCGCCTGGCCGCCGTGCAGTCCCGGATAGCCGCGCGCGCCGTCCGGTCGCCACACGACACAGGTCGCCAGGTCTGGCCACAAAAGCACGTCCACGCCGCTGTTCTCCCGCCGCTCCGCGTATCCGGCGAAGCCCGTCACAGCGTTGCCGACGTGCGCCTCGACCGCGCGCGTCGCGGCCGGGAACTTCAGCGCCGTGCCGCTCCGCTCGAGCGGCAGAATCTCGGCCGACTCGTTGGTCGCGGCAAAATCACCGAGCGCCAAGAGCTCCAGGTTTCCATGCGCCAGCTCTGGCGGTAGGCCGCAATTGGACAATGTGTGCACGCGGAGCGGCAACACCAGCGCGACGCCAGGTTCGCCGCAGCCCAAATGGCCCAGCGCGGTCACGATTAGTAGGCTACGCTGGAGATGTCCGAACGCGCTGATGTTCCCTCAGATCTTCGGCAAGTACGTGCTGGAGCGCGAGCTGGCCTCGGGTGGCATGGCTCGCGTTTACCTGGCCACTCTACGCGGCGCCGTGGGCTTCGAGAAGCGCCTCGTCGTCAAACAGATTCGGCCCGAGCTTTCGCTCGACGACGCGTTCGTCAAGCGTTTCGTCGAGGAGGCTAAAATCGCCGTCGAGCTCAGCCATCCCAACATCGTGCCGGTGTACGAGCTGGGTGTGGAGCTCGGCATCTATTACATCGCCATGGAGCTGTGCGAGGGGCTCACCCTGACCGAGATCTTGATGGATACCGGGCCGCTCGACGCCGCCGAGGGCGCCTACGTTGGCATCGAAATCTGCCGTGCACTCGACTACGCGCACCGGCGCGGCAACATCGTCCACCGCGATGTCACACCGCGTAACGTGCTGTTGGATGAAGAAGGCGCGGTCCGGCTGATCGACTTCGGGATCGCCGCGCCCCAAACCAGCGCCACCAGCACCGAGCGCGTCGAGGTCTTCGGTTCGCCCGGGCACATGCCGCCGGAGCAGATCCGCGGCGAGCGCTTGACCCCGGCTACCGACGTGTTCGCGGTCGGCGCGCTGTTGATAGAAGCCTGGACCGGGCGGCCGCCGTTTCGGCGCGGTAGCTTCGAGGCCAGCGCCGAGGCGCTCAAAGATCCGTTGCCGTCGCTTTCCGCCGAGCTCGCGCCAATCGCCGAGATCGTGGCGCAAGCCGTCGCGTTGCGCGCGGCGGATCGGCCGCAAGAAGCCGAGGCGCTAGCGCGCAAGCTGCGCGAATTCTCCAGGCAATTCGACAGCGGCGACGTGGCCAAGCGCCTCGGCACACGCGTGCGCCGCGCGCGTCGCCGGGGTCGCAGCTCGGCGCCGTGGATGCCGGGCGACACGGGCGGCCCGATGACACCGGCGGCGTCGCCGCGCGCTTTGTTGTCGAGTCGACCGCCGGGCTCACCCGAGACCCCAGCGACGCCGCGGGGTGGCACGCCGATCACCCGCACGTTCGCGGCGCGCGACGACCTGGTCGAATGGACGCGGCGCATCGCCAGCGTCGCGCCGCTCGCCGAGCACTCCGACGCGGAACACGCTGCCGACGCCGAGGCAACCGCAAACGCTCGAAAAGGCTCGACGTCGTCCAGCCCACCGGCGGTCGTGGACGAACCTGCCACGCGCGCCATGCCGCCCTCGAACGCGCCGGCAGCGCCGCCCGGCAAGGCTTTTTCCTGGGCAATGGCAGGCTCCAGCGCGGCAGTGCTCGGTGCGGTCGCATGGGTCAGCTTGCGCGGCGTGCCGACGCCGCGCGCCGGTGTGCCGGCAGCGCACGGGTCGAGCGAGCCCGTGGCCGTGGCGCCCTCAACCGACTCGGCATCGCCCGCGGTCGGCGCAGCACCTGCGCCGAGCGTCGCACCGTTGCTGGCTTTGACCCCGGTCGGCAGCGCTTCGGTGTCCCCACCGCTCCCGCTTCGCGTAGGCGCTACTAAGACCGCAGCGTCGAGCGCGGCATCAGCGTCGGCGTCGGCCACGAGCGACGCCGCTTCGGCTCTGCTGCGCTTGACGGCGGATCCCCCGGCCACCGTGACGATCGTTGGCACGCACGGTGCTCAGACGCACGAGACGCCCGTGCGCGGTCTCAAGCTGGCCCCCGGTGTCTATTCGGTGACTTTCCGCTCGCCCACTTTTGGCGAGCCGGTTGTCGCGCGCGTCGAGCTTGCGTCGGGCGCTTCCCGCAGTGTTCATGCCGATTTTCGCGCTGCATTCCCGAGCGTCGTCGTCCACTAGCGGTCGAGAGCAGCCGTGTTCAGCACGCCGGTTTGTCGCAGCGCTTCGTACAGCGCGATTGCCACCGAGTTGGCAAGGTTGTGGGAGCGGACCAGCCCCGACATCGGAATACCGACCACCTCCGCCGCCCGTTCACGGAGCAGCGCTTCCGGCAAGCCGACGCTCTCCTTGCCGAAGATCAACAGGTCGCCGAGCTCGAAGTGCACGTCGAGGTAGCTGCGCTCGGCGTGCCCGCTGAAGAAATAACGCTTGCGCGTTCGTCCAAATGGTTGCGTCGCGTCGATCGCGCCCTCGGCGTCGGCGAGCGTCTCGTGCGTGTTCACGTCGACCAGGTGCCAATAGTCGAGCCCAGCGCGGCGCACGGCGTGGTCGTCGATCTTGAAGCCGAGCTTGCCGACCAGGTGGAGCGCCGACCGCGTCGCCGCGCACAGCCGCGCAACGTTCCCGGTGTTCGGAGGGATCTCGGGCTCGACGAGCACGATGTGGAAAGGTCGCTCCACGGGCTGTGAACGCAGGCGCAGCTCGCCTTCTGGCTTTTCAGGATTCTGCTCAAAGGTCATGTCGGCCAGCGGGAAGCTCCCACACACGGCTTAGGCGGCCAACATGCCAGAAGCGCGAGAAGCGCGAGAACTAGACCAGACCGCCGCTCGATTGACGCAAGCCGGCTCGCCCGCCTGGACCCACGAGACAGCCGGCTTGACGTGGATCGGGGGCGGCAAGTAGCCTCGCCCGACGGACCGCCAGATGCGCGTACGCTTAGCTGCCTTTGTCGCTGCAATTCTAGTCGCCTGCGTCAGCGCTGTGGCCAGCGCGGAGCCTATGGATCCTGCGCTCGAGCGCCTGGTCCTGGACCCCGGCTGTCATAACGATCCGGCCAAAAGGTTTGGCGAGTGGAAGGACGCCCCCGCGAATCAGGTCAGCTCGGCATGTCAGCCGGACCACGCTGCCTTCAAGCGGCTGATCAGCCAGTACGCCTTTGCGTTCGCGCCGACGGCCATGCACTCGGCGCGCACCACTGGCTACGGCGGGTTTCACCTGTCGCTCGAATCGGACTTCACCAGCATCTCGAGCGGGAAGTCGTACTGGAAGCAAGGCACACAAGGGCCGACCGATCCGTCGAACGGCGCGTCGTCGATCCAAAACGGTTCGCCGCAGTCTCTGCTCCAGCTGTATTCGTTGAAGTTTCGTAAGAGCTTCGGCTTCGGTTTGGAGATCACCGGCATCGTCGGGTTCATGCCCAAGACGAGCATCATCTCGGGTGGTGCTGACGTGCGGCTGAGCTTGCTCGAAGGTTTCCGCACCGGTGTCGGTGGCATCTTGCCGGACATTGCCGTAGGCGGCGGCGTTCGAAGCATCACCGGCACGCCTCAGTTTCAGCTCACGGTCGCCGCTTTGGACGCGCAGATAAGTAAGCCGCTGGTGATTCAGGATTCGCAGGTTTTGACGCCGTATGTCGGCTACCAATACTTGTGGATCTTCGGCGACTCCGGTTTGGTGGACTTGACGCCCGGAACCGACGCGCTCCGTTACTGCAACTACGCAGGCCAAAACGTGCCCGGCAATTCGGAAACGGATCCAGCTCGGGCCGACAATGGCCAGCCCGTCTGCAAAGGTGGCTCGCCGCTCGACTTCAACAACAACGTCGTCTTCAAGCCGGCGCGACTCGAGCGGCACCGTTTGATCTTCGGTTTGAACTACCGCTACGAGATGGTGATGCTCGGTGGACAATTCTTGATCGACGCCGTGCCGCCCGCGGACGCGCAGAATGACGCTGCCGACAAGGCTGCGCTCAGCGGCGAAGACCGCCAGTACACGTTGTCGTTCGAGCTCGGCGCGATGTTCTGAGCGGGGGCGGAGGCCTAGTGCGCGGCCCACACCAGGCCAGCCACGAACCCCAACACGACCAGCGTCACCATCGGCACGAATACCATGCCAACGGCGCGTCGTGACACTCGCGTCGCCACCTCACGCTCGAAATGATGCACGTGGGCCAGGTACGCTATCGCCGCCGCGTTCGGCGCAGTCAGGCCGCGCGCCGAGTGGCGTAGCGCGCTGACGGGTCCGTCCGTCAACGTGAGCAGCAACAAACCGAGCGGCAAGGTGACCAGGTCCCAACCGCACGCATACATACCGAAACGCAGGCCGCGCCCGCTCTGAAGGGAACCTTCGCGGCGCGCCGAGGTGTCCAGCGCCACCCCGTGCGCAGCGTGCAGCAACACCATCGCCAGCGACAAACCTGGCACGCCCCAAGCCATTCCGCGCACCAAGTAGCCCTGCAAAGCGGGGTTATGCAGCAGCTCCGCGCCGAGTGTGGGCACGACCAGCAACCCCAACGCGCCCAAGGTCGCGCACAGGCCGAGCGCCGCGAACGTCTCCGACAGCACGGCGAACGCCAGCGGCGCGATCACGCCGCCTGGTGGCAAAGCCGCGAAGAACGCTGCCGGCGACAGAGTGCCCAGCTTGGCGGTCGCCCACAGCCGCGACAGCACCGTGCCACCTGGCCGCTCCCACGGCACGATCGCCATCACACCCGAGAACGCCGACGGGCGATCGACTTCGCAGTTGCACTCCGGCAGGCCACACGTCGCGCAAACGACCGTCGCGGGAACTTCCGTCAGCTCGAGTAACTCCAGCGCGCCCTCGTCGACCTCCACATCGGGTCGCGAAGGGATTCGCGGAACCGGAGTCCGGAGCGCGCCCATGCTGCCTACTAGCACGCGGCGCCATCTGAGCAACGTGGCGGGGCTAGTGCAGCGTCTGGCCAGCGCTGCTTTCGCTCGGTGCATTGACCGCCGGGTCGGGCACCTCTCGCGTATCCAGCAGGAATTTCGGCAGGTTGTCGAGGCTGCCACCGAAGCGCGCCGCCACCACCACACCTGCGAGCGACAGCGCTCCACTGAAGAACAGACCATACCGAAAGTGCAGCTCGAGCGGGGTCAGGCCGCGGTGCGGCGGCATCAGCCAGAGCATCAGCGCTTCGGTGAAGGTCATAGCCGTGAACATCACGGTGACGATGCGCACGCCGCGCATGCGCGCGATCGTGCGCCGCGTGATCACCAGCGGGATAATCACTAGCCATGCCGTCGCGCCGCCCCACAGAAAGCCAGCGCGGCCGCGCGCCAAGTCGAATGCGCTGTACACCACCGACTCGGGCGCCGTGAGCTCGACCCAAGGCAGAAAGAACGCGAACAAGCCCAACGCCGAAAGCGCCAACAGCGCGCCCCGCCCACGCCCCATGTACAGGGTCGGCAGCGGCTGATTCTCCGGGAACGTGACTTGCCCGTGCTCGGCGTCTTCTTCGAGGGCGTCGAGCGATGGCGGCAGCTGGCTCATCGAGACCAGCGCGACGTCGCAGTCTGGGCAAGCGGCGGCCTCCTCGCTCGTGAATAGCTTCCGACAAAAGGGGCAGGCCCTCAGTGCTGCCATCACGCCAGAATAGCCGAGGCTCATCCAGCCATCCGACAAGCGTACGAGGGCGAAGGTTCCCCCTCCCCTAACCGGTGGTCATAACGCAAGGCGTCAAAGTGGATCTTCCCGGCAGAATGCTAAGGTCGGGGCGGCCGTGAGAAACGACTTCCTTGAACAGCGCGATCGGATCGCGGCCTTGATCGGCCTGCCCAGCGATGCGCCGCGCTTGGACGAGGCGCTCACCCACCCCAGCTACTCGAACGAGCGCCGCGACCTGCCGGACAATCAGCGGCTGGAATTTCTGGGCGACGCGGTGCTCGGCTTTTGCGTCGGCGAGCTGCTGTTCATGCGCGAGCCGAACGCGAATGAGGGCGTCCTGACGCGCATGCGCGCGCAGTTAGTGAGCGCGGGAGCGTTGTCGCTGTGGGCGCGTGAGCATGAGCTTTCGAAGGCGCTGCGGCTGGGTCGCGGCGCCGAAGCCGCCGGGTTGGGCGATGCCACGAACGTGTTGGCGGACGCGGTCGAAGCACTGGTGGCGGCGGTGTTCCTGGAGCAAGGCTTGGACGCGGCGCGCGCGCTGTGTGCCTCGATCGCCGAGCCGGCGCTCCGAGCCGTCGGCCCCGAGCTCGATCCGAAGAGCGAGCTGCAGGAGCGGCTGCAAGCCGAGAGCGGCGTCGCCCCGAGCTACGAGCTCGTCGAAACCGCCGGCCCCGCTCACGAGCGTTGGTTTCGCGTCGAAGTGCGTCACCTCGGCACTTTGCTCGGCGAAGGTCGCGGCAAATCGAAGCGCGCCGCGGAGCGTGCCGCGGCCGCGCAGGCGCTTTCACAATCGCCCGCCCCACCGGCTGAACCCGCGGCTGAGCGTGAGACTGACAGCCATGGCGTGCTGCCGTGAGGGCGCGTCGAGGTTTGTTGATATTGCTGGGTTTGTCGCCGCTGCTGTTGGCGTCGCCAGCCGAAGCTGGCAGCTACTTGAATCGCGCCGCGATGCTGGTGATCCAGGCCAGCCGCGAGTCCGAGTACTTGCGCGGCCGGATCAACGACAAGGACCTGGCCGAGCTGGTGCATCAGGTGGCGGTCGCGCGCCTGGAGGCGGCGTCGCGCATGAACGTCCCGAAAGAAGTCGTGCAGGCTCACCCGCATTTGCTGTTGATCCTCGAAAACTACGAGCGTTCGGCCGACGCGGCCGTCGAGGGCCACAACGAGCGATTCTTGATTTATCAACAACGTGCCCGCGACGAAGAGGCCATCTTGCGCGGCATCCTGAAGCAGCTCGGCTGGGTGCTGCCCGAGTTCAAATGAAGCAACTACACCGATTTTCGGCGATGTCCCTGGCCCTGGCCAGCGCCTCGGCCTTTGGCGCCGACTTGGGGCCGGTGGTCAGCGCCGGGCCGGAGACTGCCGACGCAGCCGCGGTCGCGCGCGCCGTTCATCGCGTGCCGGCTTTTCAGCTGGCTGAGTTGGGCGCGGACGACGCAGCGCGCCGCCATGCCGTCGTCGACCGACTGCTCACGCCGGAGCTGCAAGGCGCCGCCGAAGCGCGCGCGCGCGGCCTCGACAAACGGCCGCGTACGGCCGCGCGGATCCGCGAGCTTTACTCGCGCGCCATGGACGCGCAGCTGGCGCGCGAAACCGCCGCGCTGCAACCCGTCACCGAAGCCGACATCCAGAAGTACTTCGACGACCATCGCGACCGCTTCGAGACGCCGCGCCGGATCCGGATTTGGCGCATCTTGGTGAATGACGAAGAGCTGGCGAAGAAGATCATCGCCGAGTCGCAGGGCGCCCCTGGTCCGGCTAAATGGCGCAACTTTGCCCGCGACAACTCGCTCGACGCCGCCACCAAATTCCGCGACGGCGACCTCGGTTTCGTGCGCCCCGACGGCAGCACTGAGACTCCCCAACTCCGCGTAGATCCAGCGCTTTTCGCAGTGGTTGATAAATTGACTGACGGCCAGATCGCGCCCAAGCCGCTGAAGGTCCAAGCCGGTATCGCGGTCGTGTGGCGGCGCGGCAGCCTGCCGCCGATCGCGCGCAGCGTCGTCCAAGAAGGTCCAGCCATCACCACGCTGCTCACGCGCGAAAGGCTTGAGGCCGCGCGCCGTAACCTGCTGGTCGACCTGCGCGGCAAAAGCCTCAAGGCCTTCGACACGCAGCTGCTCGAGACCCTGCCCGACGCCACGTTCGCGCCGCCGGAGCCGTCCGCACGGAGTATGCGCCCATTGCCGAGCAGCAGCGCCGCGCCTGCTGGCGCCGTGACGCCCGCGCCGGGCGAACGGGGCACGCGCTAGCGGCGGCTCAAGCGACGACGCGAGTCGACGATTTTGCCGGGTCGGACCGTTTGGCCGCCTCGGTCACGCTCAGCTCGTAGGCCGGAAAACCGGCTAGTTTCAGACGCCTTCGAGCTACTTCCAGTGCGCTCGCGCTCCCGTCAATCGACAGCGCCGCGCGACCCAGTCTACGCGCCACGGCGGCGGTCGTGCCGCTGCCCGCGTAAGCGTCGAGCACCCAATCGCCCGGCCGCGTGCAACTCTCGATCAGCCGCGACATCAGCGCTTCGGGCTTCTGCGTCGGATAGCCGGTGCGCTCTTTGGCGACCGGGGCCACGATGCCGATCTCCCAAACGTCGCCCATCGGCGCACCGGGCGTAGCTTCAGCGGTCACGCTCGAGCGTGTGCGGCGCCCGCTTTCGTCGGTGACAGCGCGTTGCTTTTTCGTGCCCCAAGTCGCGAGTGTCGAAGGCGCCAGCGGCTCGTACAGCTGCTGAAAGCGCGGGGCGACGCGCGGATCTTTGACGTAGCGCAACAGCACGTCGTGAACCCGCTGAAAATTCGGCGTCTTGGCCGGCCATCGCCTGTACCGCCAGATGATTTCGCTAGCGAAGCAGTCGCGCCCGAAGATCTCGTCGCAGGCCACCTTCAGGTAGTGGCTGGTCTTGGGATCGACGTGCAGCACCAGGCAGCCGTCGGGCGTCAGTAGGTCGCGCGTCGCCGCGATGCGCGGCTTAAGCGAACCCAAGTAGTCCTCAAGTGAATCCCAGCGGTCGTCGAACGCGGGCTTCAAGGTCCGGATGATTTGCCCTTGTTCGCCGCGCCTACGCTCGACCAACGCATGCTCGCGCCCAGTCAAAAAAGGTGGATCGAGGTAGGCCAGGGCGAAGCGCGTCGGCCGTTGCGTAAGCACCCGCAGCGCGGTCAAATTATCACCGGCCAAAAGCACGCAATCCGGGTCTCCCTTGCGGACCAGGGTCAGGTCATCCGAAGGTGCTAGGTCGGCGAAAACTCCGGTTTTTCCGTCCGAAAGGGGTGCTGGCATGCTCGCATGAAATCGTAGCGGGCCCCGATCCCACCCGGCCAACTTCTGCGCGTATTTGCAGCCCGCAAGCTGGCTGTTAGCCTCGCGTCCCGCGATGAATCGCATCTTCTCCGGCATGCAGCCGACGTCTGGCCTCCACATCGGTAACTACTATGGCGCGCTCACCAACTGGGTGGCGCTATCCAAAGAGCCCGATACTGAGACGATTTTTTGCGTCGTCGACGCGCACGCCATCACGGTCGAGTACGAGGCCAAAGAGCTACCGCAGCGGGTCTTCGAGGTGACGGCAGCGTATCTAGCCGGCGGTGTCGATCCGGCGCGCTCGACGTTGTTCCTGCAAAGCGACGTCAAGGAGCACATGGAGCTCAGCTGGTATTTGACGTCCATCACCATGATGGGCGAGCTGAACCGGATGACGCAGTACAAGGAGAAGAGCGAGCAGCACAAGGAGAACAACAACGCAGGCCTCTTCACCTACCCAATCCTGATGGCGGCGGACATCTTGCTCTACAAGGCCACCTTGATTCCGGTCGGCGAAGATCAGGTGCAGCACCTGGAGCTGGCGCGCGAGATTTGTCGGCGTTTCAACCACCGTTTTGGCAAGGTTTTCCCGGAGCCGATGCCGCGATTGTCGGCGGCGCCGCGGATCATGGGCCTCGACGGCAAGCAGAAAATGAGCAAATCGCGCGCGGCGAACGCGATCGATCTGCAGGATCCGCCGAAGGTGATCGAGAAGAAGCTCAAAGGCGCGTTTACCGATCCGCTCAAGCTCAAGCTCGGCGACCCAGGGCGCCCGGAGATCTGCAACATCTTCACGATTCACAAGGCCGCTTCCGCGCCCGACGCCGTCGCGACGATTGATCGCGATTGTCGAACCGGTGCGCTGCCGTGCGGCGATTGCAAGATGCGCTTGCGCGACGCCGTCGTGAAGGACCTAACGCCGCTACAGGAACGCTACGTCGAGCTGCGGGCCAAGCCGAAGCTCGTGACTGACGTGCTGGTGGAAGGTGGCCAGAAAGCCCGCGCGATCGCTCAGAAAACCATGGCCGAAGTGTACGGTGCGATGGGCCTCACCTCAGCGGCGCAGAAGGTCAGCGGCTGACGATGTGCTCGCGCAGGTTCGTGCTGGCGCAGGCGCGCTGGCTCTTTGGAGTCGCGCTCGTCGGCGGAGCGTCGGGCTGCGAAGAAGACGCCAGCGACGGCGAGCCGGACCGAGTCGTCGCCGAATTCATCACGCGCATGCAGCGCGTGCACGGCGACCGGAAGGCTGCGCGCGCCGCCTACGACCTATTGTGGGGTGACGCGCGTCGCAACTTGGCCGAGCGCGCCAAGCGCGCCAGCGACGTGGCGGGTCGCGAGATCGCGCCCGAAGAGATGCTGCCGCCGTCGCGGTTCAGTCTGCATCACAAGCCGCGCCGCTACGAAATGCGAGTCGACGGTGACTGGGCTGAAGTTAGCGTGACGGGTGAAAACGGCGCCGTCGATCGCGTGAAATGCGTGCGCGAAGACGGCAAATGGCGCGTAGTCTTGGAGCTTCCTCCGCTGCCGCCGATCGAACGCAGGATGGACGGCGGCCTCTAACCGGGCCCTGTCAGAGCTCGAACTCGTCGCTCAATAGCTCGATCGGCGGTGTCGGACCTCTGTCCTCGCCGTCGGCGTCGCCTTCTGACTTTTCGTCGCCGGCTTCGATGGCTGCGTCGATCCGCGCCAACACACTCTTCAGCATCTCTTTCGAGCGCGCCTCGAGCTGCACTCGTTTCCGCTTCTCTTCCTCGAGATCATGTGCGAGCGAGATCGCAGCGAGCAAGAGCGACTGCGGTGAGATCGGCCGCCCGGGTGCGCTCATGCTGCGCAGGCGGGCATCCACCAGATCAGCCAGGCGCTTGAGTTCCGTCTCTTCGGCGGTGGCGACGACGCGGTACGTCTGGCCCCCCACCTTGAGCTCGACTGGGCTGCCTGCCATTCGTCGTCGACCGTAGCACCATGGAGGACGCATGGAAATGGCGAGAATAGTCCTTCGCCGCGTCCGCGTGTTTCGGCTGCTGGCCAAGCCAGCTTCTGCGCAACTGCTGCGCAGATTCTCCACAGGGCGCCCACAGCTTGTGCGCCTCACGGCCTCGCTACCGTAGGAGCTTCGCGATCAAGTCGGCGACGGTGCGCTGTGGGTCGCGCAGCGTGCGGCCCGCGAGGTGTCGTCGGCTCACTGCCTCGACGGCTGCTGCTGCCGCAAGTTGGCTCACGTCATCAGCTGAGTTGAACCCCGGCATGCCGTCCAAGCGGGCGGCCTGAACGCAGCGCTCCAGCACCTGATGCAGCAGCTTGCCTGCAGGTGACAATAACTCGCTGCCGAGCCGTCGCGTGAGCGCGACGCGCGCCTCGACCGGGCGCGACTCCAGTTCGATCAGCCAGCCGCGAGCGATCGCGCGCAAGCGTTCGAGCGGCGTTCGAGCCTCGTTGAAGGCGCTGTCCAGCGCAGTCTCGATCGCGCGCAGCACGCGCTGCTCAAGGTGGTTGAGCACGTGCTCGGGACCGTCGAAAAATTCGTAGAAGGTGCTGCGGCCCACGCCGGCACGCTCGACGATCCGCGCCACCGTGGCCGGGCCCTGCACCAGCACCTCCGCGGCTGCCAGCAGCAACCGCTCGCGGTGCTGCGCGTCGCGTTCCGCGCGGCTAAGCGAACGGTCATAAGCGCCTCGACCAGGCGCGGGGAGTTGGACGGGACGACTCATTAAGAACTTGACGTCTCAATCATGCCCGTAGGAGGTCTCGAAAGCAGCCCTTTTATAGCTCTTGATTCTCCCAAACGGACCTTAAAAAGATAATAGAATCTTTATGATGCTTGGTGCTGGGGCTCAAAATAGATATAAGTACCCGAGAACACTGCGCTAATTATATTAGTATCCAAAAGTTTTTATGTTTCACGTGAAACGCTTTTGCCGACCGCCGATCCTCCGACACGCTCCCGGCTGGGCGGGGAGTGGCGGTGTCGGTCACGCAGCATCCAGCGCGGGGCCAGGCGCCCTTGCCTCCGTCCGACGGCATTGGTTGATGAAGCGCGACGAAAGGCTCTTGAGGCGTCCCCGGCCAGTCTGCTGTCCGTTGGGCTGATGAGGGGTTCGAGCCCGAGCGGACGGGGCTTGGACGCCCTTTCTCGGCGATGGGGTCTCAAGCGTTTGCTCGAACAGTCGGAGTCTTCTTGCCTTCCTGTTCGCGCGCTGCTCGAGCCACGAAATGTGATGAATGGTCAGGGGTAACGCCCGGCCCCCTACTCCCGGCCAGCCCTTCTGCGGACGGATTGAGCCGTGTGGCGGACACAGGTCCCAGGGCGAGCCAAAGCCGATAAGCGCTGCGGACATAGGTCGTCCGGCGTTTCGCCGACATACGGTGCCGAGGCCGTAGCGCAGATGGGTCAGGAGCGTGTTCCGCTAGCGCTGGGAACGGGCCGCGTGGGGGCTTCGGGTGCCGAGGGACGCCGTGCAACGCTTCTGAGGTTTGGGTCGATAACTGGAGCGCGGCGGTGGTCCTCGATGGTAATCGACCGCGACAATCCGAGAGCGCCTCGAGCTTGGGGCCTCGACGCCGGGCCGGGTCGCCGCTATTCGATGGGCGCATGCAGGACTGGTTCAAGGCACGTCTGACCGAGCTTGCCGCCAAAGGCTTGCTGCGCGCGCCTGAGGATGCGCACCTGCATACCCATCCCTCGGGAGTTGACGGCGTGTGGTTGGACGCCTGCTCGAACGATTACCTCGGGCTTGGGGCGCGCGGCGTTTCACGTGAAACTGTCGCGACACTGGCCGGAGCCCGACCCGGTGCTGGCGCGTCGCGACTGGTTCAGGGATCCTTCCCGGAGCACGCGGAGTTGGAACGGGAGCTGGCGGCTTGGGTGGGGACCGAAGCCTGCCTGTTGACCGTGAGTGCGTTCGCAGCCAACGCCGGTTTGATCCCTGCCCTCGCCGCGCCCGACTCGCTCGTCGTCTCCGACGCCCTCAACCACGCCTCTATTGTCGACGGCTGTCGGTTGGCGGGGGCGCGCGTGGTGGTGACCCCGCACCTTGAGCTCGAGGCCGTCGAGGCTGCGCTCCAAGAGCATCGCGGTGCGGCCCCAGCCTGGGTCGTCACCGAGGCCCTCTTCAGCATGGACGGTGATAGTCCAGACCTACCCGCGCTCCGATCGATCTGCGATCGCTACGGCGCGGGTTTGATCGTTGACGAGGCGCACTCGCTCGGCATCGTCGGTCCGGGTGGCGCGGGTTTGGCGGCTTCGCACCGCGTTAGAACCGACGCGCTGGTGGCCGGGCTCGGCAAGGCGGTGGGCTCGCAAGGCGGGCTCGTCGGGGGTTCGAACGAGCTGCGCCGGTGGCTATGGAATCGGGCCCGGCCGTTCGTGTTTTCGACCGCGCCCTCGCCCCTGTTATGCCGGGTCACCCTCTCCCAAGTCCTTGCGACGCGTTCTGCCGATGCCGCCCGAGCGCGGCTTCACGCTCGCTCCGCCGAGCTGCGCACCGCCCTCGCCACATGCGGACTCGCAGTGTTGCCGGGGTCGCTCGGACCGATCATTCCGGTCGTTCTCGGCTCGAACGAACGCGCGCTGGCGGCGATGGCCGCACTTCGCGAACGAGGCATCCTCGCTCAAGCCATTCGGCCCCCGACCGTACCGAACGGCGCTGCGCGACTGCGACTCACGGTGCACGCGGATTGGCCCGACGATGCGGTGCCCCGTATCGCCGAAGCCCTGGAGGTCGCGTGCGAGTCGTGATTCTGGGCACCGGCACCAACGTTG
This sequence comes from Polyangiales bacterium, assembly GCA_038230915.1. Lineage (GTDB taxonomy): Bacteria > Myxococcota_A > Polyangia > Polyangiales > Polyangiaceae > PMG-095. The sequence continues at coordinate 144,952 of JBBRMI010000001.1, read as the reverse complement.
GGAAGACCTACGTCACGGCTTGCCTCGCTCGCGGTGCTCGTGCGCGCACCTCAGTGCTGGCGCTCAAGCCGATCGAGAGCGGCGTCGAATCGGACGCGCCTGGTGACGCCGGGGCCATCGCGACGGCCGCCGGCCACGTCGCCGTGTTGTCGCCGTGGCGCTTCCGGCGCCCTGTCTCGCCGCACCTCGGGGCGCGCGAGCAGGGGTTCGAAATCGACCTCGCCGAGGTGGTGGCGTGGATTGCCATCGAGGAAGAGCGCGCGGGCGCCGGGCTCACGCTGATTGAGCTTGCTGGCGGGGCCTTCTCGCCGCTGGGGCTCGGGCTCACCAACGCGGACCTCGCTCTGGCGCTGCGCCCGGCGCTTTGGCTGCTGGTCGCACCCGATTCGCTTGGCGTGCTCCACGACGTCGCGGCGACATTGCGCGCGCTCTCGCACCGGCCCGACGCGGTCGTGCTGTCGGGCGCCCGCATCTCGGACGAAAGCTCAGGTACCAACGCCGTCGAGCTCTCGCGTCTCCGCATCACTGAGGTGCTCGAGGTTCTGCCGAGCGGTGCGACGAGCTGCCCGGCAACAGTCGAATGGCTGTTCGAACACCACGCATATAAGTCCACTCATGCAAGGCCAGAATAGGAGCGGCACTCCGGCCAACTTCAGGCTACGCGACGACGCGGCCGCCTTCGATGCGCAGTCGCCGCGCGCCCAGCCGCTCGGCCGTGCCGGCACCGTGCGTGACCGCCACGACCAGCGAGCCGCGCGCGACTTCCTCGCGGATCACCGCTTCCAGCCGATCAACGCTGGCCAAGTCCAAGCCGGTCCAAGGCTCGTCGAGCAACAGCACACCGGGATCGTGGACCAACGCGCGCGCCAGTGCGATGCGTTGGCGCTGGCCGCGCGACAGCGTCCCGACTGGGCGCTCGGCGAAAGGCTCGGCCCCGACGCGCGCAATCACGCGTTCGACCTGCTCGGTCACGCGCGTCACGCCGTGAATCTGCGCGACCAACTCGACGTTGCGCCGTCCCGAGAGCTCGCGGTAGCAATGCGACTCGTGCGCGACCCAGCCGATGTGGCGGCGCGCCTCGGCTTGGTCATCGCCCAGCGGCTCGTACCAAATGCTGCCCGAGGTCGGTCGCAGCACGGTGCCGAGGATCGCGAGTAGCGTGCTCTTACCCGCGCCGTTTGGCCCCTCTAGAAAGGTCAACGAGCCCGCCTCGAAGGAGGCGGAGACTTGGCGGAGCGCCAAGGTCGCTCCAAAACGTCGCGTTACGCCGCGCACCTCGATGCGCGAGACCTGCATCGCGGGCCAGGTGACCACCGCTCGCGCGCCCTGGCAAGGGCCCTAAAACCGCGATCGGCGCGCGAGCCCAACCGCGTCGCAGCTCGGATCACGGGAGATCGACGCCCCTGGTGCGTCTGGTGGCTTTTCGACCTTCGTCACCAGCGCTGACTTGGTGCTAGCATAGCGCTGAAATGTCGTCTTCTGTCCTGGCCTTGCCGACAGAGCAGGCCGCCCCTCGCGTGGCTGAGCTTCGGAACGCGGTCGAGAGCGCCCTCGAGGGCAAGGCAGAGGTCGTGGAGCTGGCGCTGGTGGCGATGCTGGCGCGCGGACATATCCTGATTGAAGACGTACCCGGTGTCGGCAAGACGACGCTAGCGCGCGCCTTGGCTCGCGCGGCCGGCGGCGAGATGCGGCGCGTGCAGTTCACCAGCGATCTCTTGCCTAGCGACGTCGTCGGCGTCGTCATCTTTGATCAACGCACGTCCGAGTTCGTACTGCGCCAGGGCCCGGTTTTCGCCAACGTGCTTTTGGCTGACGAGATCAACCGCGCCAGCCCGCGCACGCAATCCGCTTTGCTCGAAGCCATGAGCGACGAACAGGTGTCGATCGATGGTCGGACGTTGCCCTTGCCGGAGCCGTTCCTGGTCGTCGCCACGCAAAATCCGACCGATTTTGCCGGGACTTTCCCGCTGCCGGAGTCGCAGCTCGATCGCTTCTTGATGCGAATTCACATCGGCTATCCGCCCGCGCACATCGAGACCCGGTTGATGCTGGATCCAGACGTAGATCGCGTGAAGCTCGTCACACCGGTGTTGAACCCGCAGTCGTTGGTCTCGCTACAACGAGAGGTCGACCGGGTTTCGATGGATGGCGCGCTCGGTGCCTACCTGCAGGCGCTGATCACGGCGACGCGCACGAGCCCCACCTTGTCGTTGGGCGCGTCGACGCGCGCCGGAATGAACCTGGCCCGCGCCGCCCGGTCCCGCGCGCTGCTCAGCGGCCGCGACTACTGCATCGCCGACGACATCCACGGCCTCGCGGTGCCAGTGCTGTCGCACCGCGTCCGGCTAGCCGCGCACGCCGAGGGCTATGCGCCGTCGCGGGAAGAATCCGAAGCCGCCGTCCGCGACGTCGTCGCGCGCGTACCTGTACCGCTCTAAACGTGGAAAACCCTGGGGTGCCGAAGTCACCGCTCACGAAGGCGAAGTCGCCCGCGCCAGCGGTCCCGCCGCCGCTCAGGCAGCCGAAAGCTTCGGCCAAGTCCGACGGCTCGGGGCGCGGATTTTGGGGCAAGTGGCCGCGGCGGCTCAAGCTGACGCGCGAGGGCAAGTACTTCATCTTCATCACCTTCGGCGTGGGCGTTGCGGCGATCAACACGGGCAACAATCTCCTGTACTTGCTGCTCGGGATGCTGCTGTCGCTGATCATCGTCTCGGGTGTGCTGAGCGAGCTCAGCTTGCGACACCTCACGGTGACGCGACGCTTGCCGCCGCGCGCCCAAGTCGGGCGGCCGCATCTAGTGGAGATCGAGGTCTACAATCACAAGCAGCGCGTGCCGTCGTACGCGATTGAGGTTGAAGACTTGCGGGCCGGTCAGCCAGCGGACAAACGCTGCTTCTTCCTCAAAATCAGTCCACGGTCGGCGCAGGTGGCGGCTTATCGGCGTACGCCGGCGCGGCGCGGGCGCGACAACCACGTTGGCTTCCGAGTGGCGACGCGCTTCCCGTTCGGGCTGTTCGAAAAGTCGCGCGAGGTCAGCGCCGACGACGAGCTGATCATCTACCCGGCGGTCGATCCGGTGCGGCTGCCGCAGACCGAATCGGGGGATCGCGCGGGCGGCGAAAGCGCTCTCGGTCGGGGCAACGGCGACGAAATTCACGGGCTGCGCTTGATGCGAGAAGGTGATGATCCGCGCGACATTTACTGGCGGAAGAGCACCCTGCCCGACCAGCGCGTGCTGCGCGAGCGCGCCACCGACACGCGCCGCGACGTCGCCTTCGGGATCGATTCGAGCCATGCGGGCCAGGCGCCGGACGACGATTGGTCGCTGCGCTTCGAGCGCCGAATTCGCGACGTCGCCTCGCGCGCCGTGGCGCACCTCAAGCGCGGAGACAGCGTCGCCGTGCTGGCGTCGGGCGGCGAGCGCGTGCGCGCCAACACCTCGGTCGGCGCCGATCCGTTGCTCAGATTCCTGGCGTTGCTCGAGGCATCCCCTGAGTCGGCGCAGCCGTCGGCGCCGGAAAAGCCTGAGAAGTTGCGGGCCTCGGCGTGAGGTTTGGGCTGATTCACCGGATCATGACCGACGCGCTCGCGGCGCTCGGTCTGCTCTCGCTCCTGGCCAGCGGTGAGCTGAATCGCTGGTTCGTGAGCGCGACCTTATTCGGGCTCTTGGTGGCGATTGTCTTGCCGCAGCGCTTCCAAGACAGCGTCGTGCTGCGACGCTTGTCGGTGGTCGTGCCGCTGTCGTTGCTGGCGCTGCAGACGTCGCGGCTGTTCTCGGGTGAGAGCCTGTTGCCGTTGGCGGTGGAGTTCGCGGCGGCGCTCCAAGTCGTTCGTCTGGCGACCCGCCGCGGTGCCGCTCACGACCAGCAGGTCATTGTCTTGGCGCTGATGCATCTGATTGCCGGAACGGTGCTGGGCGGCGGCCTGTCCTATGGCCTGTGCTTCATCGGCTTCCTGGTCGTGGCGCCTGGCGCGCTGGTTTTGAGCCATTTGCGCCGCGAAGTGGAGGGTAACTACCGGCAGGGTGCGCGCGACCGCACCGGGCTCCCGGTTGATGTCCCGCGGATCTTGCGCAGCCGCCGCGTGATCGGTCGGCCGTTTTTGGTTTTCACCTGTTTGCTCTCGATCCCGATCTTCATGTTCACGGCGCTCGTGTTCGTGATGTTCCCGCGGGTCGGGTTGTCGCTGCTGCTACTTGGACAGGATCATCGCGAGCGCGTCGTCGGCTTCTCGGACCGCGTGGATCTCGGCGGTGTGGGCCGGCTGCGTGCCGATCCGACGATCGTGATGCGCGTCGAGCACCCGAATTTGCCGGCGGAACCGCCGGTTCGCCTGGCGCTGTACCTGCGCGGCGCGGCCTTCGATCGCTACAACGGCCATTCCTGGTCGCGAACCACGCCGCAGGGCCTGCTCCGTGCGGAGCAGATCGGAACCAGCGTGCGCCTCCGCCGCTGGCCGAATCCGGCGCATGATCGCAAGCTGCGCATCGACCTAGAGGCCATCGATCCCAGCGTCGTCTTCGTGCCGCCCGACGCGGTCGCGCTCACGCTTTTGACCCCTGGCAACGTGGCGCCAAGCGCGGTCCCGCTGCTCTCAATGAGCCAAGAGGGCCAGCTCTCTTACCGCACGTCGAGCGAGAGCGGCCTGCGCTACGAGGTGGCGCTGGCGGACGGCTCCGAGCCGCCGCTACCGGCTTTGGATGCTGCGACTCGGGCCCGCTATTTGGCGCTGCCGTCGGACCTTCCGCCACGCGTCGGCGAACTCGCCAAGGCTTGGATCGGCACCGAGAGCGATCCGGAACGGCGCGCCAAGCGCGTCGAAGCCGCACTCCGCAAGGGCTATCGCTACGATCTCGAGTCGCCGTCGGGCGGCGCCAAAAACCCACTCGACGACTTCTTGTTCGTCTCCAAGCGCGGCCATTGCGAGTTTTACTCGACCGCGATGGCGATCATGCTGCGCACCCAAGGCGTGCCGACGCGTAACGTGAACGGCTTTATCGGCGGTACGTTCAATCGCTTTGGGCACTACTACGCGGTTCGCCAAGGTGACGCGCACTCGTGGGTCGAGGTTTACGTCGACGGCAAAGGCTTCGTTCGTTTCGATCCCACGCCGCCCGCGGATGCCGCCCCCCAGAGCGAAATCACCGGTGTTTTGGCGTTCGTGCGCGACATGGTCGAGGCCGCCGCCCAGCGCTGGGACCGCAACGTGGTCGGCTACGACATGCGCCAGCAGGTCAGCCTACTGCGGGCCGTGCGCGCTCGTTACGGTGAGCTGAAGACCAAGAGCCGTGTGGCGTCGACGATGTTGGCTTCGCCTCGGCGTGCATTTTTGAGCTTAACGAGTTTGATGCTGGTCGTCGCTGCTTCGGTGTACTGGTACCGGCGTCGCGGCAAGCCGCGGCCCAAGGCCGCACCCCCGAGTGAGATCGAGGCCCGCATCCGCGAAACGGCCGAGCTTTATCGCGCCTTGGATAGCGCGCTGTTGCTGCGCGGTGCGCCGCGCCCGAGCGGAACGCCGCCGCTCACTCACGCCCGCTCGCTCGCGGCGCTGGGCCATCCGGTGGCCGAGGCGACGCTGCAGCTCACCGAGCGCTACCTGCGCGCCCGCTTCGGGAACGAGGGCTTTTCGCTCGCAGAACGCCGAGAGTTCCTGCGCCAGGTACGCGAGCTGGGCAAAGCGCCACGCGAACAGCGCGCGGCTTGAGGTCGTTCGGCAACGGTTGCGGACAGATGTCCGAGCCAACATCCGCGCCGCGGACGGAATTATTCACGCCCGCGCTCTGAGCACGACGCGCGCCGAGCCCAGGTCACGCGATTCGGAGGCTCCGTATAGCGCGCTTTCGCTGGGGCGCGCTTCGGCGCCGTCGAACTCGAGATTCGCCTCACCCTGCTCGATCCAGGCCACGATGACTTGCGAAAGATCTACCAACTCACCGACGCGCAACACGTCGACAGCGACGCCGCGCGACAATTCCTCGGCGGTGACAGAGCGCTGCGCGGACGCGAGCGGCTTGTGGCGCAAGCCGGGCAGTTTGCCCGCCGCCATGCTGGCGCTGGCGTACGACTGCACGACTAAACGATAACGGCCGCCTGAAGCGCCAAGCGCGCCCGTATCTGCCGAAACTTCCGCTCGCACGCGGTCGAGATGTCCGAGGCCGATCGTGGTTGCGGCCACCAGCGCCATCCACGATGCACCGACGGCGGCCGAAGAGGCGACGACGGTGGCCGCTCGGCTCACCCGCCCCGTCTTCTTTTTACTGTCGTTGGTGTCTGCCACTTGGTTGGTCTCCACGTGCTTACGCAGCAGAGGCCAAGCAGGTTTCATGCCAGCAACGAAAATTGCTCCAACTACGCGACCCGGGGTCGTTTCGACCGTCTAGGATCGCGACATTGAGGTCGCGACGCACCCAGTGACCAGGTCAGATGGACCCCATATTTGGCCGGCTACCCAACCGGCTCCGTTGGGGAAGTACGAATAAATTTGAGTGAATTCAGTTATTTGCGATCTGGGCTGCCCAGTGCAGCGCGTCGGCACAGTCCGGGTCAATGGTGACTCCGGGCGCGTTGCGCTCAAAGGGGCCCGCTGCGATGCCCAGGTCGCGACCGTGGCGGACTAGGGCAAGCGGGCCCTGGGTGTGCCTGTCGCGACACACCCTGTCGCCGAGCTGCTTGAGTGATCGGGCGGCCTCGGCCACGGGGGGTCTGGCGACGCCGCGGTCCGTGAGTGGCGCTGACCTCGCAAACGCGACGAACGCGCGTTCAGCCGCCGCAACCGAGTCGAAGCGCAGGTGCCAGCCTATCGCCCAACGCTTTCGTGTGTCGTCGCCGAACGCGCTGAGGCGATCGCCACCCCAGTCGCTGGCGGCGGTGGCGGCCGTGGTCGCTGGCAGCCACTCCTCGAAAAACAATCGCAGCGTTTGCTCGCCCATCACGTCGTGGAAGCGCTCGTGCAGCTCAGGGGCGTGGGCGGGTGCGGGCGGAAGTGGCACCGGCAACGGCGCCTCCTTACTCAGGAATTTCTCGGGGTGCAGCACCTGCTCGGTGCTGCCGGGCGGCGCGCGCCAGGCCGCGTCGACCGCGGCAAAACCCCCGCGTCGGCGCAGGTAGTTGGCGAAAGCCAGGCCATCGACGTACGGCGCCAGCAGCGAGCGAACCAACACCGGCGGCGCGGTCAGGGCGGCGCTTCCGAGCACGGATTGCGCGCGCATCAGGCTCTCGGGGAGATCGAGCGCGGTGACGCCGCGCGGCTTCATCATTGCGTCGAGCATGGCACTGGTTGCGTCGCCTTCGGCTAGCGCGTGGACCGCGGCTTGGCTGTCGCCCAAGTCAGGCTGCCAGTCGCCCAGGTGGGTGAGGTCGTAGTGCTGGTCTTGCAACGCGTGCACGAGCTCGTGCCAGAGCGTGACGTCGGCTTCCTCGCCCGCTAGATCGCCACCGACGAAAAAGGTCTTCCTTTTCGGATCGTAGAAGCCGAGGAGCTGCGAAGACATCAACGCGATGACGCTGGCTCGGTAGTCGAAGTCGGCGTCGACGGTGCCGAAGGCGTACAGCAGCGCTTCGGTCGCCTGCATCACGTCCTTAGGCGTCTCGGCGTCGAGCTGCGCGCTGATGTAGCGCTCGATTTCGGCGCGACCCATCAGGCGACCCCGGACGGCGGACTTGGCCGGCAAGTTTCGAATTTCCGAGATGTAAGCCAGCGCCATCTGGAGCTTGTCTTGCAGCGCTTGTTCCCGCACCGAGGCGGTACCACCGGGCTCTGCAGCCCGTGTGCCGGCCACTGCCGGTGTCGCCACTGCCGGCGGTCGGACGGGAGTTAGGGATCTAGGTGGCGCGCTGCCTGGCGCGCAGCTGACGCTGAGGAGTGCCGCTACCGCGAGTCCGCCAGCTCGTTTCATTCGAGCGCGGCCGTACGCAATTGTCGGATCGCCGCGGCACGGTCCTTTTGGCCAAAGACCGAGCTGCCAGCCACGATCACGGTCGCGCCGGCGTCGGTGACGAGCTTCGCGTTGTCTGGCCCGATCCCGCCGTCGATCTCCAGGTCGATATCCCGACCGCTCTTGTCGATCATCTGCCTGAGAGCTTGGAGCTTGGGTAACACTAGAGGGAGGAAACTTTGACCGCCAAATCCAGGGTTTACACTCATGACCAGAATCAGGTCGAGGTCACCCAGGACGTAGCGGATGGTGTCCTCCGGTGTGTGGGGATTCAGCACCACACCCGCCCGTTTGCCGAGCGCACGGATCGCGTGGAGCGTGCGCTGCAGGTGCGGCGACGTCTCGACGTGGACGCTAATGATGTCCGCGCCAGCATTGGCGAATTCGGCGACGTAACGTTCTGGTTCGACGATCATCAAGTGGCAGTCGACGACCGCTTTGGTCGCTGCTCTAACGGCTCGAACCACCGGTGGCCCCAGGGTAATGTTGGGTACGAAACGCCCGTCCATGACGTCCACGTGGATGTACTCGGCGCCCAACGCCTCCACTTCGCGGACCTCCTCGGCCAGCCGTCCAAGGTCGGCGCTCAGGATCGACGGGGCAAGCTTGAGTCGTTTCATCGCGCGGAGTGTTTTACGCCACTTCCCATCCTGAGTCGAAAATCACATGTTACGCTTGAATCCTCAATCGGAGCCGCTCGCTAGAGTCCCATGATCACGCGCCCCCTCGGTAAGCAGGACTACGATCACATCGTTCAGATCATCGATCGCTGGTGGGGCGGGCCGACGACGGCGCTCGCTCATCCGATCTTCTTCTACGAGCTGGGCGCGATGGCGCGTGTCGTCGAGCACGACGGCATCCTCGTGGGCTTCCTGCTCGGCTTCGTGGCTCCCGGACCGCCGAAGACCGGCTACGTGCATCTGGTCGGTATTCACCCGGACTACCGCCGCCGTGGCGTGGGCAAGGTGCTGTATCAGACCTTCGAAGAGGACTCGCGCGCCGCTGGTTGTACACGCTTGAAGGCGATCACCACGACCGGCAACGAGGGCTCGATCGCGTTTCATCACGCGACTGGCTGGAGCGTCTCCAATATCGAGGACTACGCGGGTCCCGCGCGTCCGCGGGTCGTCTTCCACAAGAGCCTGTGACCGAAGGCAGCGCAACCATCACGGCCGCAAGGCAGGGGAGGGAAGCGTTGGCGATCGCCTTGTTGTCGCTTCAAACGGCCGGCATTGCCGATTCCGGCTTGGACCGCGCGATCGAAGAGACCGCGTCGGCCTCCAGCGCGCTGTACAGCGCCGAGGTGGCTTCGCGGACCGACGAAGCCTCCGCAACCTTCATCCACGTCGCGGCAGAATCGCTGCAGCGCGCGATGGCCGACGTGACCGTGCTGCTCGCCAAGCACTCCGAGCTGGAGGCAGCGGCGACGTCGCTAGCGCGCACGTTGGCGCTTCTGTATCCGGTTCTCCAGCACTCGGCACGCCAGCGTCGTGCGCGGCTGCCCGAAGGTGGTCTCTCCGATTCCGACGCGCGTGAGCTGCGAACGATCGCCGGCTTCCCGCGCGCACCGTCGCCGACGGGTCGTTTGCGGAGGCCTTCCGGCTTCGATGGCAGCGAGCGGCGTGACGGCAGCAACAAGCGCGTCTTCATCGAGGTCGAAATCGGCCTGACCAGCGAATCGCACATCTACACTGGGCTTTCGCTCGACGTGTCGACGGGCGGCGTGTTCGTGGCCACCTACGAGCCGGCCCGAACGGGTACGGTCGTTCAGCTGTATTTCGTGCTGCCCGACGGGCACGTCGTCAACGCGGAGGGCGTCGTACGCTGGACGCGCGCCGCGACCGACGACGCGCCCCCAGGTATGGGCGTCTCATTCGTGACCATCTCTAGCGAGTCGTTGGCCCATATTGCCAGCTTTTGTGCCAACCGCCCGCCGCTCTACTTCGACGAGTGATGGCTTCCGTAGTAGTGAAGGGTAAGGATGAGCACTGACGCAAAGGGGCCGATCGGCCCGGCCGAGCTTCGAAACATCGGGCTTTTCGGCGCCCTTAGCGATGACGTGCTCGAGTATCTGTCGACCCTGCTCAGCGTCGAGACGCCGCCGGCCGGCGCCACGCTGTTTCGCGAGGGGGAGGACGCCAACGCCATGTTCGTGGTGATCAACGGCGAGGTCGAGGTCTTGAAGAAGAGCAAGCGCGCGGTCGAAGCGCGTGTCGCGGTGCTCGGGCCCGGCGACTGGTTCGGTGAAATGAGCATCGTCGATATCCAGCCGCGCTCGGCGACGGTACGGGCGCTGGCGCCAAGCCGGTTGTTGCGCGTCACGTCGGCGGATCTCGACGCGCTTTATCGCCATGATCTACGCAGCTACGCGATCATCATCTTGAATTTGGCGCGCGAGCTGAGCCGGCGCTTGCGTGTGGCCGACGGGATTCTGGCGGATCTGATCTCGAACGTGATGGATCAGTACTTGATCCGCCCCGCCGCTGGGTGAGCTCGGGTCCGCTCTCGCGGTGAGCCCGCCCGGCGACTAACCGCCGTTGCCCGCTGTGTTGTCACCACCGGTGCCGGCTGCGTTGTCGCCGCCAGCGCCTTGGCCGCCGCTGACGTTTACCGGTGTCTCGGCGGCTTCACCGCCGGAGTCAAGCGCGAGCGAGCCGCCGGTCGTGACCGCTCCGCCGCTCGTGCCCGCGCTGGTCGCGCCAGCCGTGCTCGCGGTTCCGCCACTGCCCGTGTCGGGCGCACCCGGGATCGACCCCTGATTGCCGTCGGTCGGGATTGGCGGTTGGGGGTTCAGCTCGCAGGCAGCCGCCGCTGCGAGAGCAGCGAGCAGGATCCACGGGCGAAGCTGGCGCGAGACCATCCGGACTCCTTCGATGCACGACGCGCGCCACCTACTTACCAGGGACGACTGCCGCTCAGACTATCGGTCTATCCGGCGATTCGCGGCCCCGCAAGCATCAGGTGTGCTGGCACAGGTTGGCACAAGGCCGGATCGCAGGATCCGGTCGTTGGTTCGGTATGTCGGCTTCCGGATCAAAGGTGCCCGCCGCTTGACAGCGCGCTTCGCCCCGCCGCGCCGCCTTCGCCACCCGGGCCTGCTTCGCCCCCGAGCCCTGTTTCGCCGCCACCTGGGCTGCCGCCCGGAGCGCCAGTCTCGCCGCCCGCGCCCGAGTCTGCGCCAGCGGTGGGCGCCGGAGTTCCCGCTCCACCGTTGCTCATACCGGTGCCGCCTCCGCTGATGACGGGGCTGCCCGCGGAGCCGCCGAGGTGGCGGCTCCCGCTGGCGCCGTCTCCGCTCGAATCGTTCGAGCCTGGCAGGTCAGGTTGCGGATTCAACCCGCAAGCGACTGCGACGCAGCCAGCGAGGATCCACAAAACATGGCGTGCCGAAGTCAACACGACTGTCAGCGTAGCAACATCCTGGCCAGTCCGCACGAGCTGCGAATGATGGGTTAGCTTTCGCCGCGCCGGCTGCGCGCTCGCTCCAGCACCGCGAGGGCGGCGTGGGTGTCGGGCGGCGTACGGCGGAGGCCAACGGCGATCTTGCTCAATTCCTGGCTTAGAGCCTCGGCGGCGCGCGCCACCTCGTCGGCGTTGGTCTCGAAGATGTCGCTCCACATCGACTCCAGGCCACCGGCTCCGCGCGTCGCGCGTTCGAAGGCCGGACCCATGGCGACGCGGGCGCTTTGGTCGTCGGCCAAGGAGAAAAGCGAGCTGGCGAGCAGCTGGGGCAGGTGGCTGGTCACCGCGACCGCGCGGTCGTGTGCTTCGGGCGAAAGCTCGACGAGATGGGCCCCGGTAAGCGCGACCATCTCGGCGACCGCTTGGCGCGCGTGCTTGTCGGCGTGCTCGGGGCAAACGATCCACGTTCGACCTTCGAACAGATCGCCGCGCGCGTTCTCGATGCCGGCGTCGGGCAAGCCAGCCATCGGGTGTCCGGGAACGAAACGCGCGCCGCGCACATGGTCGGCAGCGACGTTGGCGATCTCGCGTTTGGTGGAGCCGCAATCGGTCACGACCGGCGAGTGCGTCAGGCTCCACGGCAGCAAGCGAACGATCGTGCTGACCGGGACCGCCAGCACCGTTAGGTCGGAGCGCTCGAGCGCCGCGCGCAACGAGTCGGCTTCTTCGAGCGGCAGCTGCTCGTCGGCGGCGTTCTTCGCTGCAGCGCGGGCCAGCACCGGCGCGCGATCAATCGCGGTGACGTGGACGGAGCCGTTTCGTCGCAGGGCCAACGAGAGCGATCCCCCAATCAAGCCGAAGCCGACGATCGAGATCCGCTTCATCCGCGGACTGCCTGGCCGATGCTCCGCAGCTTTTCTGCCAACTTGACCGCGTCGCTCCAGCTGAGCGTCGCGGGGACGCGCGGGACCTCACCGGCGCGACCGATCCAAGTGCGCAAGATGACGCCGTCCGCGCCGGCCGCGATCGCCGCGCATGCGACTGACTCGACGTAGCGTGCGCGCTGGGCGATGCTGGGCACGTCGACCACGATTGGCAGGTGGGTACGTTGCTTGGCCCGTGCAATCGCCGCGATTTCGAGCGTGCGAGCGCCGTTCGGGTATTCGCCGCCGGCCTCGAGCAAGACGATGCTGCTGTCGCCGCGGGCCAGCTCGCGCTCCGCGGCGCCGATCCAAGCGTTGGCGCCCCAGCTGCGGCCGCGTTCCACGAAGTGAACGGCGAAGCGCTGGTCAGAAGGTTGCGGGTGGACTGACAGACACACCAACGCGCCGATGGTGTCCACCGCGCGCGGCGAGCGTGTGACCGCGGCATCGAAAGGCCGCCCGGCTCGCACCTCGTACGCCAGGTCTTTCGAAGGCGGCGGCTCGCTTGCGTCGCCGACTGGGGCAGCTCCTGGCGAGCACGCGGCGCCCGTCGGCCCGACGGCTTCAATCGCGATCCAGGGCTTGTCGCCGCCGATACTGCCCCACGGCCCTTCAATGACAGTGGACTCTTGGCGAAAGCGGCGCGACGCGAGCCGGAACTGCTCGCTCACCCGCACGACCTGAGAAACCCCCGGAAACTCGCTGACCACCGTGACGTCATTGCCGGAAAGGTCACCGACCACGCCCAGAATCGTGGTCGTGCTGCCGCTCGAGCGGTGCACGTCGAAGCCCGCGCTCACCAGAAACGAAATCACGCTCTCCACGGCCTGGTCGCTAGCGTCCGGCTCCATCACCACAATCATGGGAGCGCGAAGGTATCAGATTGCAGCTTCCACGGGCGGGCTCCGTGTTATCTTTCAGGTTCTTACCGGGTCGGTCTCGTTGGTCGGTGGGTCCCCAACCCCACCTCCGTCTCGTAGTCGGCAGGACCCCCACCCACCTCTGCCATGCAATCTCAACCTTCGGGAGACCCGCTGCTCGGTACGACCGTGGCGGGACGCTACAAGGTCATCAAGCTGCTTGGGGAAGGCGGTATGGGGCAGGTGTACCTGGCCGAGCACTCCGCCATCGAAAAGCGCATGGCGCTCAAGGTGCTGCGCCCCGAGTACGCCCATAAGGGGGAGATCGTCACTCGCTTTCAGCAGGAGGCGATCAGCGCGTCGCGCATCAAGCACCCTAACGTGCTCGACGTCTTCGATTTTGGCCAGCTCGAAAACGGCTGCTTCTACTTGGCTATGGAGTTCCTGGAAGGGAACGATCTCGCGGACGAGTTGCAACGCTCGCGCGTCCTGACGGCTCCGCGCGTCCTGCCAATCGCGATGCAGATCTGCCGTGCGCTGTCGGCCGCGCACTCCAAAGGCGTCGTGCACCGTGACATGAAGCCGGAGAACGTCTTCTTGCAGCGCACCGGCGACGGCGAGGAGATCGTCAAAATCGTCGACTTCGGCATCGCCCAGCTCAAGCCGAGCAACGAGGAAGCTGCGGCCGCGTCGACGCACCGAAGGCTCACCCGAACCGGCATGATTTTCGGCACGCCCGAATACATGGCGCCGGAGCAGGCCAGCGGAAAGCACGCCGATCTGCGCTGCGATATCTACGCCTGCGGCATTATCCTGTTCGAGCTGTTTACAGGCGCGGTGCCGTTCACCGGCGAGACCTTCCTCGGGGTGCTGACCAAGCACCTGAACGAGATGCCGCCGGCGATGCGCTCGGTGTATCCGGATCTGCAAATTTCGCCGCAGCTCGAGGGCGTGGTCATGCGCGCGCTCGCCAAAGATCCGACCCATCGCTACCAAACGATGACCGAGCTGGCGCAAGCCCTAGCGTCGACTCCCGAGGCACAATACGCGGGTATTCGCGGGCCTTACTGTCAGGTAGCGGGTGACGGGCGCGGCGGCTCCGTGTTGCCGGGTGCGTTTTCGCCGAACCCAACAGCGCAGCAGTTCGTCGGCAATCCCACCGGGCCGCAGCAAGGCTCGGGTCCTGAGCTGACCGACGCCGCTCGCGCCGCAGTCACCATGCCGCGCCAGGACACCGGAGTCGAGTCGCGCGCCGAAACGCAGCTGGGCGGTGAGGCTGCGACGCGCCCCCCGGTCAAGTCAGGTGGCAGCGCAGGGGTCGCGTTGGCGCTGCTCGCCGTGCTCGTCGTGGGCGGCGGCGCCGCGGCGTTTTTTTTACGCGGCTCGGGCTCGAACACCGCGCCGACAACGGCCCAAGCCAAGCTTGCCGAGCGGCCGTCGCCACCCGCAGCGGTCGTGCCCGAACCGCCTCCAGTCGTGCCTTCAGTGTCGCCCGCGACGTCTGTGGCGGTGCCGGTTCCAGCTCCAGCGCCGAACAGCGTCATGCTCGAGGTCCAGACCGACCCGCCGGGCGCGACGCTGATGAAGAACGGCTTTCAAGTCTGCGACGCCACGCCCTGCCAGGTCACTGCCAGCGTGAACGAAACGCTCGAGCTGTCCGGCGAAAAAGGGCCGCTCAAGGGCAAAGCCAAAGTGCTTGCTCAGAAGGACCAGAAGGTCACGATCAAGCTCACCGCGCCGGTCGCGGCTCCGCCTCGAGCGCGCATGTGCGAAGTCGAGATCGATGGTCTGAAGATCTTGCGGCCCTGCCCGTGAGCCAGCTCGACATCGACGCTGGCTGAGGCGCGGCGCAGCTTTCTGGGGTCCACGCTGTCGCTCGCGCCGACCCGCGGGCGCTTGGGCCGGAATCCGGCGTAATTGTGTTAGCGTCGCGGCCCGCCATAAGGAGCCTCGCTCATGCAACGCCGCACGCTCGTCAGCCTATTCGTCGCTCTCGGTCTCGCCGCCTCTGGCTCGGCCTGTAAGAAAAAGGACGACGCGGGCGGTGGCAACTCCGGCGGATCGGCCAAGGCTGACACCAGCGAAATCGTGATCGGCCACTACGCGTCGATGACCGGCAACACGGCGCACTTCGGCCAAGACACCGACAAGGCGGCGCGCTTGGCAGTGGAGCAGCTGAACGCTGCCGGCGGTGTCCTCGGGCGGAAGCTCAAAATCGTGACCCTGGACACGCGCGGCGATGGCTCCGAAGCTGCCAACGCCGTCACGCGTCTGATTGACGTCGAAAAGGCGAGCGCGATCTTGGGCGAGGTGGCGTCGAGCCTCTCGCTGCAGGGTGGACCCATTGCACAACGCCGTAAGATCCCAATGGTTTCGCCGTCTTCGACCAACCCGAAGGTGACGCAGGTCGGCGATTACATCTTTCGCGTCTGCTACATCGATCCGTTTCAGGGCAAGGTGATGGCGACGTTCACGCGCCAAACCTTGAAGCTCGACAAGGTAGCGATCTTGAAAGACGTCAAGAACGATTATTCGATTGGCCTGGCGGATGCGTTTCAGAAGTCGTTCGTCGCCGCGGGCGGTAAGATTGCCATCGAGCAGTCGTACTCGGCGGGCGACACTGACTTCAGCGCGCAAGTCACGGCGATCAAGGGCTCGGGCGCACAGGCGATCTGGGTGCCTGGCTACTACGCCGAGGTCGGCGCGATTGCGCGTACGGCGGCGCGCTTGGGCGTGAAGGTGCCGCTGCTCGGCGGCGACGGTTGGGATGCCCCAGAGCTGTTCACGATCGGCGGCGACGCGCTCAATGGCTCGTATTTCTCCAATCATTTCGCACCTGATCAGGCGTCGGCCAAGTCGCAGAAGTTCGTTATGGACTTCAAGGCCAAGTACGGCCAAGAGCCGACCGGCCTCGGCGCGCTCGGCTACGACGGCGTGATGGTGATCGCCGACGCGATCACGCGTGCCGGCAAAGCCGACCCGACCGCGATCCGCGATGCGCTGGCAGTCACCAAAGATTACGAGGCCGTCACCGGAAAAATCACGATGGACAAGGATCGCAACCCCGAGAAGAGCGTGGTGGTCCTGAAGATCGAAGGCGGCAAAGCCAAGTACGAAGCGCTGGTGAATCCTTGAGGGATTCCTGGTTTCCTCTACGCCCTGCCCATGTGGTCTGGTGATTTTTTCATCTGGCGGGGCAGCGGGCGCCCGGCCCCGCCGGGTTCGTTCAAACGTTCTCTCCCTGTCGATCGTGATCTGCTCTCGCCAAGGTCGGTTGACCTCGTTCCAGCTCGCGCTGGTGCGCTCGCGAACGACGTAACGGATCCTCGTGGATCGACCGAAAGCAGCGACCGGCTCGACGCCCTGAAAGGTCACACCCTGGCCGCAAATGCCAACCGCCAACTGCTAACCGCTACGTCCCAACTGCTGACTCCTGACTTCTCACCGTGAGCACGCTACTCCAACAGATCCTGAACGGCCTGTCGCTCGGCTCGATCTATGCGCTGATCGCGCTCGGGTACACGATGGTGTACGGCATCTTGAAGCTGATTAACTTTGCGCACGGCGAAGTGTTCATGATCGGCGCGTACGCAGGCTACTTCGCAGCGCTCGGGCTCGGCGTCCAGGGTTACGGAACGCGTGGTTTCCCGCTGTATTTGGCGATCTTGGTGCTGGTGATCGCGATGGCAGTGGCGGCAGCGCTCGGCGTGACGATCGAGCTTTTGGCATATCGCCCGGTGCGCTCCGCCCCGCGGCTCACGCCGTTGATCACCGCGATTGGCGTGAGCTTGTTTCTGCAAAACGCAGCGATGCTGGCGTTCACGCCCAACCCGCGGCCGTATCCGCCAATCTTGAGAGAAGTGCGCTTCGAGCTGGGCGGCGTGATCGTGACCAACGTTAAGTTGACGATCTTCGTTGTGGCGATCGCGTTGATGATCGGCTTGAACTGGTTCATTCAGCGCACTTGGACTGGCAAAGCGATGCGCGCGGTCTCGACCAACATGGACGCTGCGCGGCTGATGGGTGTCGACACCGACCGCGTCATACGCGCGACTTTCGCCGTCGGGTCGGCGCTGGCGGCGGCTGGCGGCATCCTGTTCGGCCTCGACCAAATCACGATCAACCCGTTGATGGGTGTGTTGACGGGCCTGAAGGCTTTCGTCGCGGCGGTTTTGGGTGGAATCGGCAATATTCGGGGCGCCGTCTTGGGCGGGCTGCTGATCGGCTTGGCCGAGCAGATCACTGCCGGTTATCTGTCGCCTGACTACCGCGACGCGATCACGTTCGTGATCTTGATCATTATTCTGATCTTGCGCCCCGAGGGCCTGCTCGGCGTGGTCCGCCCGGAGAAGGTGTGATGCAGCTCGTCCGACGCTTGACGATCGCGAGCGCGACTGCGCTCGTGCTTTACGGAGTCGGGCTGTGGTTGCAGGACGGGTTGATCGAGTACGTGCAGCGGATCGTGCTGCTGGCTGGCATCAATGTGATTTTGGCGGTCGGCCTGAACTTAATCAATGGCACGACCGGCCAGTTCTCGATCGGCCACGCCGGCTTCATGGCGGTGGGCGCCTACGGTGCTGCGTTCTTCGGCGTGAAGCTCGGACCAGTCGTGCAGCGGCTGGTCGGCGTCGGCTCGGCCGCAGATGCCGTCACCTTCAATATCGCGCTGCTGATCGGCGCCGTGCTGGCTGGCCTCGCGGGGCTTTTGGTCGGCGCGCCGAGCCTGCGTTTGCGCGGCGACTACCTGGCGGTCGTGACCCTGGGGTTCGGCGAAATCATCAGGATTTCCTTCAACAACGCGCAGTTTTTGGGCGCCGCCACCGGCTACTTCGGCGACACGCCAGCCGGGTTGCCAGCGTACACCAGCTTCTTCTGGGTGTACGCCTGGGCGATCGCGATCGTGATTTTGATCCGCAACCTGACTTTCTCGCAGACCGGCCGCTCGCTAGCCGCGATTCGTGAGGACGAAATCGCCGCAGAAGCCATGGCCACGCCGACGACGCGCTTGAAGGTGCTGGCGTTTTCGCTCAGCGCCGCCAGCGCCGGCATCGCTGGCGGCTTGTTCGCCTACATGCAATCCGGCATTCGTCCCGAAGACTTCCGCTTCGACAAGTCGATCGACATGGTCGTGATGATCATCATCGGCGGGCTGGGCTCGATCTCGGGCGCAGTCGTCGGCGGCATTTTCGTCGCGATTACGCTCGAGCTGATGCGGGACCTACAGCAGTATCGACTGGTCCTGTACGCGCTCTTGCTGATCATCATCATGCTGGTGCGGCCGGCAGGGCTCTTGGGCAGCCGCGAGCTGTCGGAGGTGATCCGCGCCCGTTTCAAGCGCGGCAGGAGCGCACCCGAGGCCGCCAAATGAGCCTGCTTTCGCTCCAAAACGTCGACAAAACCTTCGGCGGCTTGCGCGCCTTGAAGGAGGTGTCGTTCGACGTACCAGCCAAGGCGATCTTCGGCTTGATCGGGCCGAACGGAGCGGGCAAGACGACCCTTTTCAACGTCATCACGGGCGTCTACCGTCCGGATGGCGGCGCGATTATCTTCGAGGGCAAGCCGATCGGCGGTGAATCGCCTGCGCGCGTCGCCCACCGCGGTATCGCGCGGACGTTTCAGAACATTCGCTTGTTCCGGTCGATGACCGTCGAAGAGAACGTGATGGTAGCCGGACACCACCTGCATCAAGCCAGCGTGCTCTCGGCGATGTTTCGGACCCGCGCTCAAGCCGAGGACGAGGCGCGGCTGCGCAAGCACGCGCGCGAGCTGCTCGACGTGATGGGCCTCGGCACGCACGCGCAGGACATCGCCGGCTCCTTGCCGTACGGCTCGCAGCGTCGTTTGGAGATTGCGCGCGCCTTGATGCTCAAGCCCAAGTTGCTGCTGCTCGACGAGCCGGCGGCCGGGATGAACAGCCCAGAAGCAGCCGAGCTCGAGCGACAAATCCGCTTTCTGCGCGATGAAATGGCGCTCACGATCGTGCTCGTCGAGCACAATATGGCGGTCGTGATGAGCGTGTGTGATGCCGTCCACGTGGTCGATCATGGCGAAACCATCGCCCACGGCACGCCGGAACACGTGAAGCAGGATCCGGCCGTGCTCGCGGCGTACCTCGGCAAAGCGAGTGAAGAGGTGGCATGAGCGGCGCGGCCCTGCGCGTGGAGGAACTACGCGTCAGCTACGGCGGCATCGCGGCCGTGAAGGGCATCTCGCTCGAGGTTGAGCGCGGCGAGATCGTCACTTTGATCGGCGCCAACGGCGCTGGCAAGACCAGTACGCTCAAGGCGATCGTCGGATTGGTGCCGGCGCAGTCGGGTGAGGTGACGCTGTTCGGTGAGTCGCTCCGCTCCGTGCCGACGCATCGCATCGTCGGGCGTGGGGTCGCGCTGGTACCGGAGGGGCGCGCTATATTTGGCAATCTCACCGTGTCTGAAAATCTGGAGCTGGGCGCGTTCTTGAAGCGAGAGCCGGTCCAGCTCGCCGAGCGCTTGGCCCGGGTTTTGAAGCTTTTTCCGCGGCTTTCCGAGCGGATGGGGCAAGAGGGCGGCACGCTTTCCGGTGGCGAGCAGCAGATGCTCGCGATCGGTCGCGCGCTGATGAGCGATCCGAAGCTATTGCTGCTGGACGAACCGAGTCTCGGCTTAGCGCCAAAGCTGGTCGAGCAGATCTTCGAGGCGATCGTCGAGGTAGCGCGCGGTGGGCTCACGATCTTGCTGGTCGAACAAAATACGCGGCTCGCGCTCGAGACCGCATCGCGCGCGTACGTGCTCGTCACCGGCGAGCTGGCGCTGACCGGCGCATGCGCAGACTTGCGCGAGGATCCGCGCATCAAAGGCGCCTACCTGGGCGAAGACGTGTCCGCTTGAAGGCCGTCGCCGAGCGAGCGGTGCTGTCGCCGGGCATCACGTATCGCGGTAACTTACGGTCGACGCGGCACGGCTGGTTACGCCTCACGCCAGCATATTCGGTCGAGCTGGTACGCGAGCTGATCGCGCAGCGTTCGCGGCCAGATTTGCCGGTTTTGGACCCGTTTTGCGGCACCGGTACGACGCTGACTGCGTGCGCCGAGCAGGGCATTGCCTGCCACACCGTCGACATCAATCCGTTCCTGCGCTGGCTCGCCGAAGTGAAGAGCCGGCGCTACACGCGCGCTGATCTCGAAAAGGCCGGCGCGCTCGTCGCCGCGATGTCGCGGGCGGCAGTCGATGGCAACGCGCAGGCATGGGTGCCGGCGCTGCATCAAATCGAGAAGTGGTGGGACGAAGGTACGTTGGGCGGCTTGTCACGCGCGTTTGCGGAGCTGAACGGCAAGCGCGGCAAGGCTCGTGATCTCGCCGCGTTGGCGTTCTGCCGTACGCTGGTTGACGCGGGCAACATCAGCTTCCGTCACCAGTCGATGTCATTTCGAGAGCGCGGTCCGGCGCCGGACGTGGCCGCTCTGCTCGGCGCAGCTTTCGCGACGCTGCGCCCCGGCGCGCAGCAGCCGATGGTCGGCGATGGCGCGCGCGTGCTACTCGGTGATTCGCGACAAATCGGGCTGTTATTGCCGCAAGGCTCGTGCGGTTCGCTGGTGACGTCGCCGCCGTACGTGAATCGGATGAGCTACATCCGCGAGCTGCGGCCCTACATGTATTGGCTCGGTTTCTTGGACGACGGTCGGCAAGCGGGTGAGCTCGATTGGCGCGCGATCGGCGGCACTTGGGGTGTGGCGACGAGCAAGCTCACGACTTGGAAGCCGGCTGCGAAGCTGGAGCTAGCACGCCTGCATCCGCTGCTGCGCAAGATCGAGAAAAGTAGCCTGGTCTTGTCGCGGTATGTTGAGCGCTATTTCTGCGACATGGATCAGCACGTGCAGGGCGTAGCGCGCGTCTTGGTGCGCGGCGGGCAAGCGCACTACGTGATCGGCAACTCCAAGTTTTTCGACGTCGTCGTGCCGGCGGAGAAGCTATTTGCAGACTTGTTCAAAGGTCACGGCTTCGTCAATGTTCGAACGCGCGTGCTGCGACGTCGCACGAGCAAGAAAGAGCTGTATGAATACCTGGTGAGTGCCGAGCGCGGCTGAGGTACGTGCTCAGGCGGCTTGGAGCACGCCGAACGCGGCGATTCCGGCTTTACGCAGATCGCGTCGCAGCTGGTCAGCGCGCGTCGTTGGCAATGCCAACAGCGCGGCCAAGAGGTCGGCGCCGAAGCGATCCAGCGTGGTGGTGCCGCAGGCTGCGAAATCTTGGGACGAGCCGTGCAGCACCGCCGACCACGCACTGCACAGGGCGCGGAACTTGTGGGAATAGCGCGCGTTGCCGTCCAGATAGCCGCGGCTCTGCAAAGTGAGCAGCACTTCCTTGGATAAGCCATCGGCGGGCAGCGACTCCAGGCGCAGCAAGTGCGGCAGCAACGCCGCGGAGCGACTCGCCCCCTGCGCCATCAACGCCGCCATCAGCGCCGACTCGAAGTGCAAAAACGCCGGCGCCGCCGGTTCTGTTTCCGACGCCGACTCCGGCTCGGTCTCGAGCGCATGAACCGCCACGCTCGGCGCGCCCTCCGCGATCTCAATCGTGACCGGTCCGTCGACGTAGCCCTCGTCATCCTCAAAAAGCAGCACGAAAGGCTGGGTGACCACCGGTTGATAGGGACCCTGCTGCAGCGTGGCAGGACCGGTCAGCTCGGCACAGACCCAGATGCCTCCGCCCGAGATCTCGGCGTTGTCATTCGGAAACTCAGACGCAAGCGACGGAAAGCCCACAGCGCAAGGCTAGGTCCATCGCGGAGTTGGGCCAAAAAAGCGGAGTGAGGCGCTAGCGGTTAGTGGACTCACGAGGCATGGAGGCCGCCACGAAGTGCGGACTTACAGAACTGCAAGGCTGACGGCAAGGAGCGAGCGCGAGCTCGCACCTACCCTAAGCCCCCAACTCCCTCGCTCCTCGCCTCTATTTCGCGGCTATGTGCACGTTGCCGGCGTTGCCGGCGTTGATGCCGCCTTCAGGAACGGCGCTGCCGTGCGCGATCAGCATGAAGTTCGTGATCGCCCAGTACTCGTCGGGCTTGAGCGTGCCGGCGCGGCTCTTCGGCAACGGCATCTTGGTACTGACGTAGTTGAAGACGTCTTGCGCCGTGCGGAACGGGTCGCGCGAGGGCGCGCCGGGCGGCCGCGTGGTGTCGCCGGCTTGTTGCTGCGCGTTGTTGCTCATCGCCGGGTTCGACGACAGCGACTTGTCGCGCGGGTACTCGGCCAGTGCGCCGCCGCCCATCACCGAGGGCGCGTTGGTTAGGCCCTCGCCGCGCCTGCCGTGGCACGCAGCACACTCCCGGTCGAACAGCTCGCCGCCCTGGCCGGCCTTCTGCTGGGCGTTGGCCAGGTTCGGAACGCTGGCGCCGAGCGGGGTGGCGCTGCACGCCCCGACCGCAATTCCGAGGGCAGCAATCGAAGAGCCGAGGAGCACAGCCAGGCGCGATCGCTTCATTTGGACGCCCTTTATGCCATGAATTGCCGACCCACGATCAGCCGGCTCGGAAGCGGCCACCAGAGCGAGAAAATCGGTGGCGTCGCGGCGGTTTGGCCGACGCTTCGAGCGAGCGCGTTTTGGTGCGCTATGGTTGGGGCGTGCGAGGTCGTTTCCCCTCTCTTGGCCCGGGCTCCGCGGCGGCGGCGGTGCTCTTCGCCGTAAATTCGCTACTGGCCTGCAACCCGCCCCAACCACCGCGTTGGGCCGAGGGTGGCGCGGCGCTCGCGTTCGGGCCGGCGCGTTGGGACCGCGAGAGTGGCGGTCCGGTTGAGCTTCGTTCGGATGGCCATGTGTTGGTGGACGGCGACCTGGTGTTCGTGGTCGATCGCGTCGGGCGCGTCGCCAACAGCGACTACGACGCTTACGCGGTGCTGCTGCCCGATGGTCAGCTCGCTGGCACCGACAATCAATCTTTCGGGCGGGTGGGGGTGACCAACGCGTCAGCGCCTGGCGGCGACGTGGCGTGGCTGGCGGTGATGCCTGACGGTCGCGTGACCTATTTCGACACCGATGGCGAGCGCACGTCTGGAGGGGTTTGGCGCGGCTGCGGCGGGCCCGTGCAGCGGACTTGCACGCTGATCACGCAGCTGTTGGCGGTCGCAAACTACCGCGGTGCGCGGAGCGGCGTGGGAATCGGAGTGGGCGTCGGGGTCGGCGTCGGCGTCGGCTTCTGAGCGTGCTAAATCCGGAAGCGCCATGCTCGATGCCCGCTACGTCGCCGACAATTTGGATGAAGTTCGCCGCATGCTCACCCGCCGTTCGCCTAGTGCGGCGGCGTTGCTCGACGGCATCTCGAGCTTGTCTGCCAAGCGCCGCGAGCTGATCGGCAAGACCGAAGGCTTGCAAGCCGAGCGCAACGCCGCCAACGACGGCATGGCGCAGCTGGCCAAGAGCGGCGACAAGCCGGCGATGGCTGCGCGTCGTGAAGAGTTGAAGCGGCTCAGCGAACGCATCAAAGATCTCGAGAGCGAGCTTTCGGCGATCGAGACCGAGATGCAAGATCGGCTGCTCGGCATCCCGAACGTGCCGCACCCGTCGGCGCCCGACGGCGAGAGCGACGAGCAGAATCCGACCGTGCGCACCTGGGGCGAAGCCCCCAAGTTTGCGTTCGAGCCCAAGCCGCATTGGGAGATCGGTACGGATCTGGGCATCTTGGATTTGGAGCGCGCGGCCAAGCTTTCGGGCGCGCGCTTCTCGGTGCTGTGGGGCGCGGGTGCGCGGCTCGAGCGCGCGCTGATCACTTTCATGCTCGATTTGCACACGCGCGACCATGGTTACACGGAGGTTTATCCGCCGTTTTTGGTGCGCGCGGAGGCGCTAGTCGGCACCGGCAATTTGCCGAAGTTCGAAGACGATTTGTTCAAGACACGCCGCAGTGATCCGAATGATCCGAGCGCGCTGTACCTGGTGCCGACCGCCGAAGTGCCGGTCACCAACCTGCACGCCGACGAAGTGCTCGACGCTGCCGAGATGCCGCGCGCGTACTGTGCCTACACGCCTTGCTTTCGCAGCGAGGCCGGCTCGCATGGTCGCGACGTGCGTGGCCTGATCCGTCAGCACCAGTTCGACAAGGTCGAGCTGGTGCGGTTCGCGACGCCCGAGAGCGCGCTCGCGCAGCTCGAGCTACTGACGAGCCACGCCGAAGAGGTGCTGCGTCGCCTCGGTTTGCACTACCGCGTGGTCGAGCATTGCGCAGGCGACCTCACGTTTTCGTCAACCAAGTCGTACGATCTCGAGGTGTGGTTGCCCTCGCAGCAGGCGTTCCGCGAGATCTCAAGCTGCTCGACTTTTGGCGATTTTCAGGCGCGTCGCGCCAAAATTCGCTACCGCCCGGATCCGAAATCCAAGCCGCGCCTGTTGCACACGCTCAACGGCTCGGGTCTCGCGATCGGCCGCACGTGGTTGGCGATCCTCGAGCAATACCAACAAGCCGACGGCAGCGTCATCGTACCCGAGCCGCTGCGCGCCTTCATGGGTATCGACCGCATCACCGGCGTCGCGTTGCGCTGAGCGGCGCGGGCTGATTCACGGAGCTCCTCACACGCGGCGCGGCGTCATTGCGCGCATGCGCCACCCTTGCACGTCAAGCCGTAGTCCGCGCAGCGGATGCGCACACGCCACCAGCCCATGTCGGAGACCGAGTCGTTGCCTTGACACTCCTGAAAGCCGCCATCCCAATTCGTCATCGAACAGCCGCGCGGCACGCAATCCCACCAATCGTCGCCGTTGGTGTCGGCTCCGCCACCGCTACACACCAGGTCACCGACCGTACCGCAGTCTGGTCCTTTCAAGGGGATGCCGTCAGGGTTGCAGTAGGCGACCGCGTTTCCATCGCAGAACGGCGCGCCTTTCTGGTCGCAGGTTTCGGTTGGCAGAGGTGGCGCGCAGAAGGCCGTTGCGCCCACCGCACGGCATTTGAGGCCGAATTGCGTGCAATCTTCGCCGCCACCGACGCCCGTCGCATCGCAGCTGACTACCTTGTCGCCATCGCAGGTTTGGGTGCCGGGCGCGTTGCACGTCGCTTTGACGACGCACAGCGCGCGTGCATCGACACCCGTGCCCACGACTTGGCAGGTGCCTGGCTTGCCGCTGAGGCGCTCGCAGTTTTGCACGCCAGTGCTGACGCCAAGCTTGGTGGCGCAATTGATGGCTCGCTCACCCTCGCAGCGGGCCTTCTTGTTGATGTCGCATTCGGCCTGCAGTCGTCGCGAGCCGGAGCACGCCAACAAATCGTCGCACGTCGAGAGCTGCTTTTCGCACGACGTGAGCTCGAAGCGTTCATGGCCCGGCTGTGCGTGAACGTAGGGTGGCCCGTGAATAACGTCGAACTGGAAATAGAAGTCATAGCCGGCCTGCGGTGACATTAAGCACCACGCCGGATCCTCTCCCAGGCAGCCCGAGAGTACGACGCAGTACTTCACCCAGTCGGGATTCAGATCCACCTGGTGCCCGTTGCAGTCCGTCGCTCGATATGACTCGCCGATCGGCAGCTCGCCGCTCGCCCCCGCTTGGCCATTGCCGGGAACTATCGGGTCGTCGCCACCGCCGCCTGGATCGCTCGCGTCCCCGCCGGTTGCCCCGCCGCTGCCGCCCGGCTCATTCACGTCCCCGCCTCTGCTCCCTGCGTTGATCGCGCCCCCGTCGGCTGTGGCATCGCTGCGGCCCGTGTCCGTTCCTCCGTTGGTCCGGCCCGCTACGGAGGCGCTGCCGGCGTGCGCTGCGCCTGCGGTTTCTTCACCTTCGTCGCCGGCCGTCCCTGAGTCGTTGGGCTGCTCGGTAGCGCCGCCGCAACCCGGCACGCCGACGCCCAACGCCAACAACAGGCCCAGGCCGGCGCCGACGATCCCGCGCGCGCTCACGACGCCCGCCGGGCGCGTCGTCCGCGCATCAACTTCAGCAGACCCCGCGCGACCATCCCGCCGCGATCACTCGAGCGCGCGTGACCGACGCGGCAGCCTGCGCTGGTGTGCGAAGGCTGCCGCATGTCGTTGCTCAACCCGTCAGTGACTGCCGAGCCGCCGCTGGCAGTACCGGTACCGTTGCTGCCGGCGGTCCCGGTGTTGCCCGCACCGCCGCTAGTCGATGCGGATGGGATTGGCGTCGCCTCACCGCACGCTAACGCAAGCTGGCTCTGCGTCAGCGTCGCCGCGATCCCTGTCGCCAGTAGCAACGCCCCGATGCTTCTCATGTCCCTGATTACGCACGTTCTGTGCCAAGTCGACGGTGCGCTCAATTGGTTGAGATAGAGCCAAAAACGCGGAGCTTGACGCTCGGCCTCTTGGCACAGCTGGCACAGCGCGGAACAAGAATAGCCGCTCAGCTGGGCGGCGTGACCTGACCTTTAGCCACATCTTTGCCGCAACGAGCAGGGGAACAACAGGAAGGCGGGAAGACGGAAGGGCGAGCCTGAGATTTGGGGTGGGTGGTACGGGCAAGCTCGGCCCTTGGGGCAGCGATGGGGCCTCAAGCGCTTGCTCGAACAATCAGAATCTTCCCGCCTTCCTGTTCGCTCGCTGCTCGAGTCACGAAATGTGATGAATGGTCAGGGCGTGACAGGCCTACCCTCGGGGGCTACTTGCGCCGTCCGCCGCGCGACTTGCCCGGCTTGCCGCGACCAGTGGCGTCGCTGCGGGGCGCTGAACCCATCGAGCGACCGCCGCTGTCGGGGCGAGCGCCGCCGGGCCGGCTGCCGGTGGGGCGAGCAGCGTTGTCGGGGCGGGCGCCGCCGGGACGGCTACCGGTGGGGCGAGCAGCGTTGTCGGGGCGGGCGCCGCCGGGACGGCTACCGGTGGGGCGAGCAGCGTTGTCGGGGCGGGCGCCGGCGGGTTTGCCGCCCACGGGTTTGCCACTGCGTTGGGGACGACCCTTCGCGGTGCCTTGGCGATTGTCGGGGCGGTGCGGGTCGCGCTGGCCGGGGCGCGCATTGCGATTGCCGCCCGGCGCGTTCGGGCGACCTTGTTGGCGCCTCGCGCCAGGGCCAGTGTGCGAGCTCTCGAGCCGTTGCATGCGGCGCGGCATCTCGGGCGCATCCTTGAGCTGCTCGAGCAGCGCGTCGGGCGGAATGCGGCGGCCGTAGGTTTGGCGACGCAAGATCGCGACGTCTTCGATCGTGACCTCCAGGCGATCACCGAGCGCGATGGTGTCGCCAGAGCGCGAGCCGACGACCGACAGCTCGTCGTCCGCCAAGCTGTAGTGATCAGGGCCCATCGCTTCGTAACGCACTAAAACATCGACGAACGGCGAATCGAGGCTGATAAAAGCACCGCTGCCGACCAGCGCGCTCACGGTGCCTTCGAACGTTTCGCCGATGTGCTCCCGCATCAGCAAGCAACGGTACAGGTCGACGACCTCGCGCTCGATGTCCATCACCGCGCGTTCGCGCGCCGACGACAGCGTGGCCGAGAGCTGCAGCGCTTCACGCGCTGGACCGCTGGTGTCCGGCTTCTGTCCGCGCAAGATCGCCTTGACGGCGCGGTGCACCTGCACGTCGGGGTAGCGCCGAATCGGTGACGTGAAGTGCACGTAGTTCTTCGACGCTAAACCGAAGTGGCCAATGTTGGTCGTGTCGTACGCGGCTTGCTTCAGCGAGCGGAGCAGCAGCATCTCGAGCACTTGCTTTTTTTCATGCTTTTGCGCGCGCGCCAAGAAGCGCGACACGCCGAGCGGCTCCTTCATCGCTTCCGGATCGAACTCGACCCCAAGCCTGCCCGCGACTTCACCCAAGCGGTCGAGCTTGGCCTCGTCTGGTTGGCCGTGGATGCGATACACCGCCGGCGCCTTGCCGAGCCACAGCGCGACCGCCTCGTTGGCGAGCAGCATCAGTTCTTCGATCATCGAATAGGCGCGTTTTACGCCGGGATCTTGGGCGCGGCGCACGACGTCGGTCGGGGCGCCGGTGGTCGGGTCGACGATCACGCGGGCTTCGGGCAAATCCATGTCGAGCGCGCCGCGGCCCATGCGCGCTTTGCGCAACTTGCGTGTCAGCTCCTCCATTACCTTCAAGTCCTTCTTGAAGGCTTCGGCGGCAGGGCTCTTAGGCGGTGTTTCGCTGAAGCCCAAAGCGCGTGCCACGCCGCCGTAAGTGAGCATCGCGGCCGAGCGCATCACGCCTTCGACGATCTCGTACGTCTTGAGTACGCCGTCGCGATCCAAGTCGGCGATCACGCACAAGCAAAGCCGCTCGCGCTCTGGCAACAGCGAGCACAGATCAGCGGCCAACGCGGCCGGCAACATCGGAATTGCGCGTGTCGGCAGGTACACGGTGCAGCCGCGCGACAACGCCTCTTCGTCGAGCTCGGTACCGGGTTGCACGAACTCGCTGACGTCGGCGATGGCGATCCAGGCGCGGAAACCGTCGTCGTGACGCTCGACCCAGACCGCGTCATCGTGGTCGCGCGCGTCTTCGGGATCGATGGTTGGCAGTGGAATATGCCGTAGATCCGTGCGGCCTTGCATGCTGCTCGGTTGCAGTTGTTGGGCGAGAATTTCGGCCTCGCGCAGCGCGCCTTCGGAGTGCGATTCGCGCACGTCTTCACGGACCAAGATCTTGGCGATCTCGACCGTCGGCTCGCCGGGCGCGCCGAGCACCATGACCAGCTCGCCTTCCGGATTCTCGTCCTGAAAGTCAGGGAAGCGGGTGATGGTGACGACCGCGGCGTCGCCCTCCTTGCCTTGCTTGCCAGGGTCCGTCACCACGATCGGCCCGCGCAAGCGCGAGTCGTCCGGCTCGAGCCAGCAACTCTTGCCGCGTCGCCGCAAGACTCCGGCCACGCGCGGGCTGCGGCGTTTGGCTACTTGCTCGATGCGCCCTTCGAGGCCGCGGTCGCTCTGCGCCACGACGCTGACCAGCACGCGGTCCCCGTGGAGCGCTCCGCCAATCGCGTCGGGCGGCACGTAAACGTCGTCGTTGCCCGCGCCGCCCGCCACGAAGCCGAATCCGCGTGGGTTCATGTTGAGCAAGCCCTCGAAGCTGCGACTCGGCGTGCGGCCAGGAGGGCGGCTGGGCCGCGAAGGGCTGGATTTTTCGGGCTTTCTGCGGGCCATGGAGGGCGGGTTCATAGCTCGCCCCAACTCGGCCGTCCTTGGGAAACGGCGCCAAATGGGGCTGCGGGGGAATTGCCGGGCTTTTGGTCGGTCTTTTCTGGCGTGCTCCACCCGGGGCGCCAGTTTGGGTATAGAGCCGGCGTGCCCAAGCTGCCCTGGCTGGTCGTGCTGCGCGTGGCCGTTCTCCTGGCGTTGGCTGCGTCGACCGCGCTTTTGAGCGATTACATCGCTGACGCGCCGAGCTTTTGCAGCGCGGCTTCGGGCTGCGGCGCCGTGCGCGCGAGCGAGCTCAGCCATGTGAGCTTCGGCGACGGCAAGTTCGTGCCGCTGCCGCTGTTCGGCTTGCTGGGCTTTGCGGCGCTGTTTGCGGCGTCGCTCGCGTCACGCACGGCGACGCGGGCTGCGGCGTTCATTGGCGGTGCGGCTGGGCTTTGGTTGCTCGGCGTGCAGGCGTTCGTGCTGCATCAGTTTTGCTGGCTGTGCGTCACGACCGATGTGTCGGCGGTCGTGGCGGCCGGCGCTGCGCTCGGCCTCGGCAAGTCGATGTGGGACGACGAAGCGGGGGCGCGGCTTCGGCTTTGGGCGTGGTGGGCGCTCGGAGCGCTCGCGATTACCGCCCCGCTGCTGTGGCCGCATGTGAAGGCAGCGCCGCCGGTGCCGAGCACGGTCTTGCCGTTTTACGTCTCTGGCAAGATCAACGTGGTCGAGTTTGCCGACTTCGAATGCCCTGCTTGTCGGCGGTTTTCGGGCATTCTGAAGCCAGCGTTGGCCAGCTACGGCGACCGCGTGCACTTCGTTCGCTTGAACAAGCCGCTCGAGATGCACCGGTATTCCCACGACGCCGCGCGCGCCGCGGTGTGTGGCGAAGCGCAGCACCGGGCCGAACCGATGGCCGAAGCATTGTTCGCGACCGACGACCTGACGCCGGGCGGGATCGAGAAACTCGTGCAATCTCTGGGTCTGGATGCGAAGTCATTCGAAAGCTGCATGCTCGACCCGGCGACGAACGCGCGCGTCGAACGTGAATCGAGCTTGCTGGTTCCGCCCGAGCTCGAAGGGCTGCCGACGACCTACATTGGCGGCAAGCGTCTGCTCGGTGTGCAGAGCCCAGAAACTGTCGCCGACGCGCTGGAGCGTGCCGCGCGCGGCGAAGGCGTCACGGGCATATCCGGCTATGTGTACCTGCCGATGATCGCGTTGTGCGGCTTGTTGGTTTTGAGATTTGGGCTTCGGCGTTCGGTTACATAAACGCGTTGGGCGCCAGGCACGGCCACGGCCGGAGTGTTACACTCCTGCATGGCGACATTCGACGAAGCCCTGCTCCCCGGCCCGGGACAGGTGCCCTTCGAAGTGTTTCGGGCCTTGCCGAAAACCGACCTGCACGTCCACCTGGACGGATCACTGCGGCTCGAGACAATCCTCGAGCTCGGGCGCCAATACGGCGTCGAATTGCCGGCGATCGATGTTCCAGGGTTGGACGCAGCGATCGGCTGCGGTCGCAACTTCGGCTCGCTCGTCGAGTACTTGCGCGGCTTCGACATCACGCTGCGCGTGATGCAAACCGAAGAGTCACTCGAGCGCATCGCCTTCGAGTTGGCCGAAGACGCGCACCGCGAAAACGTGCGCTACATGGAAGTGCGCTACGCCCCGATGCTGCACACGCGGCTCGGCTTGAAGCTGACGAAAGTCGTCGAAGCCGTGCTAGCCGGCTTGCGCCGTGCGCGCGAGACGTACGGTATCAAGTCGAACATCATTGTCTGCGGTATTCGCAACATCTCCGCCGAGTCGTCGTACCAGATGGCCGAGCTGGCGGTGGCGTACAAGGGCCGCGGCGTCGTCGGCTTCGACTTGGCCGGCGCCGAGGCGGATTTTCCAGCCAAACACCACCGGGCGGCTTTCCAGCTGGTGCGCGACAACAACGTCAATTGCACGATCCACGCCGGCGAAGCCTACGGCCCCGAGTCGATCGCTCAAGCGATTCACGTGTGCGGCGCGCATCGCATCGGTCACGGTTGCCGCCTGCGTGAAGACGGCGATCTCCTCCACTACATCACTGATCATCGCATTCCGCTCGAGTGCTGCCCTTCGAGCAACGTGCAGACGGGCGCAGTGAAGGACTTGGCGACGCATCCGCTCAAGCTCTACTTCGATCTCGGCGTGCGCGTGACGATCAACACCGACAATCGCTTGATCACCGATACGTCGGTGTCGAAGGAGCTGTTCTTGGTGCACACCAAGCTCGGCGTGCCGTTCGTCGACATCAAGAGCATGATCTTGGCCGGCGTAAAATCGAGCTTTCAGCCGTTCCACGAGAAGCAAGCTTCGGTGCGGCGCGTGGCCGCCGAGCTCGATCGCTATGACGACGCGGATGGCAGCCTGCGTTCACCGCCGTCGACACCCGA
Source organism: Polyangiales bacterium (assembly GCA_038230915.1). Taxonomy (GTDB): domain Bacteria; phylum Myxococcota_A; class Polyangia; order Polyangiales; family Polyangiaceae; genus PMG-095. Next base: position 113,389 of record JBBRMI010000001.1, on the reverse strand, counting down.
CAAGCCGCGGCGCGGCTCCGCTAGCGTAATCCCGAGCGCCGAATAGCGCGGCTCGACGATCTCGTGGTCGAACGGGGTTTCGAGGTAATGCTTCGCGGCGCAGGCGCGGCTGACGCTGCTCCAAACGGTCACGGAGCCGAGCTCGTGCGGGACCTGACCGTTACCGGGTAGTCTTAGCGCTGCTGGGCAACGCGCCGATAGTGCTGAAGCCGGTGAGACGGCCCTGAGCGTCGAACGCGTCGAGGGCGAACCCGATCGGATCGACCAGATCATGTAGACTCCGGCGAACGCGGTGCTGCCAACAGTTCTTACAGCACTTTGGCCATGAACGCGACGAGCGCGAGCTTGTCGACTAGCCCAGCAGTCTTACTCACTTCGACGTGCTCGAGCAGGGGCGAGACGAGCGCGCGATGCGGTATGCCATCCAGCTCTAGATTGGCGGCTTCGGTCTCCGACGGCGGAATCACCGTGTCGTGTGAGCCGTGCAGCAGGTAGACGGGCACGGTCAGCTGCTTGAGATGCCCAACCGACGAAAGCGCAGCCAGTTCCGCGCTTTGGAGTTGCAGGAGGGCGTCGAGCTCGGGCGCCAAAGTCTGCAGCTGCCCTTTCTCGAGCAGTTGCCAGAGCCGTTCGGCTTCTGGCGACGTGCTGGCTTTGGCGGCCTCGCGCGCACTCTTTTGATCGGAGTGCAGCCAGGCTTTGAAGCCCGCGCGCATCGCCGGCAAATCCTGCGGCGGCACGAAGTGTTCGAGGTTGCCGTACACCAGCACGACCAGGCCGTAGTCGTGCGCCCGCAGGTGAACGACGCCGGTCGGCGTCTCGATCTCGTTGTGAATCAAGAAACGCAGCACGCGCCGCAAATCGTGGTGGCCACCAACGCTCGTCACGGACGAAACCAACCGAGCCGTCTCGGGATCCTCGACAGCGACCAGCGACAACCCTCCCGCAAAGCTGAAGCCCAACAAACCCACACGCGCTGTCGCGACGTGATCGCGTCGGGTCGCCAGGTAGCGCACCGAATCGCGAATCACTTCGACGCCGTTTGCGGTGATGCGATAGTCGGCCAGCTCGCTCAGCTCAGGAGTGAGCACGGTGAGCCCGGTCTCGGTCAGTGCACGCGCGAACGGAACCAGCCGGCCTTCGTCGATGCCAAGGTAGTGAACGCCGTGGGCGACGACGATCGCCTCGCCCGGCTCGACCCCGGTGCGGAAGTACAGGCGAGCCCGAATTGGCCCATTTTTCCCGCTGATTGTCAGGTCTTCGGTGGAGAGCTGCGGCGCGCCTACCTCCGACTTCTGCGACAGCCGCGTTAGAAATTCGGCGGCGCGGACGTGGCGTGCGATCGGGCCCCACGCCAGCGGCAACGCGATCGCGACCAGTCCGAGCACGACCGCCCATCGCGAAGAAACCTTGCGCATGACTCAGCCTGACACGCCCGCTCGGGCACACGAAGATTCGTTACAAGGAATTACGAGTTGGGGTGCCGGCGTTACAGGTGCCTAGAAGTGGATGCCGCCGCGCACGTCGCCGGTCATCGCGGTTTCCAGCGCTTCCACCGCCTGGTCGATCGCTTCCGAGTCCTGTGCTGGCAGCTTGATCAAGAAGCGCACGTACAGATCACCCTGTTTTCCTGAGCGTTTGACGCCTTTGCTCTTGAGCCGCATCTCTTGCCCGCTCTGCGCATGCTTCGGCACGCTGAGCGTGACGGGCCCGTCGGGCGTCGGCACACGGACCTTGCCGCCGCGGTGCGCCTCGCCGACCGTGACCGGTAAGTTCAGGTACAGGTCGAGCCCGTCGCGCTCGAAAAAGGCATGCGGATTGACGCGCACGGTGATGACGAGATCGCCCGGTTCGCCGCCCATGGCCGAGGGCGCGCCGTGGCCTGCGACACGAACTTTGTCCCCGTCACCGGCGCCAGGCGGCACACGTACGGTCACTTCTTCGCCGCCGTCCTGCAGGCGTAGGCGCAGCTCTGCGCCGCGAATGGCCGAGACGAAATCGATCGCGACCTCACTGGTGACGTCCGAGCCTTTGGCACCGACGCCGCTGCGCCGCGCGCCGCGCCCCCCGCCTCCAAACAGCTCGCCCAGGAGATCTCCAAAGCCGCCCGCGCCACCTGGACCGACGCCGCCCGGCAGGTCTTCGAAGTTGATGCCGCCACCGCGTGCGCGGCGTGCGCCAGCCGCCTGCGCCGCGTTGCGGTACGCCCGTGTGGCAGCGGAGTTGAAGCCTTCGCGCAGCGACTCTTCCCCAAACTCGTCGTATAAGCGGCGCTTCTCAGCGTCGTGCAGGACTTGGTAGGCGCGGTTGACGGCTTTGAAGCGCGCCTCGACCTTTTGGTCGCCCGGATTCCGATCTGGGTGCAGCTGGCCAGCGAGCTTCTTGTAGACCTTCTTGATCTCGTCGGCAGTGGCGATCTTGGAGACGCCGAGCTCTTTGTATAGATCTGTAGCCATTGCCGCCTGCTGAAGCTAAGCGCCGCCGAGCGGGCTCGCAAGGGCTCGCGGTCGCAATTCTTTCGGCTCGCCGGCTCGGCCGCGCCGGCGGGCTGCGCTTCGCTACTGTTCCGGGTACGGCGTGAGCGCCGGCCCGCTGCCGCGTGGCGCCCTTGGGGCTTGGGTCGTGCTGCCGCTGAGTTTCTTTCGCTGGACGCTGCCGCTGCGACGTTGGCGACCGGAGCTCGATTGGGCGCGGCGTTCAACCCGCCGTGCAATTGACGACCAGCGAATCGACGTGTTGATCGGCGGCTTGGTCGGTGAAGTCCGCGGTGAAGAAGATCTCGGTGAAGCCGTTGTAATGGAGCAAGGCTTCCATCTCGCGTGGGAAGTACTGGCGGTGGGTGAGCGGCACCGTCCAGGGTTTGCTCCTGCCTTCCGGCGAAAACTCCATCTTGATCAACAGCAGCTGCCGCAGCCGATCGTATTCGAAGCGCTCGGCGTAGTGCGTCAGCTCGCCAGTCGTGGGGTGGCGAATACGCGGCGCGCCGAACGCCTTCTCCGGATCGCGACTCAGATCCTCGCCGTGCGGGACCGAAAAGTCGAAGACGAAGCGGCCGCCCGGTGCCAGGTGCTCGCGCACGCGCGCCAAGAACGCTTCCATATCGATGCGGTGGTACAGGTGCAGCACGCAGTTGAACGGCGCGATGATCAACGGAAAGCGCTCGTCGAGCTTCAGCTCGCGCATGTCGCCTTGGTGCCAGTTGAGGCGTGCCCGCAGCTGCTTGGGCAGCGTCTTGAGCTGAACTTCCAAGCTGTCGAGCATTGGTTGCGACAGGTCGACGCCGGTGATGTGGACGCCGGCTTTGGCAATTGCCAGAGCCACGCGGCCGTTGCCGATGCCGTACTCCAACACCGGCCCCTTCAGTTTACGCGCCAGCTTCGCGTAGTACTCTACGTCGTGCGTCCGCTCTTTGTACGTCTTCGTGTAGTACAGAGCGTCCGCGTAGTGCTCGGTGGCACCTGCATCGCCTGCGCGGCCTAGCGACTTGATCTTCACGCGCCCAGCCGTCGCGCGTCAGCGATCAGTAGTTCGCGCGACCGAGCTCAGTGATGTAATCGAGCACGGCGTCGTTGACGGGACGGTTGAAACGCACCTTGCCAGCCGCGATCTCGCGCAGGCTGATCACGAGCGGCTTGTTCTTGGCGTTCACCAAGGAGGGGTTCCCCTTCATCAACGAGCGAGCGCGAGCGGAAGCGAGCACCACGAGGGCGAAACGGTTCTCTTCCTTCTCCAAGCAATCTTCGACGGTGACGCGGGCCATTGATTCTCCAGACGGAACTAAAGGGTACGGGAAGCTAGTCGCAATAAGCGGTGCACGCAACTTGGCGCAAAAAAACCTGAAATTATTGGCCAATTTCGCAGGCGTGTTGGCGACATTCTTTGAACCACCAGAAGCCGGCGCCGCAATTTTGGGGTGCTCCGCAGCGTTGTCGGCCCGTCCGCATTGCACCCCGAGAGCGGCGCAGGTCTGGGGTTGGCAGTTAATGCTCACGCCGTCGCCGCCCGCGGCTTGGTCGCCGCCCGCGCCCGCTTCCAATTCGTCAGCGTGCCGACCGCCGGATCCATGCGTTGGCTTTCCGCGAATGCGTCGAAGGCTTGCTGCAAGTCGCCGCGCCCCGCGGCGCTGCGCCCGCGCGCGAACAACGCTTCTGCTGCTACAGCGTCTCTGCTGCTACAGCGTCGGCGGGATGCTCCGCTCGTACTGGAGCAACCACAAACACGCCTGTCAAGGCGACCGCAACGCAGAGCGCGCGCATCGACTACTTGCGGCGACTCAGCGGATCAGTCGCCGGCTTGACCGACACCCGCAACGGAGCGCGGCGCGTCGAGCTGGCGGACGCCGACGTGGGGGCAGACGCGGAGCTCGGCGCGGGTGCTGCGCTGGGCGGCGGCACGCCAGCACGCGGCACGGCGAGCGGAGCGGGCTCGACGCGTTCCGGTTGTGCGGTGAGTGTGCTCTCGGACGGCGGTTGCAAGGTCATGCGCGCGGCGACGACGATGCCCATCCCCACCGCAAAACCGAACGTGATGTAAACGGGCAGCGCGCTTGGCCGAACCTGGGCGCCGCGCGCCGGCAGTGGCGTCAAGGTGGCTGCAACGGGCCGCACGGTAGGGATGCTGGGGCGCTTGTGACGGCCGTCGGGGCGCGGCGTCCGCAACGACAGCGCCATCGGCTCTACCGACGCTGGCGGCAGCGTGGCGCGGGAATCCGGCGCGCTGAGCTCGCTTTGCACTGCGCTCACCGCAAGTTGCATCGAGCGCGCGTCCGGGAAGCGATCCGCGCGGTCGAAGGCCAAAGCGCGATCGACGACGGCCACGACTGAGCGCGGCAGCGCGGTGACGTCACCCAGCGAAGGGACCGGGCGCGTCATTGCGGCGAGCAGCTGTTCGGTAACGCTGCCGTGCTCACGCACGGGCAGGCCCGACAGCAGCAAGTACATGGTTGCGCCGAGCGACCACAAATCACTCCGCCCGTCCAAGTCGGTCCAGCGCCCGAGCGCTTGTTCGGGCGGCATGAAGGCCGGGGTGCCGAGAGTCGTGCAGGCCTCGGTCGAATGCGTGCGCTTCGCGTTCTCGATCCGCGCGATCCCGAAGTCGAGCAGCCGTACGCGACCGTCGGTGGTCAGGAACACGTTTTCCGGCTTGATATCGCGGTGGACGATGCCGCGGTCATGCGCGTGGACCAGCACGTCCAACAGCTGCGACGCCACTTCGAGCACCTCGCCGACGCTGAACAGCTTGCTGCCCTGTTCTACGCGCTCAGCCAGGGTTTGGCCGCGCAGCAGATCCATCACCAAGAACACCGCGCCATCTTCGGTCGTGCCTTCGTCGCGCACGGTGACAACGCCGGGGTGTGCTACGCGGTTGGCGGCGTAGCCTTCGGCCAAGAAGCGGTCGCGTAGCTCGTCGAAACCGGCCAAGTCGGGGTGCTGAATCTTAATCGCGACGCGGTTTCCGTTGCGATGCACGGCTTCGAAGACTGCGGCCATGCCGCCGACGCCGATCAAGCGCTCGAGCCGCCACTTGCCCAGCACCAATTGGCCCAGACGCGTGCACGCCAAGCGCGTGCGCTCGTCAATCGATACGGTCAGATGCGAAGCCGCCATCCGAAGCTAAACCCTGCATGCTCATGGCGCGCTTTGGTTCGAAAAGCAACTCGCCGCCGGGCGCCCTGCAGTCCCGCTGTTACTGGCACGGATCGGAGTCGAACGAGACGCCCTGGGCGCACAGGTCCTCCGGCCCCTGCCCGTGGTGAGCCGCGTAAAATTGACCGAAAATATTCGGGTCGAAGCAGTCGGCCGTGAGCGAGGAGCGCCACGCCGACGCTGCCCAGCGCGCCCCAAGCCCGGGTCTCGGAACGAGGACGACCTGAACTCTGACTGCTTGTGTACAACGTGGATCAGCGGGCAAGGCATCGATGAAAGCTTGTACGATCGCCACTTCGTCCGTGCAGCCGTCAGGGCAGTCGTAGAAAAACACGACAGCTCCGTGTTCCAGGTCGTGAACCAGATAGCCGAAATTTACCGGGAAATCGTAAGTTTTGTAGGCCGCCCAGACGGGGTAGTGATCACCGAAGACCGGCGGGGTCGTTGAGTAAATGATGTTGCTACACTCAACCAGGTGCGTGGCGGTTGCGCCATCGTAGCTGCGCAACACGGCCGCGCAGTCACCCAGCGGCTGGCCCTCGACTGGCGTCAGCGCGGGTTGGCGGTGGGGCTTGCCGTCATCCGTTGGGCCGCAGCCGAGGGCGAGAAGAATGCTGGCGACGAACGCTTCGGCACCCACCCCTCCCGCGTTTTGCGGCCACATCCGCCGGTTCTATCACGTCGCGACGCTGGGGCGGGGCGTCTAAAACGCCAGGCGGGCGGCCAGTGCCTGGCTCAGGGGTAGTGGGCACCGCGCGGGCCGCCGAACGCCAGATCGTTTCTGGCCTCGGCGTCGGCTGTCGCTACTTTTGATGCTTCACGGCGCCTCGTACAGCGTGCGCCACTGGTCGCGCAGCTCGCGGGTGGGGGAGAACAGCTGCAGCTCGACGCGATAGCGCTGCCCGTTCGGCACGCACAATACGACGTTGAACCAGGGCTCGAAGCGGGCGCCTTCGTCGCCGAGCGTGAGGCGCACGACCGAGCTTTCCTGAAACGGCCGCGAGCTTTCGACCTCGATGCCGAGCGGACTTACGGCCAAGCATGTCAATGTCGCGGCGGATTTGGTGCGCCGGTCGGTTACGGTGAGGGTTTTCGTGCGCAGCTCGCCGTCGAGCGCGTGGTCGGGTTTGGCAAGCACCCGACTTGGCGGGGCTGGGCGGGTGGTCAGCGCAGGCGCGGGCGGAGCGAAGGCCTCGAGCGCGGCGGGTAGACCGGCGATCAGCGCATCTAGCAGGCGCGCGTCGCCCGGATTCTGCGTCTCCGGCATACGGCCGGCGTCCAAGTCACCGGCGATCTCGTCGGCTCGCAGCACGAGCTGGGTGAGAGCCGAGCTGGCTTCGGAGGCACTGTTGTCGACTGCGGCGGCGATCACCGCGGGCAGCTGCCAGTTCTTGGCTACCGCGTGTGCCAACGCCGCGCGGTGCTGCTCGGCGATGTTCAGCCATTCGGCTACCGACAGCGGACGCGGCGGCTGATGGGTTTTGAGCAGCTGTTCGAGCGACGCGATCGCGATCGCACGACCGAAGCCGTGCAGCAGGCCTGCCAAGAAGGCCTCCTCCGGCACCAGCCCGTGTGCGGCGCCGAGCGTTTGGCAAGCCAGCGCGCAGGTCATGCCGCGCCGCCAGACGCGGAACCTCACGTCCTGCAGCACGCCGCTGCTCAGCGTGATCGCGCCGACGCCACTGGCGATGGCGATCGAGCCGACGGTGCGCGCGCCGAGTCGATTGACGGCGCGGCTCAGGGTGGTGATTTCACTGCTGCCACCTAGTAGCGCGGAGTTGGCCGCCGCCAAGACGGTCGCGGCCAGCGCCGCGTCCGCGGCTAGCACTTCCGCCACCTCGCCGACGCCATAGCCGTCGCGGGCCAGCACCCGCTGCAGTCGCATCGCGACCGCCGGGTAAGGGGGAACCACGAAACCCCCACGCGACACCACGTCCGTGAGCGCGCGTTCCATCGCCTCCGTGTTGCTCATCGCCCGCTGCAGAACGGTCGCCCGTCACCCGCCGGTAAGGGCGCCACGGCAAAAGACGCTGTGATGGCCGCAAAGCCGCCGGTTCAGCGCGCCCGAACTAAAGCGCCAGAGCGAAATTTGCCTGACGTTTGGCGCTTGACGTGGCTGCCCGGCCCCCCAAGAAGGACGACCATGTCTTGGCTTAGGGTGTGCTGGCTTTCGGCACTGCTGCTGTTGCGGCCTGGCTTGGCTTTGGCCGACGATGCGGAAGGCGCTCGCTCGCTGCTCAGCGACGTCGCGCGGGTGGTTGCGGCCGAAGAGGTCGACGACTGGTTTTCGGACCGCGAGGCGCTGCGCTCGATCGAGCAGCACCTGCTGCCCTCGGTTTGTCACGCCACGTCTGAGGCGCGCGATCAGGCGCTGGCGCAGCTCCGCCAGCGTCACGCCGACCTCGGCGACGCCAAGGCATTGTTCGCGAAGCGCGGCATGGTCGCCGGTGAGGTCAGCCAAGCCTTGACCGCCGAGCGCCGGCTGAATGCGCTCGAGCGCACGCTCGCGAGGCAAGACGAATGCCCGTTTTGGATCCACCCCGAGCGAGACTTTCAGGGCCGGCAGTCCGATCGGCAACGCTTGACTTTGAGCATCGAATCCGGCGGCGACGTGCAGTTTCGGCGTACTCAGCGCCATTGGACGTTTGGTGCGGGTGGCAATGGTCGACTCTTGGCCGGCTGGGGCTTCGACGGTCGATACTCGCTGTTGGCGGGTGCCGAGTTCGGCGGTAGCGCGCTCCTGCGACCGAACAGCAACGCCTCGGAGTTCGTGATCAATTACTTCCCGGCGCTGCCGGTGGTGTTCCGCTCGCGCCAGCTAACTTGGCACTACGACGTCGAAGTCGCGCCGGTGGCGTTGTTCGAGGCCGACAATACCCGGCTCAGTTACGGGGCGCGCATCGGTGGCGCGTTCGCATTCACCGCGCTCCGGCGGCGCAACGTGTTGCCGTGGGCCGGGCTGGCGCTCGCCTACGAGTACTACTTCGAAGGCGCGGGCCGTGCGCCGATTCACTTTCTGCGCGGCGGCCTGCGCATCGGCTTGCCGTGGGATCCATGAAAGTGCCCGACGATCAGATCGCCGCGCCGAGCTTGTCGAGCTCCGTGTAGGCGCGGTTGAGCCACAGCTTGATTCGCTCGCGCTCGAGCGGCTTGAGCGCGGATTCGCCGTCGGTGACGTAGGCGCCGGCCCAGTAGCTCAAACCGCCGCTGTCGAGCTTGTACATCGCTCTCGGATCCAGCTCGGGTAGCTCGACGATCGCGCTAGAAAGCCTGCGTAGCTTGTCGATCGCTGGCGATGCTTCGAGTTGGCTGAAGTCTTTCGAGCGCGCGTGGTTCTTCACGACCACGTGAGCCACTTGGTTGGTGTAACGATCGAGCGCCTTGTCGAGCTGCATCACCGACGCGAAGCCGCCGTCACTGACGTGCCAGAACGTGATCGGCGCGCCGAGCTCGCGCGCCAGCTCGAGTACGTTGGCGCCGGTCAGCCAAGCGTCCAGCGCTCGTGCGCTTTGCGCCGGCAAGTCGACGAGCACACGCCGATCGGCGCCGAGCGCGCGATCTAAGATTTGATCCGCGCTGTCGTTCGCCGTGAGATCGACGAAGTGGCTGAAATCGCCGTAGTGTCGCACCAGCGCGCCGTGCGAAGCGTCGCCGTCCACGCCTGCGAAGGGTAGTCGGCGATCGATCCAATATTGTGCGAGTAGCCGCGCCACGACGCTCTTGCCGACGCCGCCCTTCTCGCCACCGATGAAATGAATTTGGCTCACCCAGGCGATAGAGACCAATCGCTCAGGGCGGTCAAGCGACAAGCTGCGCTAGCCCGGCTGACGCGCGCGTTTTCCCGCGTCAGGTGTCGCGTGCGTTTCGGATTCGGCCAGCAATCTCGTCGAGCCGGCGCGACATGTAACGTTTCTCGGGCTCGTTCTTGGCGAGCTCGAGACCACGCTGGTAGTCGGGCACGGCGGCCGCGAATTGGCCGAGGCGCCGATGCAGCTCGGCGCGCGTCGCGAAGAACGGTTGGTAGTGACGCAGCTCCTCGAGCGTCGATAGCTCGTGCAGCAGGCGTAGTCCCGCTTCCGCGCCCTCAGCCATCGCGACTGCTGCGGCGTGGTTCAAAGCTACGACCCCGCCCGGCAGCCGCTTCATTAGCTCGCGATACAAGAGCACGATTTGTGGCCAATCCGTGTCGATCGCGGTAGGGGCTTCGGCGTGCAGCGCGGCGATCGCCGCTTGCAAAGCGTACGCTGTCGGACCGCCGCCGCGCAGCGCGCGCGAGACGCGTTCACGACCTTCGGTGATCTGCGCCCGGTCCCAAAGCGTACGGTCCTGGTCCTCCAGTAGCACCAAGTCGCCGCGCACGTCGACGCGCGCGGCGCGCCGCGAGTCGTGCAAGAGCATCAGCGCGACCAGCGCGACCGGTTCGCTGCGCTCCGGCAGCAGCCGTTCCAAGAGGCGGCCGAGCCGGATGGCTTCGCTCGAAAGGTCACGTCTGACCCAAGCGTCGCCGGAGGTGGCGGCGTAGCCCTCGCTGAAGACTAGATAAACGACCGTCAGCACCGCGTCGAGCCGTTCGTCCAGCTCCGCGCGCTCTGGCACCGCGTACGGAATCTTGGCGATCTTGATCTTGTTTTTCGCGCGTACCAGCCGCTGCGACATCGTCACCGGCTCGACCAGGAACGCGCGCGCGATTTCGTCCGTCGTAAGGCCGCACAGCGTGCGGAGTGTCAACGCCACTTGCGCTTCCAGCGACAGCGCTGGGTGACAACACGTGAAGATCAGCCGCAGGTAGTCGTCCTGCTCGCTGGCCTCGAAGCCTGGCGCGGGCGGATCTTGCTCGAGCAGCTCGACATCTTCGAGCGGGGCCTCGAAGCGGCGGCTGCGGCGCAACCGATCGATGGCTTTGTGTTGCGCGGTTTGGATCAACCAAGCGCGCGGATGCTGCGGCGTGCCCTGCGTCGGCCATTGCTCCAGCGCCGCCGCGAACGCCTCTTGCACGACCTCTTCAGCCAGCGCGAAGTCGCCGCCCAAGGTACGAATCAGCCGCGCGGTCACGGCGGCTGATTCGTTTCGGTAGATTCTTTCGAACTCGGAAATGACGACCTTCTCCTAGGCGGCAGCCCCAGACTAGCCTGCCGCGGCACGCGGCTAGAACGCCGATCTGTTCACATCGCCATCTTCATGATCGGTCGCACTTCGACGCTGCCCCACTTGGCGGCAGGTAGGCGTGCCGCGATGCCGACGGCTTCGTCAAGGTCCTTGGCTTCGACTATGTAGAAGCCGCCGAGTTGCTCGCGCGTCTCGGCGAACGGGCCGTCGGTTCGAACCGTCTTGCCGCTCTTGACCCGGACGGTGGTGGCAGTGCTGGCGGACTCGAGCGGCTCGCCGGCCCGCATGTGGCCGCTCTCCTTGATGCTGCCGGTGAACGCCATGTACTCGCCGTGAATCCTTTGGCTTTCCTCTTGGCTGCGGCCCTTGGCTTCGGCTTCGTTCACGTAGATGAGCAGGATGTATTGCATGACTTTATTCCTCCAATCGAGCGCCACCTGGCGGCTCGTTCTCGTTAATCGAACGAGGATCGCGCGGATCGACAGGGCGTCCGTCGATTTTTGGGGGCTGCGAAAAACGACCAGAAAGTCTGCGCCATTTCGCCGAAACGTGTGCGGCCACGAAATCTAGCTAGGCTCCGCCCGTTTTCATGACGATGCCTCCTCCTCCTTTCTATCGCTTTCGACCCCACCCTTGGCACGGCCTGGAGCCTGGCCTCGGTGCGCCGGCGGTCGTCACCGCCTACATCGAGATCACGCCGTTCGACACGATGAAGTACGAGATCGACAAGTCGACCGGTTACCTCAAGGTCGACCGCCCGCAGCGCGGGTCGGCGCAGCCGCCGACCTTGTACGGTTTCATTCCTCGCACGTACTGTGCGCAGCGGGTCGCGGCGCTGTCCGCTACGGGCGTCGACAAGGCCGACGGCGATCCGCTCGACATCTGCGTGATCAGCGAGCGCCCGATCACGCGCTCGGAGATTCTGCTCGACTCGCGTGTGGTTGGCGGGATCCGCATGATCGACCGAGGGGAAGCCGACGACAAGATCGTCGCGGTGCTCGATAACGATCCGTACTACACGGACACGGCCGACATTTCGCAGATCCCGCGCGCGATCGTCGACCGGCTGTTGCACTACTTTTCCACGTACAAGTTGATGCCCGGGACCGAGAATCAGATCAAAGTCGCTGGCATCTACGGTCGTGAGCACGCTCAAGAAGTCGTCAAGGCATCGCTCGCTGATTACCAGGAGTCTTATGACATGGCTCCGCCCAGCATGCGCTTCTGAGTGCGTTTTCCGCGTTGCTTAGCCGCGCGCGCGCTTGAACAGGGCGCGCGCCAGTTTTTGTACGTTGAGGTCCGGGTCTTCGATGCACTTGCTAACGATCCGGACGTAGGCCGACGAGTTTTCGTGAAAATGTTTGGCGACGGCTGCCAGCGCTGCGGCGCGCACGGCGGTGTTCTCGTCTGCGGCGAGCTGCTCAAGCACCAGATCGGCTACGAACACCGGCGTGCTCCAGGTCAGGGCGCGCGCCAACGCCAACCGCTCATCTTTGTCGGGCGAGAGTGCCCAGGTGCACACCAGATCTATGCGTTCCGGCGCGTTGGCGCGTTCGATCGCGCGTGCCAAACCGACCGCGGCAGAAACGCGCACGTTGTCCGAGGTGTCACGGGCGAGGCGACGCAACTCGTCGGCTGCCTCGGCGCTAAAGTTGGGCCAAAAGCTACCCATGGTGACCGCCACCTGGGCGCGAACCGTGGCGCGTTGGTCGTCGCTCGGTAAAGAGAGCACCCGCGCCCGTTCGGGGTGGTTCGTTTCTCCCGCTTCCGCGTCGTCGATCAGATCGCACAGAACCTCCGTGGACAATTCACGCAGTGAGGCGGCTACCCCCGCGCCGGCCGTTAGATCGAGCGATAGCGCTGTCATGCGCGCCACCGTGCGAGGTCTTAGGTTGGCCATTGTGGCCTCCTCTGAAGCCGCGTGGGTGTGCGAACAACCTAGTCGATGATTTTCTCATTCCCATGTCGGGACGGATTCTTTTCGCGTCAACACGAATGCTGGTTTTTGGTACGGCTGCTGCAATCTGTGGAGCGACGCATGGGCGAGCGATCACGAATCCTCACAACGGTCAGTTCGAAACGACGGCGCAACGAGCGGTATTCGTTGACCCGGATAGAAATGACCAAGTTCAGACGCGGAGTCTCCGCGACCCTTCCCCGGTGTGCCGCAGAAACAAACGCCCCGGCCGTGCGCCGAAACACAAAACACGCGCAAAGCGACTGGGATCGGGGGCGCAGCCCCGCGACGCGCAGGCGTTGTGGCGTGTTGCGGCGGTACCGCGACGTGTTGGCGCGGCCTGCGGTGACGACACCAAATGACTTGCGACAGGAATTGTCCGGCGACGCCGCAGTTGGAAGCCTGTACGATGTTTGCCTTGGGGGTGGGCTCGCAGCGTTCGGATGCACAGTCACGTCACGTTCTCAGAGGAGCCGATTCGGCTCCTGAAAGGAAGAGGGACCGTATGGCGACGAAGGCAGAAGAGTACATGGCAGAGCTTTTCCGGCAGAGCAGACCCCCGCGCCCGAAAAAGCTGCGCAAGCCGAGCCGCGACGAGAACATCGATACGACCTTGATGGACGGCGTCGGAACATCGCCGCACAACTTCGCCAAGCGCTCCGACAATCGCGGCGGGCCGGTGCTCGAAAGCTCTGCGAGCGGCAAGCCCTCGCGCAAGTCGACGCGCAAGAGCTCGGGGCACATCAAGGCCGCTTCTGTGCTGACGCACCGGCAGGTCGGGCGCATTACGGCGCCGTCGGCGCGGGCTGCTCGCTCCGCCGTTCGCTGAGCCACGCGGAGAGGCGGGTGGGCGCGTTCGCGGGAGCCGCGTGGTGATGGTCCACGCGGCTTTCGCTGCGCCCTGCCGGTTTGAACGCTCGTCATTGGTCGCGTTGCGGGCTCTTCGCCAGGTCTTTGGATTCTGCCGAGTTCCTGACTATTCTGGTCACAGATGCAGGACGTTGGGCAGGAGTCCGGGGAGGGCGACGAGGCACTCGCGTGGCGAACCGACCTCGCCCTGAAGCTGATCCGCGCCCTGCTCGTGATTTTTTCGGCGAGTGGCGCCTTCATTTGGTTTGCGATGGCGTCGAGCGCCAGTCGTGATCGGTTACTGATTTGCGCACTGAGCGCCGCGGTAGTGGTTTCAGTACCGGCGCTGACTGGGCGACCGCGCGGCACGGCGCGGGGCTGGATTATCATCGTGCCGTCGCTGGTGACCGCACTCATGGGTTACGCGAACGTCGGCGTGCTCTCGGGGCCCGGCGTGTGTCTGACGGTCACGTTGATGCTTGCCGGCTTGTTGCTCGGTCGGCGCGCTATGATCGGTCTCACCCTCGCTTCAGCCGTAGTGCTCGCTAGCGTGGCGTGGGCGGTAGTGTCCGGTCGCATCCCAGCGCCCAATCGCGTCGATATCGACATGACGCTGGCACGCACCTGGATCCGGTCGTTGGGCGTTACCTTCCTGGCGATCAGCCTGTTCGGCGGGCTGATGGTCGCGGTCGTGACCCGCATGGAGCGTTCGTTGCGCTTGGCGCGCCAAGAGACGCTGCGCCGTGAGCAAGCGGAGCGTGCGCGCGCCGAGGCTGAGCTGCAAGCGGTGGAGAGCAAGCAGCTCGAGATGGTGGGGCGACTCGCCGCCGGCGTAGCGCATGACTTCAACAACAACCTGACAGCGATCATGGGCTCGGCCGAGCTGCTCAACATGGAGTTGCCGCCGCAGCACGCCGGTCGCGAGCTGTCGGACAGCATCCTGCAAGCATCGCAGCGCTTGGCTGAGTTGACGCGGCAACTGCTGGCCTACTCGCGTAAGGCGCGAATGCTGCAAACGCCGACTGATTTGCACGCGGTGATCGGCCAAGCCGTCACGTTGGCGCGGCGCTCGATGGATCCGAACATCACGATTTTGACGGAGCTCAACGCGCGGTACATGACAGTGGCGGGCGACGCCGCGCTGCTGCAAAGCGCGGTGTTGAACCTGTTGATCAACGCGCGCGACGCGATGCCGAGCGGCGGCAAGTTGACGGTCGCCACCGCTTCGATCGAGCTGACGCGCAACAGCGCCAAAGGCTTGCCGGTTGGAACGTGCGTCGTGCTCGAAGTGGTCGACACCGGACGCGGTATTCCCAAAGAGCAGGTGCCGCACATCTTCGACCCATTTTTCACGACTAAGCCGGTTGGCAAAGGCACCGGGCTCGGTTTGGCCGCCGTGGCCGGCACCGTGAAGGCGCATGGCGGTAGCATCGAGGTGAATAGTGATCTCGAGACCGGTACGGTTTTCCGCGTGTATTTGCCGTGTTCCGAGCCCGAGGGCCTGGCGCCCGCGCCGAGCGGCACCGCCGTGGTTCACGGCGAGGGTGAGGTTCTGCTGATCGAAGACGACGCGATGGTCAGCATGACCGCGATCGCAACGCTGCAGTCGTTCGGCTACAAAGTAACGTACGCGCAAGATGGCAAGACGGCGCTCGAGCAGGTGAGCGCCCACCCGGGTCGCTTCCAGCTCGCGCTGCTCGATTTGCGCATGCCGGGCTTGAGCGGCGAAGCCACGTTCGCAAAATTGCGCGATCTCGAGCCGGGCATGCCGGTGTTGATTTGGTCGGGCTACGGCGCCGAGCAAGACGTGAGCGCGATGCTCAAGCGCGGCGCCGTCGGTTTCGTGCAAAAGCCGTATCGCGTGGCCGACCTGAGCCGAATTGTTGCCGAGAAAATACGCCGGCCCAAGCGCTGACAGCGCTGGCACGCGCCGCGATGACCGCGGACGGCGGCGCCGGAACCGCTATCGCCACTGGCAACGCGGGTGAGCCTGAAAAACGCCGGCCCCCAAAATTTCCGCGGCGCGCGCTGACGCTCGCCGCATGCACGCGCCGAGGCAATGCGCGTTTGTTGGCCCGCACCTACATCGTCGAGCGAGAATTCGTGAAGCTACAGGCCAAGACCCATGCAGCTTCAAGAAATCCCCAAGAGTGTTTTCAGGCTCGAACCCCCGCCGCTCTGGTACGTGACGAACGGTGAGCTCACCGTCGGCCCCGTCGTGACCGGCTTATTGATGCGCGGCGTCGAGTTCGGGCGTGTTCCCGACTACTGCCATGTGCGCACGTACCGCGGTGATTGGCGCACGTTGACCTCGGTGCGCGAGATTTCGGCGCTGAATAGCAAGGCTTTCGCCAAAGCGCCCTCGGCCGCGCAACTGGCGGAGTGGGGTCGCCCGGTCGAGCGGATCAAGGACGAGATGGAGCTGGCTCACACGGTGACGTGGTTGTCGCTGGTCACGACGGGCGCTGAGAGCGCGATGTTCCACTACCGCGGCCGCTACGGGCGTTCGCTCGTTACGCGGTCGGTGTTGGGTCCAATGTCGACCGAGCGCCTCGGCTACGCGTTGCCCGAGAGCGATCTGATCTTGAAGTCGGCGCGCGCCGGTAAGCCGGTCTTCGGACCGCCCTACGGTCCGACAGAAGACGCGCTCGCGATGCGCTTTGCTAGCAGCAAGGGCGGCTCCGGCGCGGTGGCGATGATCCCGGTGTGCATCGGCAACGAGCTGACCGCGATGCTCGAGCTGTCACGCCCCGGCCACGCCTTCCGGCGAACTGACTTGCAGCGTGCCGAGCGCATCGTTCAGCGTGCGCTGAAGCAACGCACCAACTAGGTACCGAGCATTGATTGCGATGCCGCGGAATATTCCTACTCCCGAAGTGCGCTCGGGCGCGGTTTCAATAGGCCACATGACCTTCACGCGCCTGCCGAAGATCTCGAAGGTTCGAATCGCAGCAGCGACTGCCGCGCTGCTGTCTTTGCCCGCCGTAGCTTTCGCGTGGACCGAGCAAGCGAATTTCGAAACGCACATTCACGGGCACGAATTTTATCGAGTGAGCGTCGACACCAGCCAGTGCGAGCTCAAGATGCGCGTGCTGTTCACCGCTCCCGAGACGGCATACAAAAACGAATTCCCGTCGAAGAACTTCTACCGCTTCCACGCGCGCCTAAAGCTGGATGGCGAGCGAGAGGTCGTCACGCGCGTGTTCAGCAACTCTGCGCCCGGTACTCGCGGTTACAACTACGTCGTCGACACCACCGCGGATGGCTGCTGGACAAGGCAGGACCACAAAATTCGTGGCGTCGACATCGAAGGCTGCCGCGGGACCGGCTGCACGCCGGATCCGTTCAAGTGACGGCGCGGTCGTCGTTCGCCGCCAGCTAGCGCGAGTTTGCGAAACGGCCGCGGCGACTGGCCGGTTTCTTCTTTGAAAGACGCGGCAGAAGTGGTGGATGGTTTTGTAGCCGCCCAAATACCTCAAAAAACCGCCAATTTCCCGAACTAAGCCGCCGCTCGACCCCCGCCGGCCACCAAAATCGTACTACTTACCGGCCACTCCACGGAGGAGTGGCCGAGCGGTTGAAGGCACCGGTTTCATAAACTGGTGCGAGCGGACTTTTCGCCGGCGGTATGGCGTGGCTTTGGTTTAGGGGCGCAAACCAAGGGGAAAAATGGTGGATTTTCAGACCTAGCGGGAAAGCTTCTCGATGAGTCGGGATTGCGCCGACGCGTTGCTGACGGCACTTTCACTTCTGCCCGCTTGGTTCGGCCGCAGCCCACGCAACTGAGACCCCTGGCGAGCCGATGGGGGTTTGCCGCGATGGATCAAGTATCCACCTTCGACGCCACACCAGGTGCCACCTTGGCGCCCGGTTGGAACACTGCGCTCAGTCCGCTGTTGAACCTGGAGACCCCCTTCCGCTGGTCCATCTCTTGCATGGCTAAAACCACGTAAATTACGCTCGAAAGCGCAAACCAGACATGACACGCTCCGGCCTTCCATCGACAATGTCCGCTCCGGACGCGACACCCCGCCCGTCCTACCTTCCCGACTTCGAGCGGCCGCCCGTTGTCGAGGTCGCGCTGTCGGTGCAGTTCGAACCGCTGGCCTTCGTGGCGAGGCACATTGCGGAACTGTGGCAGAGCTGCCGCTCCGAGTTTCCGAACTGGCAGGACCAGCATCCAATCGCGCCAGCCTTCGAACTATTTGGTGAGGCGATACCGGACGCCCGCGCATGGTTGAATGTTGCGCAACTCCGGCGCGCTATTTTTCGAAACGAGCGTGGGACGGAACTCAAGCAGTATCAGGCGGATCGTTTCGTCAGGAACTGGACGAAGGCTGTCGATGCTCCGACGTATCCTCGATACGAGAGCGTTCTCGGTCCGTTTGCGACGGACCTCCGAGCGTTGATTGACTTTGCGGAGAAGGAATCTCTAGGGAGCCTCGCAGCGAATCAGTGTGAGGTCACCTACGTGAACCTAATACCCCTGGGTGAGAGCCCTGCCACCACCCTTGGCTCCGTGATTCATCCTTGGAGTGGCTCCTTTAGCGACACGTTCCTGCAGGACCCAGAATCGTCAGAGGTTGGTGCCCACTTCGTCATGCGCGGTGGAGATCCTAGTCAGCCTCTAGGTCGACTCCACATCGTGGGGCGCGTTGTGACCGACCTCGAAGCCGGCGGCAAAGCGATTCAGCTAACCTTGACGGCGCGCGGACAACCTCTCGGCACGGGCGTCGAAGGCGTCATCACATTTTTGAATCTTGGACGTGAGCACATCGTGAAGGGGTTCGCCTCATTCACCAGCGCAGAGATGCACCAAACATGGGGAAGGCACGATGGACGGAATTAGCTCGTTTTTGACCGAGGAAAGGGTCGCCCCGCTTGTAAGCACGACCGTGGGCCGCGCATACCTAGCCGGAGATGCCACGCGCTCTGACCCTGCGGCGTCGTCGGCTACCAAGGTCGCAGCATTTCGGAATGAGCTCACCGATTTCTGCTTCTCCGCAGCCTCAGCAGTTGAGCGAGTTCTTGGCCAACTCTCGGAGCGACCCGACAGGATCGTTCGCTCTCGTGGCGGCGGACTGGCGTTCGTGTTCCTTGGCGAAGCACGCTACGCGATGCTGGAGAGTGATGACGAAGGCGTGACGGTAGCCATGCTCAGTGATCGCGCGAGCAATTCTGAAGCAGACACTTGGGTCGTCGAGTCAGGCGGGCTTACCAAGGCGGTACGGAAGATTCGAACCTTCCTCGGTGCACCGCATGGCAAGAAGCGCTGACGCAACGATTCCAGACGACGAAGCCTTGTACAGAAGCGTCGCCAAGGACCACGTGGACGATCGCCTGGTGGTTTTGGCGACGGCCGTAGAAGTGCCCGCCTGTTCTTTCAACCGCGGCAAATACTCGACGCCGGAACAGGTGCTGGCGCCGTCGAGACCGAAAGACAACGGCATTCTCGTAATTACGCCGAAGGAGATGCCACCCCCGATTCCTCGTGCCGATGAAGCTCCGTACGAGTTTTTCGCGGCCGACGATCCGTGTCCACCGGAAGATGCCGGCAACGAAGCTCATTGCGAGGTGCGGATCCGTCGCCAGGGCCACGACTACATGAAGAACCTGAAGCTGAAGCCAAAGCCAGAAATGGCGATGAAAGCTCGCGAGGCTCTTGCCCGAAAGTTGCGGATTCACCGCGCGCCGACTTGACCATGACGTCGCACCTCTCGCGGTTGTTCCACCACGTGAAAGCAACAGGTGCAGGGGCGATCGGCTTGGCTCACGGCGAATGAGGATGAGATTGCCGCCGAGAATACGACTAGACTCTCGAACCCCTACGGGAACCAAGTGCTTCGGATTGTAAGCGACGGCATTTGGACTGAAATCGAGAAGCTGACTCAAGGGGGGCCCGCGAAGTTTGCGGCCATCGCCTACGTCACTTCCGAGGTGCACCTAAAGTTCGGCAGAGGCGACGTTCTCGTGTGCGATGCCACGGACAACGCTATTAGTTCAGGACAGACATCGGCGGAGGTCTTGCGACGGACATGTGCTCGAGGAACGAAAGTCTATTCGTCCCCTGGCCTCCATGCGAAGGCGATCGTTGTTGGTCGCATCGCAATCGTCGGGTCTGCGAACATGTCCGCCTCGTCCGCCTCGACACTGGATGAGGCCGCGATTTTCACCGACGACGCACGCGCAGTCGCGGGGGTCCGAATGTTAGTCGCGCAACTTGCCGAAGAGCAAGATCAAGGTTCGTGCTCCTCGCCGGGCTCTAGTTGCCTTCTTGAGTCCTTCGTTGGTCCTCGTGACTCGAGTCGTCAAACATTTTGAAAACCGGCGTACTCGCAAGGGTACCGTGGGTTCGAATCCCTCCTCCTCCGCCAGAAAGAGAATCGAATCAAAAGGTTGGGGGGCCTCGGGGGTCGAGGGCCACCGGGTTCGCCTTAGGCAACAGCTCGTCCAGCGCAACGGCGCGCTTCACAAGTGACTCCCCCAACACCGCCTTCAGCAGCGCCTTCGCCAACTCGAGGCTGTCCGGCAGTCCATCCGCCACCGCGCGCAGCAGCCGTTCAGGCTCAAGACCCAACTCGGCTTGGTCTCGCGGTCTCGAGCTTGGTCCAAAACTTGGTCTCGGTGCCCTCCGCAGCCGACCTGCCACTGGTCGAAATGGGGGCTTGGAACTAGACGGGAAGCATGGAGATCAAGGAGTTTCACCGTGGGCGTCTGCTCGATCACTTGCACTTGGTGGTCGCGGATATCGAGCGCAGTCAGCGCTTCTATACGGCCGTCGTGGCCACGTTGGGGATACCTCTGGGTGGCACTGGGCCCGGCTTCTTTTGGGTGGATGAGCTGTTCGTGTCGACCAAAGTGAGTCCGGCGTCGGCGGGTGCCCTCACGGGTCGCACGCACTTTGCATTTCAGGCGCCCCGCAAGGAGGTCGTAAAGGCGTTTTACGACGCGGGGTTGGCGGCTGGCGGTACCGACAACGGTCCGCCGGGCGATCGCCGGTATCATCCGGGGTACTTCGCGGCGTTCTTGCTCGATCCGGACGGCAACAACGTCGAGGCAGTGTTCCACGGTCCTGCGCAACGTTCGGCGCCGTCGGTGGTTTTGAAGCTGTAAGCTCGTGCGCGATGAGCTCGAACGAGGAACTTCGGTACGGTAAGCCAACGCGCGAGCAGGCGGAGACGTTCGTCGTGATGGCGGGCCAGGCGTTCACGTTCGATCCGGCGCAGTGGCTGGGCTCACTCGGTGATCACGGCTGGGAAAATATGCGCACGCTGACCGACGGCCAGGACGTCGCTGGCGGACTCGTCATCCACGAAACTGGGCAGTGGTTTGGCGGACGGCGACTGGCGAGTCACGCACTTTCAGCGGTGGTCGCGGCGCCACAGTTTCGCCGGCGAAGAGTCGGTCACACGCTCATGCTGCACGGTCTGCGTGAAGCGCGAGCGGCGGAGGTGCCGTTGAGCGTGCTGTTCGCTTCCGCGCCCAATTTCTATCGTGGCTTGGGCTACGAGCCGGCCGGCGATCAAATGTTCTTCCGGGTGCCGAGCCACGATCTGCCGACCTCGACCGACGGCGCCCGCTATGTGCCGTTCAACCCTGACGAGCAGGGCGCCGCCCGCGAGCTTTACCAACGCTTCGCTAGCGAACGCTCGGGACTCCTGGATCGCAACGAGCATTTCTGGCGCAGCCATTTCCTGCCGTACGACGGCTCGAAGCGCTACGCGTATCGCATCGAATTTTCGGGCTTGCTCGAGGGTTACGTCTCGCTGCAGCATGCCCGACCACAGAATTCGCTAATCGTGCAGGACGTGATCGCGACTACGCCGCGGGCCGCGCGGGCTGCTTTGGCGCTGATGTCACACCACAAATCGGTGGCGGAGTGGGTCGTTTTCCCAGATGGTCCGCAGGGGCTGTTGCGCAAGCTCATCGCCAACAATCGCGCGCGGACTGAGCCCAACTGCCAAGAATGGCTGCTGCGATTGACCGACGTGCGCGCTGCGCTCAAGCTACGGGGCTACCCGGCGCTCGACGCCGTGCTTCAGCTCGACGTCGCCGACGAGGCGCTGCCGGAGAACGCCGGCCGCTGCGTCTTGGAGCTGACTGGCGGCCAGCCGCGTGTTACCCCAGGCGGTGAAGGGCGGATCCAGCTCGACGTGCGCGCGCTCGCCGCGGTGTTCAGCGGTTTCTGCCATCCGCGTGAGATGCAGGCAGCCGGTTTGCTCAACGCCGAGCCGCGCGACACCGACCTGCTCGGCGCTGTCTTCGCGGGTCCGCGGCCGTTCGTGGTTGATACGTTTTAGCCGCTAGCTGACTAAAAAGGTGCGCATCATGTTCGAGCGCCGAGGCGGCGCCGAGCGCGTCGGCGACGTGAGCCTACCGGTGCCTGGCAACGTGACGCGCCATCGAACTTGGGCGTTCACGCACTTCATTCGCTCGGCGGGCGTTTGGGAAGCCGTGCTGTGGAGCGAGAATGGAACCGAGCTAAGTCGGGCTAGCTTCGAAGTGAAGACGGCGTCGACATCCTCCGGTGTTTGAGCTGATTATTCATCGCATTTCGTGGCTAGAGCCGCGAGCGAACAGGACTCGTTGCGGCAAAGATGTGATGAAAGGTCGGGTGTTTGAGCGGCCTACTTCTCGCCGCAGTGGGCGTCGGTGTCGCTGTTCGGGCTGGCGCCCAAAGCTACGACGCGGATGAAGAAGCCTTTTTCGCAGGTGTCGTTCTTGACGACGATCACCTTCGAATCGATGCAATCGAGCGGCCCCTCGTTACCAGCGACCTCGGTGACGCTTCCCGGATCGTTTTCATTGGTGCCGACCTTCGAGAAGGAGAGGTAGGCTTTGACCAACAGTGGCGTAACGCCCAAGTCGTGCTTGAACGCGAGCTGCGTCTTTGCCGGGAATGCGTCGAGCGGGCCAGCCCACGGCGCCGACTCGAAGGTTAGGCTTGCTTGGTCCGTGGTGCCCGTGTCGATCGGGATTGCCTGGTCAGATCCGTCCGGGCAATTGTCGAGCCCACTACAGCCGCACGTCGCAGTCAGTGCCAGGAACGCGGTCAGGAGGCGCAAGCTTGCGTTAGTCATCGTTCGTCTTTCGGGCACGGCCCTGCTTCTTCTTCGAATGAACGCGCTTGTCGTTGACGCGCGCGCGTTTGGCGGATCGCGAAGGCTTGGTCGGGCGGCGTTTCTTCGGCACGACCAGCGCTTTGGCTACTAATTCCGCCAGCCGCTGACGCGCGTCGGCCAGGTTTTGCGGCTGGGTGCGCGTGATTTGGCTGGTGATGAGAATACGACCTTCAGCGTCCAAGCGATGCTGCGCCAAGGCGCGGAGCCGCGTCTTGACGCTCGCGGTCAAAGCCTCGGATGCTTCGAAATCGAAGCGCAACTCGACCTTGCTCGACACCTTGTTGACGTTTTGCCCGCCCGGCCCCGAAGAGCGCACCGCCACCCACTCGAGCTCACGGGCGGGGATAGAGAGACTTGGTAAGACAAGGTCGCGCAAGCGGGCCAAAGCTAGCATCGGCCCTCGCACCCGTGCTAGTCAGGGGGGTTTCGCGGGACTTCGGAGGATTCAAACGATGGCGACCCTACTTCGTGCATTCCATGTTCGCTCTTTGACGGTGCTTGTCGCGCTCTCGGCGTGTGCTTGCGGTAGCGACGCACAGAAGGTAACCGACGACGACGCGAGTCAGGCTGGCGCGCCCGCCGTAGCGCCTAACTACCCGCCCGCTCTGAGCCCCGAGGACTGCGCGACGTCCACGTCGAAGATCAAGCTCACTCAACCCGAAGGCGCGGCTGTGTGGGGTGGCCTCGTGAGGCTCGAGTTCGCGGTGGCGGGCGCCAAGGTCAATTCGTTCGATGTCCAAGCCTTCGATCCCTCCCTCGGGGCGTGGAGCACCAACTACGTGGGCGTGCAGGCGCTCGGGCAGCGTGACGACGGTAGCTACCTGATGGCCGTCTCTCCTTACTTCTCCGACGTGAACAAGGACAAGGAGCTCAAGCTGCGAGTGCGGCCAACGCAGCAAGGCTGCCCTGCGGCCGATTGGAGCGAAACCTCCGCCTTCACGGCTGGCGACCCGTTGGCTGGCACGACGTGGAGGGCGGAAATTCCTGCCACTGGATTCTCCGGTCAGCTCAATGTGCAGCGTACGCCGATCCCGAACACCATGGCCGTGCCGACCTCGCGATTGATGTTGGGCACTATCTCGCTGGAGCTGGACTTCGGTAAGAAGGGTGAGTTCACCGAGATGGTAACGGTGCCGCTCAGCAGCAAGAAAGGTGAGCCGTTCAATGGCTGCACGGTCGTCCTTGCCTTTAGCGGGACCTATGAGCTCAGCCTCCGTCAGCAGTACGGCGGCATCACAATTAGCGTCTCCGAACAGACGCTGAGCAGTACCGACGGGACGACTTGCGCCTTTCCGACCATCAAGGAGATGGCGTTTTCGGCAAAAGACTTCGATATGCCGCTCAACGCCTACACCCAGCTGGGGACGTCGATTAACTATCTGCCAACCGTGTATGTGGAGCCCGGGGCGCCCAACTGGCAGCTCAACCAGTTTGGGCAGCTTTTTCAGCAGCTTTCGCAATTCCTGTCGTACACGACGGCCAATGAATCCGGCAACGTCGACGGCTTTCTGTACCCGCAAGACGTGCTGCTCGAGCGGCAGTAAGCCGCGCTAACTGTCCACCCAACGCAAGTTTAGCGCGGAAGCCAAACCGCGGCTGCCGCACTAATACGGGCTCTCGCTGCGCCGCTGGGGGCTCGTGCGGCCCTTAGCCATTCGCGGGCCCTTAGCCAGGCCGAGACCCCGCGAGGCCAGGCATTACCTGACAGACGCGTGGACAGTCCTAGGCCGATAGTTCTATTCTTGTAAGTTGGACATGACTTCACCTTGGGTTCGATTGGGTTTGTCGTGCCTTGTTGGGCTCGGCATGGCTTTGGGGTCGACCGACGCGCGCGCGGCGGCTGGCACGAATCTAGTCGTCGATGGCAGCATCACGACCAACGCGTGTCCCGATGGCGGTACCGCCATCAATGGTGGGCGCGGTTGTCGCTACAGCGGCGAAAAGACGTTCGACAATATCACGCTGAAGAACAACGCCACGATCGAAGTCACCGCGTTCGACAACGCCGCCGTGGACAAACCGACGCTCGGTAACCTGGTGCTCAAGGCGAGCGGCAACATCACGATCGACGTGACGTCGCGCATCACCGCCCGTGGGCGAGGCTATCAGGCTGTCGAATGCGATGACGGCCCCGGGCCCACCGCTACTGCCGGTGGCAAGGGTGGCTGCTCGGTCAGAGACTCGGGTGGCGGCGGCGCGCACTTCGGCCGCGGTGGCAAGGGCACGAAGGATTGCTTCGTCTACGGTGACGCCAACACGTGCCAGTTCCCTCAAGAGTGGGAAGAGGATTGCAGCTCCAAGGTTGGCGGTGCCTGCGTCGATGACGTCGATCAGGATCCGGTCACGGCCGGCCTGCAGTGCTACGGCTTTACCGCCAGCAACACGGACGTGTTCGGCGACGAGCTGCCCACGGTCGCGGGGCAGTCCTACTGGCATCACATTCTCGACCCCGAGTTCGGCGCCGCCGGTGGCGACAAGGGTTGCCGCGACAGCTACGACGCCACGAACCGTGCCGGCAACGGCGGCGGTCGTATCGTGCTGTTCGCCGGCGCAAAAACCAGCATCGTGACCATCAACGGGCGCATCACCACCGATGGCAAGCGAGGCTGCGCTCAGGGTAACGACTCGGCCGGTGGTGGTGCGGGTGGCACGATCCTGATCGTCGGCGACACGGTGAACGTAGGCCAAACGGCGCGCATCTCGGCGCGGGGCGGCCGCGGCGGCGACTCGCAGCCCAAAGCGCTGGTTTGCACGGTCAATGGCGACTGCGGCGCCGGCCAGTTGTGCCGAACGTTCACCGAGCCAGCGTCGGGTAACCAATACAAACGTTGCGACCCTGCGAACTGCACGCCCTCCCGAGTCTCCGCTCCGTATTGCGACGCCGGCTACGTGCGGCGCCAGTTGGGTGGCAACCTGGGTTGGGTCTGCATTCCCACTGCGACGGATCCGCGGCAGTGGAATACGTGCGTGGACGACACCGGTTGCGATACGCAGACCCCGGCCGAGTGCAGCTCTGCCAGCGGCTGCCTGTGCTTGGACTTGGGCGGCGCGGACGCGACTGCCGGCGTCGGCAAGCGCTGCGTCCCCAACAACCAGGCGATCTGCGACTACCTCGACTTCGGCGAGAACGAAGACGAGTGCAAGGGTAGCCAAAACAGCGGCGTGTGTGACGACTGCGCCGGCGGCGGCGGCGGCGGGATCATCAACGTGCAATCGCGCGTGAACAATATCGACCCGCGTTCGATCTTCGACGTGCGCGGCGGCAACGGCGGCATTTGCCCGATCTGCTCCGGCGAAGCCGGCGCCGGCGCCGGCGAGCTGCAGATCGACGCGGCGTACGTCGGTGAAATCTGCGACGGCAAGGACAACGATTTCAACGGCATCTCGGACGACGGCCTTGGCCAAATCACCTGTCCCGACGGCTCGAAGATCGCGGCTTGCACCGCTGGCAAGCCCGGCAACTGCCCGACGGTGGCGGCTTGCAATGCGGCAGTCACCGACACCCGGCCGCGTTTCGCGGTCGTGGTCGACACTTCCGGCTCGATGCTGCTCGACAACGACGGTGAGCCACGCTTTGGCGACGGTTCGGTCGACTTCCCCGGCGTGAACGGCACGGAGACGCGCCTCTACAACGCCAAGGGCGCCCTCACCGACGTGCTGGCGGCCTTCCCAGAGAGCGACTACGCGCTGGCTCGCTATTATCAGGACAGCGGACTGAATCGCAGCTGCCAGACCGCGAACTGGTTCGAGTGTGCGCAGAGCTGTTGCAGCTACGACGATCCGCGCACCAACGCGGTGTTGCAGTCGCACGACAACGTCAGCCCGGCCTATCCCTACTACTATCCCGATAGTCAGTGCGTTCCGAGCAAGCTGTATGGCGACGGCACCAGCGTCGACGACTCGCTGGCCGCGCTGAATACCAACATCAACATCGGCTGGCAGACGCCGACCGCCGACTGCATTAACTACTCCGGCAGCTGCGGCCCACCCCAGCGCGGCGCGCAGTACCTGGTCGATTTCTCGCAGCCGCTCAGCAGCTACCTAAGCTGGCTCGACAACAAAGAGACCAACTTCCAGTCGGGCGTGACTTGCCCGGGCGGCGACTGCGAGCTGCGCGCTACCGGCCCGACCCCGCTAGGCAGCGCGCTGCAAGCGACCAAAGACTTCTTGGCGCCGCGCATTGCCTGCGACAACGCAGTGCCGTGTCGCAAGTACAACGTGATCCTACTGACTGACGGCGCCGAGAGCTGTCAGGGCGACCCGGTGGCCGCCGCGGCCGCGCTGAACGCCGGCGTGACCAAGACGATCATGGGCGCGCCGACGCAAGTCTCGGTCAAGACCTACGTGATCGGCTTCTCGACCCTGCCCACCGAAACGGCGCAGCTGAACTCGATCGCCGCCGCCGGTGGCACCAACACCGCCTACTTCGTCAGCAGTCGGGCCGAGCTCGCCAACGCGATGGCGACGATCATCTCCGACAGCTTCGTGTTCGAGAAGTGCAACGGCAAGGACGACGATTGCGACGGGTTGATCGACGAAGACTTCCCCGAGACACAGCCGCCGACCGGCCCCGGTCTGACCTGCGATGATGGCAAGCTCGGCGCCTGCAAGGGCACCGGCCACTTCATCTGCAAAGCCGACGGGTCCGGCAGCTTCTGCAATATCGATATGCCGGGTGGCGCAAGCGGCAAAGAGACTTGCAACGGCATCGACGACAACTGCAACGGCTTGATTGACGAGAGCACGCCGCAAAATCCGCTCAACTGTCAGCCGTGCGTTCCGCAGCCCGAGATTTGTGACGGCCTCGACAACGACTGCGACAACCAAATCGACGAGGTCGCCGACTTGGTGGACGACGACCAGCCGTGCGGCTCGGCCGTTGGTCAGTGCAAGCCGGGCTTAACGGTTTGCGTCAACGGCGACCTGCAGTGCCAAGGCGCCACAGGGCCATTCGCCGAGGTGTGCGATGGCTTCGACAACGACTGCGACAACTTAGTCGACGGGCAAACCCAGTCTTGTTACGTCGTGACCGGAAACACCTTCAACTCGGATCCGAACAGCTTCCAAAACGGCGTATGTCGGACTGGCACCTGGAAGTGCACGGCCGTGGCGAACAGTGGCGTGGCTGACTGGGGCAACGGTATGAATGCCGCCAACTGCGTCGGTCAGAAGGTGCCGACGATCGAGGTGTGTGACGGTAAGGATAACGACTGCGACGGCGTGATCGACAACGTGAAAGATGGCGGCAAGGTGGTCGGGGCGGAGTGCTGCGACCCGAAGGTCAAGGCGCCGGCATTGTGCGGCACCGGGCAGTGCAACAAGGGTACGTATGCTTGCGCCGGCGGCATCGTGACATGCGTTAACGCCGGCGTGCCTGGTGAAGAAGCCTGCGACGGCATCGACAACGACTGCAACGGCAGCACCGACGACATCGCGACGCTCGGCAGCTCGTGCACGACGCTGGGCGGGTGCCCCGGGTCGCTGGCATGCGACGCCGCCAAGAAGGCCGTGGTTTGCGTGCCGAAAGGCGCCCAGGAGCTCGAGATTTGCGACGGCAAGGACAACGACTGCGATGGCAGTATCGACGAGAACGACGACGTTTTGAAGAACGACCCCCGCGTCGGCCAGGCCTGCGACGCGCCAGTAGCACCGAATGACCAGCTACCGTGTAAGCCGGGTAAGACCGTCTGCACTGCGCAGGGCACTATCGATTGCGTCGGCGCCGTTCACCCCCTGAAGGAGGTCTGCGATCTCAAAGACACCGACTGTGACGGCGTGGCCGATACGTTGTCCGCTTGCCCGGGAGGCAACGCGTGCATCGACGGTCAGTGCGATGAGCCGTGCCACGGCGGTGAGTTTCCGTGTCCCGGTGGCTTTGATTGCCGGTCGTACGACGGCAATAAATATTGCGTGCCGCAAAACTGCGACGACACGAAGTGTCCTGAAGGCGCCCATTGTCGCAACAACAAGTGCACCCCGGACAGTCAGGGTGCGGGCGGCGAGGGCAACAGTGCGGGCAACGGTAACGCCGGCGAAACGAGCCAGGCGGGTGCGCCGGGCTCCGAGGGCGGCGAAGGTAACGGCCAAGCTGGCAACGGCACCGAACCGACCGCGGGTGAAAACGGGACTGGCGCTTCCGGCACGGGTGGCAGCACCGGTAGCGGTGCCACCGCCAACGCGGCGAGCACGAGCCATGGCGTCTACGGTCTGGTAACTGGCGGCGGCGGTTGTGCGTGTCGGACGACGCCTTCGCGCGGTGGCAACGCGGCGCTGGTTGCGTCGCTGCTTCTGCTCGGCGCGATCGCCAGCAGGCGGCGTCGCGACCGTGCAGGGAGGGTGGCTTGATGCGCAGCTCCCCGCGTTGGACCGGCCTCGTCGGTCCCGGTCTGCTGCTAGCAGGCTTGGCTGCGGGCACGCCCGGTTGCACCACCGAGGCGGCCTGCTTCCAAGACTGCAGCGACCAATCGACGAACACGAGTGGCGGTAGCGCCGGTTCCAGCAATGGCGGTAACGCCGGGACGCTGATGATCGGCTTCGGCGGCGACGACACCGCAACCAGCGGCAAGCACAGCACGGGCGGCAGCGCCGCGCTCCAAGACGCCGGCACCGAATGCGATACCGTGGACTTTCAAACCGACGTCAACAACTGCGGCCAGTGCGGGACACATTGCGTCATCACGGGCGCTGACGCGACGTGTGTCAAAGGTAAGTGTCAGATCGCAAAGTGCCAGGCGAATCGCTACGACCAGAACGGCGACCCTGTCGATGGTTGCGAGCTGGTTTGCGCCGGTGACCCGATGGCAGACGAGGTCTGTAACGGCGAGGACGACAACTGCAACGGCAAGAAGGACGAGGGTTTCGATCTCAGCACCGACGTCGAAAATTGCGGAGTGTGTAACAACGCTTGCGGTTTGCTGCACGCGACCGCGAAGTGCGGCGGCGGCGAGTGCAAGATCGACAAGTGCGAAGACGGCTGGTACTCGGTCGATGGTCTCGACTCGACCGGCTGCGAGTACCCGTGTCACCTCAAGGACAAAAACGGCGTCGACTGCGATCCGGCGACGGCGACGGCGGCCGATGGCTGCGGTGTCGAAGTCTGCGACGACATCGACCAAAACTGTAACGGCCAAATCAACGAGGTAAGCGCCGATGCCAATGCTCCCTGCAGCGATTTTTGTCCGACCAAAGACTGTCTTGGGATCTGCACGTTCGGCAAGACGCAGTGCATTGGCAGTATCTTAGTGTGCGTGCCGGGGGTGACGCCCACGCTCGATATCTGCGATGGGCTCGACAACAACTGCGATGGCACGGCCGACGAAGACTTCGACTTCAACAATGATCCGCAGCACTGCGGCGATTGCGGCACGTCGTGCGTCGGGACGCTGCCGCACGCGCTCGCCAAGTGTGAGCAAAAGCAGTGCAAGATCGACGTTTGTGAGACCGACTATGGTGACTTGGACGCCAATTCGCCCGGCTGCGAGCTGTGCCCCGTGCGACCGGTACGCGCCGAGTCTTGCAACGGCAAAGACGACGATTGCAACGGCGTCATCGACGACCCAGCAGCAGTGCTCGCGAACAAGCCTGCCAGCGGCCCTGCCGCCGGCGTCAATAGCTTCTGCAAGCAAAAAGCCGGCACGCTTTGCAACAACGTGCCGCTGCACTGCGATTCCGCCGCGGGCGGTTGGCGCTGTGACTACCCGGCGGGGATCGAAAAAACCGCGGCTGGCAAGGTCGTGATCACCGAGGGGCTGTGCGACGGCATCGACGGTAATTGCGACGGGCAGAAGGACGAGGCCTTCCTTAGTCTCGGCCAGAGCTGCAACGATGGCGCTTTGGGCGTGTGCCTGGACCAGGGCAAGATCACGTGTAATCCGCTCGACCCGACGAAGACCCTGTGCGACACGACATTGCCTCCGGATCCGCCGATGGCCTCCGCCGAGACCTGCAACGGCCTCGACGACAACTGCGATGGTCAGGTCGATGAAGGCACCGATCAGATGGCGCACGTCAAGCGCAGCACGTTCGACTTCTACATCGACGTGTACGAGGCCTCGCGCCCGGACGCGACCGCCAACTCGGCTGGCACGGACGAGTCGCACCTGTGCGGGATCCCGAATCGCTTGCCTTGGACTGGCGCGACCTTCGACGAGGCCAAGGGTGCCTGCCAAGCCAGTGGCAAACGGTTGTGTCACATCACCGAGCTGGAAGCGGCGTGCGCCGGCGCGACCAATCGCACGTATCCGTATGGCAACGTCTACGTTGGCGGAAATTGCAATGGTATCGACGCTCCGGGCAGCGCCCCTGCACCAACCGGGTCTTTCCCGAACTGTCTATCGAGCGACGGCGTTTACGACCTCTCCGGCAACGTCGCTGAGTGGAGCGATCACAAGAGTGGCTCGACCACCGGCAACCCCAAGTACGACATCATGAGCCTGCAAGGCGGCTCGTACCTCACGCCGTTCAACGGCCTCACGTGCAAGTTCGACTTCGACGTGATCAGCACCAACGCGGTGCTGCCCGGCCTCGGCTTCCGTTGCTGCAAAGACGGGCCGTAGCGCTCGGCTACTTCGCCTCGAAGCCGTACAGAAACGCCTCCGCGGGGCCGAGCTTGCCGGCTTGGCCCTTCACGCTGGCGACGAACAACACCTTGTCGGTGGCCCAGAACAAGCCTTGTTCTTCGCTGCCGTCGGGGCACTTGGTCGTGTAGTTGATCGAGGTGCGGCTGGGCTTGTCGACCATGCCCTGCATCTTCATCTTGTCGCTGCAGCGACCGAACAGGTTCATGCCGATCTTCAGGAAGACCTTTTCGTTCAGCTTGCCCTCAGGCCGCGGCAACTTGCGGATCGAATACAGCGCGCCGTCGACGTGCTTGACGGTCGCGATCGTGTTGCCCTCGCCTGGCGCGACGCCTTGCGGCATAGGGGCGTGGACGCCCTCTTGCGCGTTTTCGTACAGCGAAAACCCGCTCGGCGGCCCCAGCGCGCCGGGCGCCGCGGCCGTTTCGGGCTTCTGTCCTGACGCGCAGGCCGCGGTCTGCCGAAACGGCTTGGCGCAGCTCTCGGGGGCCACATTGGCGCAGACCAGATCCGCGGCATCACGCGCGCAGATCAGCGCGGAGCGCACGACGTCTTCACAACCGTCGGCCGGCGACTCGTACTTCGAACAATTCACGCGGCAGGCCTCGAACGAATTCTTGGGACACTTCGCCTTCACTTTGTCGCACATCGCGAAGCACACTTCGTGAATCGAAAGCGCGCTCGGCTTGGCTTCGACCGTGGCGGAAGTCGAAGCAGTCGGCTCCTCCGTGGCCGCGGGTGTCGGCTCGAGCGGCGTCGCGGCGCTGGCCGCAGGCGCAGTCACTGACGCGCTCGGCAGCGGCTCGACCGTCTTCGCCGGCTCACCCTTCGGACCACAAGCCGCCAGCCAAAGTCCCCCGATCACGAGCGCCCGCTGCATCATCCGCGCACCTTACCCAGTAAGCCCCGCCTCTTCCAGCCGCTCGTTGCACACCCGCAACGTCTGCTCGCCGAAGTCGGTCAGAATTACGCGCCAGGCGGTCCCTTCGGAGGCGGGGCCGCGATCGACGAGCGCGTTCTCACTCATCACGATCAACCAATAGGACGCGACTTTTCGCGTGAGGCCTGCCCGCTCTGCAATCGCAGCTTGACCGACGGCGTCGCCAGTTTCGTCAAGCAGCTCCTGGAGCGTTTCGAGGAGTAGCCATTCCGTGAATTGCACGCAGGCGCGTGCCAGCAAGGTCTGCACATCGACTTGAAACGCTCGCGCATCTCGCCAGCGCTTCCTGGCGACGGCGCTCCGCCTGGCCTCGCCGACGCGCACCGTGAAGAGCGATCGTGTGGGGTTCACGTTGCCTGGTCGGCCAAGTCCGAGTTGAGTTGCGTCCAATCGCGGGGGTGTGTTGGCGCCGAGGCGGCTGTCTTCGCAGACGCGCGCTACGACCGCCAGGAGGCCCGGTGGGCGACCGGTCTGCGCGGCGAAGCGGTGTCGCACTTGCGACACAAGTTCCGGAATGATTTCGTGGCCCGTTTGAACTGGCATGACGGTGTCGCACTTGCGACACGACTCGAGATTTTGCGCTGAGTGTCGCGGATGCGACACCGTCATGCCGCAGGTTCTTGCTCGCAATTTCATTGAGGAAATCATGTCGCAAATGCGACACGTGTTTCAGCGACGCAAGGCCCTCGCCGCGTTTTCTCGCCTCGGCCTTCTCGCTTTTCGCTCAGGCGCAGAACGGAAGTTCAGGCGGCGGTTCTGCACGTTTCCTCAGTGGCCTGAGTCGGCCGAGAAGTGGTCATCCTTCAAGCCGGGGAGCCAGCGGAACCAGTGATCGGGCAGGAACGCACCTACGGCGGCCGTCATGACGAACCCCCACATGCCCACGTCGGCGACAAGTTCGATCCCCATGTGCAGCGCGATCAGCGCCAGCGCGCACCAGCGGCGCGTGACGCGCCAAGGCAAGAGGAACGTTGCCGCTGGCTCGAGCACGAGCGCGCAATACGTGGCGAGGCTGAGCAACGGATGCAGCGCCTGCCAGTTCAGATCCCAACGGCCAAAGCGAGTGTCGGCCGCCGCGTGCAGCACGGTCTCGCCGTGCAACCAAGCGTAATTGACGAGGCGAGGCCAGCCCGCCGACGCGTACATGGCGATCACGTGAACCTGTAGCAGGCGCAATGGCCACGGCGAAAACACGCTCGAGGGTCGATACGCTGAGTCTCGACGGCGGTTGCGCCAAGCGTCGAGCGACCAGGCTGCGCCCGATGGCGCGAGCGTCATGTACAACACGAGCACCGGATAGAGCTTGTTCCAACCACCGCCAAGGCCTGGCTGGCGGCTGGCGAAGACGGCGTGCAGCACGACCAGCAGCACACCAGCGACGCGCGTGAATAGCCCGAGCGTGAACAGCACCGCCGCAAGCAACAACAGCCCGTACAACAGCCAGACCAGCGACGGACTTGCCACGTCCCCCAACAGCGCAAAGTGCTCGAGATTCTCCATCACTGGCATCGGGAAACCCGGCCAGCGCTGGGCGGTGTCGTTGCCGCCGATGCCCGCGGGACCGAAGAAAACCTGCACGTAGGGCAAGAGTCGCAGGTAGTAGAAAACCGCGATCAAACCGAACGCCGCGCGCATCACGAACAGGCCGCGAAAACGTAGCGGTTGGAAGAAGAAACGTTCGACGCTGGCCATTGGTGCCGTCTTCGCTTCAGCGAATCTTCCAGGTTGGTCGATCGCAACGGCGTCGCCCGCCCATCTTGACCTCACCCGTGGTTCCGTCGTCGAGATTGAGCCCGATGTACACGGTGTCGATGCGGACGCTTCGCACTTGAGCGCGCTCAGCTGCGGCCGTGTGGCAGTAGTAGTCGCTGAACAGGAACAGCGAGCGCGCCGGATCTCGCGTGAGGTCACCGTGACCGATCAGGTTCAGGTCCACGAACGCGGCGGACAGGCTCGACATCTGAAAAATTCGAAATGGGTCGCGAATGGCGTCGACGCGGCGCGCTCGGCAATGCGACAAGTCGTCGTAAAGCACGACGTTGGCAGCGCCCTCGCCGACGATGCGAAAGCAACTCATCTTCGGGATCGCGCGCGCCGTCGCGTTACCGCTGAAGACCTCGACTCCGGGCGTGACGCCCACGAGGTGCAACATGAAACCGCTGCCCGCTTGCAGCACGTGCAGCACGCGACTTCCCGGCACGAGCGCCACCGGGATCACCGACGCCAGCAGCAAGCCGCAGTAGAAGAGCAGCGCCGCAAGCGCCGCAAGTCGACCGTAACGTCTTGCGGTAGGGGGCATGCGTCGAGCCTACTTTACCGATGACCGAGCCAGAAGTGGAGAGCCGCTACCCCGTTTGCGGACTGCTGGGCGCGATCTTCCCGAGCTAGCGCACCAGCGTGCTGGCCGGCGTTCGGTCGTGGGCGGCAGTCAAGCGCGCGGTCAGGGTCGCGGCGACGCTGTCGTGCGGATCGATCGCGAACAGGGAGTGGACCGCCAGCTCGGCGGCGTCGTGGTCGCCAGCGTCGACGAGCAGCTGAGCACGGTCGCGCAGCTCGCTCTGCATAACCGCAAGGGTGGCGGCGTCGCGGGCACCCGGCTTGGTCGCGACCGAGAGCGCGCGTTGCCAGCCGTCGTCGTTTTCTTTCAACGACTGAGCGCGATCCGAGCGGCCGAGCGGGTGCGCCGAAAAACGCGGGAAGAACGCACGGGGTGCCAGGTGGTCGCGCAGGCGTTTGGACCAGCGCGCGTCGATTTCGACGAACAGCGGGCGCGCGTCGGACAGGCTCGAAAGCGAGAACTCGGTGGGCGCGCCAGACAGCGCCATTTCGCGCACGAGCGGGGCGAGCGCTGGCTCCTGGCGTAGCAGCAGCTGGGTGACGTTGCCGCGCTCGAGCAACGGCTCCGGAATTACGATCAGATCCGTACGCGCACCGCGCGCGATTTGTGCCGCCCACAGGCGATACGCCAGCGCTTCAGAGCGCACCAGCAACAGCGACGATGGCGGCAAAGCGTCGAGCGCTTCGTCCGTCCACGAATCGGCTGCGACTTGGTCGCGCCGGTCGGCAGCGTAGGCGGAGTCTTCGACTGCCGCGAACGCCAACGTGAAGTGAAATACGACGAGCAGCGCGCTGGCCGGCTCCGCGAACGGGAGGCGCGCGCGGCGCATGTACGTCGCCGCCGCCTGCACCGCCAGCGCCGAAGCGCCCGCGATCGCGATCAGCGACAGCAACCGCACGGGAGCGAGCGTGTCACTCGCCAGTATGCCGATCTTGGCCGAGGGGAAACCCAGATCGACTGCGACCAGCGCCGCGAACGGCGCACCGAGCGCGCGGATCGACCGCCTAAAGACGGCCAAAACTAGGCCGAACAGTCCGAGTAAGCACGGCAGCAAGCCGGCGTCGCTGAGCCACGCAGCGAGCGCGGTCGTGCGCTCGGCGGCGGCGTCGACCGACATCAAGCTCGAGCTGCCGATGCCGCCCGACAAATCCAAGTCGACGTTCGGCGACAACGGACGCAGCAACAGGAACAGCGCCCACGGCACCAACGGCGCCGCCACGCCGAGCAAGAGTTCAATCGCGACGTGCGGCTTCGGCCAGCGCCGGACGAGCAAGAGTCGTGAAAGGAGCGCGACCCCGAGCGCGAGCGCAGCGGCGTGCGACTCGACTGCGGTCGCGCCGATCAACGCACCGAGCGCCAGCGTGGCCCAGCGCGCCTGGACGCCGACGGCGACCCAAATAGCCGTCAAAGCCAGCGCAACACCCAGCGTGACCCCGCCGGCCAGCGTGCCTTCGAGTTGCCAGTTCGGCGCCAGCACGGCGGTCATGGTCGCGGCTAACGCGAGCAACGGGGAGAGCCGCGGCGTCGGCAACGACAACGTGAGCGCGCGATGAATCAGCCGGAACGCGATAGCGCCGGCCAACGCTAGGCCGAGAGCGCTCACCCAACCGGCGCGCAGCAATCGGCCGCCGAGCGGCATCAGCGCGAGCAGCTGCGTGAGCGCCGTCGAGATCAGGCCTTCGGTGCCGCTCGGCACCAAGCCGAGTGAGCGCACGACCGGCAAGTCGTCGCGCCACTGCCCGGTGGGCGACGTGCGCAGCATCGTCACGACGAGCGGCACCACGAAGGCCAAACGTCGCGAAGCTGCCTCGAGAAGTGCGGCAGAGTGCGGTGGCTCGGCGGAGATTTCGGGGGCGGCTTTCGGGATCGAGGCAGGGCTCACCGCCCATGGCTGCCAGAAGGCCCGAAAAAGGCCCACTTTCTGGCGGACTTCACGGCTACTTCCAGTTGCCGTTCAGGCCCGCCAACCGTGCTAAAACAGCCGACCTCGGTGGGTCTCGGTGACGCGCAGACCCCCAAATCCAAGGAAAATCATAGTGGCCCGCTTCATTGATGAGCTGAAACGAACCCATAGCTGCGGCGCGCTCCGCGCCTCCGACATTGGTAAGGAGGTCGTGCTGTTCGGCTGGGTGGCCAACCGCCGCGACCACGGCTCGATCGCGTTCGTCGATTTGCGGGACCGCGAAGGCGTGACGCAGATCGTGTTCGACCCGGACGCCTCGGCTGAAGCGCACAAGGTTGCCGAAGCGCTGCGCGGTGAATGGGTGATCGGCATTCGTGGCATCGTGAAGTCGCGCGGCGAGCAGTTCAGCAAAAAAGAAAACAAGATGGTCAGCGCGGCCAACCTCAACATCCCGACCGGTGAAGTCGAGATCACGGTGCTCGAAGCGGCGGTGTTCAACAAATCCGAGACGCCGCCGTTCGCGATCGAGGACAAGAGCGACACGCGCGAAGAAGTGCGGCTCGAATACCGCTACCTGGATTTGCGCCGCGCGCCGCTGCACCGCGCGCTACGCATGCGCCACAACCTCAACAACGCCACGCGCACGTACCTGACGGCGCAGGGTTGCCTCGAGCTCGAGACGCCGTTTTTGGTGAAGTACACGCCGGGTGGCGCGCGCAATTTCTTGGTGCCGTCGCGACTGCACGCGCAGAAGTTTTATGCATTGGCCGAGAGTCCGCAGCTGTTCAAGCAGCTGTTCATGGTCGCCGGCTACGATCGCTATTTCCAGATCGTGCGTTGCTTCCGCGACGAAGACTTGCGCATCGATCGCCAGCCGGAGTTCACGCAGATCGACATCGAGCTGTCGTTCGTGAACCAGCAAGACGTGTTCAACCTGGTTGAAGGCTTGATCTTCGCGATCTGGAAGGCCGCGCTCGATATCGATCTGAAGACGATCTACCCGGACGGCCATTTCCCGCACCTCGACTTCGAAGAGTCGATGACCAAATACGGCAACGACAAGCCTGATTTGCGCTTCGGTCTGCCGCATACTGATTTGACCGACGTGGTGATCGAGCAGAGCGGCGGCGGCGTACCGTTCTTCGCGCCGATTGGCGAGAAGTTCAAGAGCGGGGCCTACCGTCGTGATCTGCCGACCGAGATCGTCAAGGCGATGGTGATCCCGGCGAGTGCCAACTACTCGCGCACCGATCAAGAGAAGCTCGAACAATTGGCCAAGGGCATGGGTGCGGGCGGCTTGGCACGCGCCAAGGTCGGCCCGGACGGTGCGTGGACGCAGTCGCCGTTGGCCAAGATGGCGACGCCTGAATTCGTCAAAGCCGTCAACGCCGCGACCGATGCCAAGGAAGGCGATCTGTTGATCTTCCAGTCGGGCAAGACGTCGCTCGTCCACACCGTGATGGCGAACTTGCGCGTGATCGTGGCCAAGAAGCTGGGCTTGATTCCGGAGGTCGGTCACGGCGGTAACTGGAACTTCAGCTGGGTGGTCGATCCGCCGCTGTTCGAGTACGACGACGACAAGAAGACCTGGGCAGCCGCGCATCACGCCTTCACGCGCCCCCACGACGAGCACGTCGCGCTGATCGATACCGATCCGGGCAAGGTGCTGTGTTACCGCTACGACTTGGTGCTGAACGGCTTCGAGATCGGCGGCGGCTCGATTCGTCTGCACGACCCGGAAGTGCAGAAGAAAGTGTTCGCGGCGCTCGGCATCCAGGACGACGAAGCGCAGGAGAAATTCGGCTTCTTGCTCAGCGCCTTGAAGTTTGGCGCGCCGCCGCACGGTGGCATCGCGCTCGGCATGGATCGGATCGCGATGCTGCTCAATGCGACCGAGAGCATCCGCGACGTGATCGCCTTCCCGAAGACGCAAAAAGGCACCGACCTGATGAGCGATGCGCCCGGTACGGTGGGAGCGCATCAGCTAGCCGAGTTGCGGATCCGCACGCTCGGCGAGCCGCAAACCTGATCGGAGAGGTGCGAGAACGGCGTGTCGGATCCGACTTCTCCGATCGATGAGCTGCTCGAAGGTCTGCGCGCGGCGCTGGCGGCGCGGAGACGTGATGGCGCTCTGCGCATCGAGCGGGTGGAGGCGGCGTTGGGGTCGTACCGGCGCGCGGTCGAGCTTTCGATCGCGACCGAGTTTGCGGCCGAGCATCGGCTGAAGGCGCCGCAGAAAAAGGTCGGTGTCTCGGTGGTGCGTGCGGCGGAAGAGCTGCACGACGCCGTGCTCCAGCTGCCCGAGTTGGCCAAGTTGCTGGCGAATCCGAGCGGCGTGCTCGACGTCGCGGTCGCGGTCGCCGAGGCCGAGATTAGCCGTCCGATGACGTTGAAAGCGCCGCCAGCCAGCCGTAGTCGCACGAACGACGGCGAGAGCGCGACCCTGGCGCCGAGCTGGCCGCGCTTGCGCAGCGTGCTGGTTTCGCAGAAGTTGGTCGTGATCGGCGCGCTGTCACGCGACCGCAGTGAATCGGCGCCGGAAGGCATCGCCGCGCACATCGAATGGATCGACACCGAGCGCGACGGCGTGCACGCGCTCGGCAATTTGCCGCAGCGGATCCGCCAGGGTCGCGTCGCCGGCGTTATCATTCTGGACCGCGCTGTGAAGCACAGACACAGCGAGCCCGCGCTGGCAGCGGCACGCGACGCCAAAGTGCCGACGGCCTTCGCCGGCCAAGGCGGTCGCGCGTCGCTCGAGCGCGCCCTGACCCAAATCGAAACCATGCTCGGCGCGTAACTTCGCTTTCGAACCGCCGTTTTCGAACCCAGATTTTTTCACAGGGAGATCGGGAGATCGGGAGATTTCTTGGGTTCGAATCGTTCCGCGCCGCGCGGAGCCGTAAACGTCGCTGAATGGCCATGCTCGTCTCGAACCCAAAAAAATTCTCGCCTCCCGATCTCCCGATCTCCTGTGAGAAAATCTCGAGCCGCTGCGGCTTGGCGCGGCCCGACGTCGGCACAGAAGCTTCTGCCGGATGGGCTGCAGAGCTGGCAGCCCGGCAGTACGGTCTTGCGTTGTGGTCGCCCTTCCCGCACGATTGAAGGCCCTTCCGAGATGAGCGCACGAATCCTGGTGGTCGACGACAGCCCCACGATCCGCAAGGTCGTGTGCTCGATTTTGGAGGCGAGTGCGTTCTCGGCGCTGCCCGCCCAAGACGGGCAAGAGGCGCTCGAGCTCTTGGCTCACGAGAAGGTCGACTTGGTGTTGCTCGACTTCGTGATGCCGCGCATGAACGGTTACCAGTTCTGTCGCGAGCTGCGCGCGAATGACGAGCTAAAGAATCTGCCGGTGGTCTTGATGAGCGCCAAGGGCGACAAGATCCGCGGGCAGTTCGTACAGCAGACGGGTGCGATCGACGCCATCACCAAGCCGTTCGACGCGCGCGGCTTGGTCGCGGTCGTCGAAGGCGCGTTGAAGAAGCACGGCGAGGGTCGCGGCCGGCCCGTGCCCGACGCCGAGTCGATGCCGTTCGAGGAGAACGAAGCGGGCTCGATGGAGAGCTTGCGGCCGAGCCGCACCAGCTTCAGCGAAGACGCGGGCCTGCGCCGCGTGCAAGCCGCGCAAGAGTTCGGCTCCGCGCTGTCGCGGTTGATCACGCCGGAGCTGCTGAAGCTGCCGGATTTGGTGCGGGTTTCCGAGGCCATCGGGCTCGCAGTGCAGCGGGCGATCACGCCTGAAAGCATGGGGGCGATGTCGACGTTGCTGCGCGCGCTGAATTTCGGCGATAAGACGCACGAGGTGCTGGCCGGCGACATCTCGGTGGTGTCGATCGCCGAGATTTTGCAGCTGCTCGATCTCCAGCGCCAATCCGGCGCGCTTAGCGTGTTCACCAAGCATAGCGAGGTGACGCTCTACATTCAGAAGGGCCGCGTCGATTTCGCCAGCTCGCGCGGCATGCGCGGCGAATTCTTGATCGGTCGTTACTTGATCGAGATTGGCGCGGTCACGCGCGATGAGCTGATCAACGTGCTCGACCACCGCAGCGGCAATAAACGCTTGCTGGGAGAGCTGCTGGTGCAGCTCGGTATGGTCACCGACGAGCAGGTGAAGCGCGCGCTGATTCGCCAAACCTCCGAGCTGTTGTACGAGGTCGTGCGCTGGAACATCGGGCGCTTCACGTTCAGCGTCGCCGCCGAAAATCTGGCGGCGATCCAGGCCGCGCTGGGCATGGAAACCGGCGCGTTGGTCATGGAGGGCTTCCGCCGCGTCGATGAGTGGCGCTTGATTGAAGGCAGCTTCGACTTCGACGAAGTCCTGTACCAAGACCCGATCGCGATCGAACGGCTGGGCGAAGAGGCGAACCTGACGCGACAAGAGCGCAACGTGCTCGAAGCCATCGACGGCGAGCGCACGATTCGTGAAATCGTCGACGCGATGAACATCAGCTCGTTCGAGCTGTGTAAGATTTTGTATCAGTTCCTGAACTCGCGTTTGGTGCGGCGGAAGGCTGCCGCGTAGTCCGAGGAGCAGCATGTCGACACAGACTCCCGTCCCGACTTCGAACCGTGCGGGGGTGATCGTTCGCTTGCGGGGCGAGCTGCGCTTCTTGTCGGCGCACTTGGTGCGGCGCTTCGTGCCACCGCCTACGCTTTCGGACGTGGCCGGCACCGGTTTGACGATGGCGCTGGTCGACGGTCAGGTGCTGGCGATCATTGCGGTGGGACCGCGCGGGTCGGCGCTCACCGTGTGTGAAGTGGGCGGCGAGCTGGTCGGCTTGCTCGGCGCTGATCCGGAAGCGGTCGGTTTTTTCGCAGCCGACGGCGGCGGCGTGGAGTTTCAGGGCGGAAACGCCCCGGAGCTGGATGTTGCCGAGCTGGTGCGCGCGTCCGCGCGCGGAACCTTCGAGCAGGAGACCGAGGCATGAGTCGCATTTCCGACGCCGAGCGGCAGCGCTTGGCCGAGCGCTTGGCGGACGCGGTCAGGACGTCGAGCGACGCTGAGCAAGCGAGCGGCCAGGCTCAGGCGCAGGCTGCGCGGCAGGCCGCCGAAATCGAAGGCTTGCTCGAAGGCGGCGAACGTCTCGCCCTGCGCGGTCGTGATCTGCGAGCGAGCGTGCAAGAGCTGCGCGACACGCTCGAGCGCGGCCGGCTGTCGACCTTGAATGCCGCGCTGGAAGGCGCACGGCTCGGCGAGGTCGCAGGCAAAGCGTTGATGGCGATGACCGAGGAGGTGCGCAACGCGCTCGGTCGCAGCGCGGACGTCCTCGATGACCACGCAGCGCGCGTGGCTGAGCTCGAACGCGAACGCGAGCGGCTGGTGTTGGCGTTGGGGCCGCTGGCGGACGCGGCGCGCGCCGTGGCCTCGGAGGTGATGCGCGCCGCCGAACGCAATCGCTCGCAGCACGCAGCGTTGGCTGAGCTTTCACTGGAACTGCGCCAGCAATTTGGCGTAGATCCAGAGCTGGGCGGGCTGGTGGCGCGCGCCTCACGTGAAGCGGGAGACCTGCTCGACACGCTGAAGGCGCTGGAGTTACGCGGCGCTCACGGCGAGGCGCGCGAGCTCTTGGCGCGCATCGCCGCGCTCAGCAAGCCGAGCAGCGCGGACGAATCGTGAGCTCTGGCGGGGGACCGACCGACAAGCGCGGGCGCAAGCTCGATCCGTTGTTGGCCAGAGAGGTCGAAAAGCGCCTGCCAGTGCTCGACCCGGGCGGCGACGTGATGGACGTGCGAGCCGCGCTGCATTCACTCAAAGGCTCGCTGGCGATGGCCGGCTACCCCGACCTGGCGTTGGTGATCGGCCAGCACAGCGGGCGGATTCGCCAAGGCGATGCGTCGGCGTTGCCGGCGGTACGTGAGCTACTCAGCGACGTGCTGGCTCGCTTGGCACGCGGCGAACCAGCGATCGCGACGCGCTTTCCGGAGCCGCCGCTCGGGCTTGCGCCGGCACGCATCGACGAGCGCTACCGCGCGGAATACCACGCCGCGATGCGCGATCGGCTGGGCGAGATGGACAGCGTGCTGGCGTCGACCGACAGCGCGCAGACCGGCCTCGGCAACGCTAAGCGCAGCGTTCACGCCATGAAGGGCGCGGCCGCATCGGTCGGCGACGACGTGACCGCTTGGTACTGTCACGGTCTCGAGTCACGCTTGCGCAGCTTGGGTCCTGGTGAAGCGAGCGCGGCGGCGGCGGTCGTCGAGTTGGCGCGGCACCGCGCGATGATCGCGCTGCTGCTCGAGGATCCGGCGCGCGGCATCGCGACGTTGCGCATGCTGTCGAGCGACGCTGTGCAGCCGCCGAGGAAATCCGATATCCCGCGCTCGGCGCGCGGTGAGAAGGGCCAACCACCAAGTCGCCCGCCGCTGGAGCCCGTTGACGAAGCTGGCCAGCTGCGCATCGCTTCGGCTGAGGTCGATCGCTTTCTCGAGCGCATCGAGCACGTCAGCCTGGTGGGGCACGAGCTGGTGCGCGGGGCCGATCTGGCGCGCCAAACTGCCAGTCGGCTGCGCTCGGCGCAAACTGCGCTGCACGAAGCGCTGCGCCTGCTCGAGCCGACGCGGCTGATCGGCAACAACGGCTTGGCGTTGGCGCGCATCGAAGCGGCGACCGCCACGCTGCGTGCCAACGCCACCAACGCCGAGCGCGGCTCGGCGGCTTTTCGGCGCGGCTCCGAGGTCGTCGAGCGTCGTTCGCGCGAGATGCGTGGCGCGCTGCTCGAGCTGCGCCGCACCTCCGTCGGCCTCTTGTTCGATCGGCTTTCGCGCGCGGTGATGCGCTTTGCCGATGAAGAAGGCAAGCGCGTGC
Organism: Polyangiales bacterium; assembly: GCA_038230915.1. Classification (GTDB taxonomy): domain Bacteria; phylum Myxococcota_A; class Polyangia; order Polyangiales; family Polyangiaceae; genus PMG-095. Next base: position 70,151 of record JBBRMI010000001.1, on the reverse strand, counting down.
GCGTGGCCGCGATTGGCGGCGAGCTGCCGATCGATCGCCGGGTTGCCGATCGCTTATACGACGCGCTGATTCAGCTCGCCAAGAATGCGGTGACGCATGGCATCGAGCCGCCTGACGAGCGACGCCTTGCCGGCAAGGTCGAGATGGGCGTTGTCACGTTGCGCGCGACGCGGCTAGGCGAATGGCTGCGGATCGTCGTCGAAGACGACGGTCACGGCGTCGACACCCCGCGGCTGCGGCAGCTGGCGGTGGAGCGTGGCATCATGACCCGCGAACAGGCCGACAAAAGCCTCGAAGGCGAGCTGTTGTTGATCCTGTTTTTGCCTGGCCTCACCACCAGCACGCGCGCCGATCTGTTGCGTGGACGCGGGCTCGGCTTGGATCTGGCGGAAGACGCAGTGCGGCGTTTGGGCGGCACCATCCACCTGCGCAGTGCGGACGCGGGCGGCCTGGTAGCGACGCTCGAGGTGCCGAGCGATCAGAGCGTCGTCGACGTGCTGTGGCTGCGCGAAGGCGGCGACGACTACGCGCTACCCGTCGACTTCACCGGCCAGCTCGAGCAGTCGCGCGGCGGCTTTCGGGGTGTGCGACTGGCCACGTGTCTCGGTCGCTCGGCGCGCGAACAGGCGCCGGTGAGTGTTCAGCTGCGCGTGGAAGGCGTGCTGCCGGTGTCGGTCGGTGTCGAGCAGGTGTCGACCGTCGAGTCGGTGGCGATCCGCTCGGTGCCGTCGCTGATCGCGCTGTCTGGCCCCTTTTCTGGTGCAGTGCTGCGCCCCGATGGGCAATTGAAGCTGGCGCTCGACGTGCCACTGCTCGCGGCGCGCGCTTGGTCGATGACGCGATGATCGCGGCGCACGTCCTTTCGATCGCGCCTGCGACTGTTGCGGACGTCGCAGTGCTCGAGGGCATCGCGCGCGAGTGCGGCCTCGCCGTCGATTTCCCCGCCGAGCTTCGACGCGCTTACGCACGGCTGCTCGTCGCGCAGCTGGCAGGCACCGTCGTCGGTTTTTTGCTCGCTTGGCGCGCCGCCGACGAGCTGCACTTGACCGATCTGGGCGTCACGGCGTCGGCGCGGCGCCGCGGCGTGGCGAAAGCTTTGGTGGCTGAGCTGCGCCGCGAAGGCGAGCTGACAGGCTCGCTGGTGATCTTGCTCGAGGTGCGCGAAAGCAACGCACCGGCCCTCGCGCTGTACCGAACGCTCGGGTTCGAGCAGCTGGACCGCCGCGCGCGCTACTACGCCGATACCGACGAGGACGCGGTGGTGATGCAGCTCGGGCTGCGGTAGCGTCGCCGACATGCAGCGCCTCGTTCGAGCGTCGTTTCGCCGTAGCTGGGCGATTTGCGGCTTGAGTTGGCTGGCGAGCAGCGCTGCCGTCGGCTGCGAGCGGCGGCACAACGAGCCGCCAGGCGTAGCCAGCGCTAGCGAGCCGAGCCCCAACGCCAGCGTGCTGCCGACGCCGCTCGTCGCCGGCCCGACCAAAGTCGGTCCGCGCGACGCCGGTCACCCGTTCGCCGACGCCCTCTCGGATGCCGGTACGCGCGAGCCGCCGCGGCCGCTGCGCGAAGACGAAGCTTTGCCCGTCGACTCGGAGCTGCGGCCGGCGCCAGGTTTGTCGCTCGAAGCGCGCTTTCGCTGGCTGGACGCGCCGCCGCCGCGCTCACCCGAAGGGAATAGTGACGCGCTCGGTAGGGCGCGCGACCGAACCGCCTTCGACGTCACGTTGGACCTCTCGTCGCTTGGGCGTCTCAGGTTGAGCTTCGGATCACGCGCCTTCCCGTTTCCGTCAACGACCGAGCTGCGCGCGCGCGACGATCGCTACGGCCATGTCCTGATTTGGCCGGGCGGTGGAAGCTACACGCCGTTGCCGCCGGGTACGCTGCGTGCGGCATTCGCCGAGCGCCGTGTCGACGTGACGCCGCTTTCCGAGCCGACCGTGGCCCCGAGCGGGACCGGCACTTTGCTTGGGCTAGCGACGCAAAGGCAGCGCGTCGAGACCAGCGTCGGGCGGCTCGAGCTGGAGCAAGCCGTGGTGCCTGCGGCCGGCGGATCCGGCGCGTTACTCTGCCGCCTGCTCCTCGAGCTGCTGGCGGTCGCGCCCGAATCGGCTGCTTGTCGGCCGGAGTCGGTGCCGCTGCGCGCCGAATACGCGTGGGCGTCGGGGGCGCGCTTCGAACTCGAAGTCACGAAGCTGACCAAACGCGCCGAGCTCAGTCTCGACGCGCTGGCGATGCCGCCGAGCGGCGCGACTTTGCGCCAGGGTGAGTTGCCCGGGCCGCCGTTCGTGGCCTTGATCGACGAGCACGAGCTGGTCGACTTTCACGTTCGCGCCCTGCCTCCGCCGGCCAAGCCCGATCCCGGCGCGCCCAAGCTAGGCCTGATCTTCCAAAATCGCGGCGACAGCCCGCTCTATCTGCTGGTTGACGGAGTGCCGGTAGTTTGGCTGCGCGCGGATGCCGAATGGCTGGTCAGCGGGCTGAAGCCGGGCCGCTACACGGTGCAGGCGCGCGATTTCTTCGGCGCAGACACGACCCCGCCCCGAACCTTGGAGTTGCCGGCGCGCTTTACGGTGGGCGACGACGACAAGCCCGACCGCGCGCCCCACTGAACAGCAAGATCTCAATTCAGGAAGTGCAGCTCGGCTTCGTAGTCCTGCGGGGTGTACTCCATCTCGGAGTAACCCTCTTCCTCGAGGCGCGCGCGCAACGCCTCGACCGTGATCTCGATGACCTCGATCCGGGTGGTGAGCAGAAAATATTGGTCCTCCGGCAGCTCCGGGACGGTCGCCAGCCGCGCCGCGACGTAGCCGTGGTCTTCGGGCGCCAGCCGCAAGTTGGAGCGTGGGCCGCCGTGCTCGATGCTGGCGTAGAGGGCGTCGTAGGCCACGCCGAAAGGGTTGACCGAGACGAAGGCGACGCTCGAACAAATTTGGAAATCGTGCAGGCTGGGCGACGGCATGTGCCAAAAGCCCCGTATCTGCCGGCGCAAGACCTCGCCGAAGTAGGCGCCCGCCGCGTGCGCGGTCAGCTCGACCAGCTCGGGCTTGGCGGCGAGCTCCTCTCGGACCTCGCTCAGGTAGTGATCGAGCAAGGGCAGCGTTTCAGGAGTGAAATCCAGCTCAGTCCCCAGGGAGCGCTTGACGTAGTCCAGGCACGCGCGAACTAGCTCGATGATCGGCTCCGGGACGGGGTCTTGCTGCATGCGCCGGCAGCGTAACACCAGCCCCCACGCGCGCCCGTAGCCCCAAAAAGCTACCGGGGTGCGGACCGACTCGAAGGCCGCAACGGTACTGAACGGCCGCACCCCAGGGCACTCTGGAGGGCGAATAACCAAAACACTTGCGCACCGCCGCCGTCCGGAGGATTGCTTAGCGTCACCCGGAAGCGTGTTACCCTCACGTTTCTATCCGTCGACCCGAAAGCGAATCACTCACCTCCCGCATGCGCCTCGGCATCCTCAGCGATATTCACGCGAACTACGAAGCGTTGAGCGCCGTCGTCGAGGCGTTCAAGACTGAGGAGATCGATCGCTATTATTGTTTGGGCGATACTGTCGGTTACGGCGGGTCCCCCAATGAGTGCGCGGACGTGGTGCGCGGGATGGTCGAAGCAACCATCCTCGGCAATCACGACGCGGCCGTCGCGGGCCGTATGGACTACTCGTACTACTACGAGGCCGCGCGCCAAGCGCTCGACCTGCACGCGCAGCTCCTGTCCGCCGAGAACATGGCGTGGCTCAAGGACCTACCGTACCAAATCAAACTGCCCGAGCAGTCGGTGAACTTGTGTCACGGCTCGCCGGTCCGGCTCGAAGAGTTCGAATACATCTTCGCGCCCGAGCAGGCGCGTGAATGCCTGCCGATTTTCGATGAGCTCGCGCCGCTGACGCTGATCGGCCATTCACACCTTTGCAAGGTGTTCGCGCTCACCAAAACTTCCGTTGAAGAACTGCCGCCGATCGACTTCGAGCTGCAGCCGGATCGCAAATACATCGTCAGCGTCGGCTCCGTCGGCCAACCGCGCGACTACGACAACCGCGCCAGCTACACGCTCTACGACTCGACCAAAAAGCGCTTCGAGTTCAAGCGCGTCGAATACGACATCGAAACGGCGGCAGACAAAGTGCTCCGGGCGAAGCTCGAGCGCAATTTCGCACACCGTCTGTTCATCGGCGTATGATCGCGCGGGCTGCCAACGCGCAGCCTAACTCGCAGAACCTAACGTGCCATCGCTCGGCCGCGTTGGTCGTGGGGAATCAACAGGAAGGCGGGAAGGCGGGAAGGGGCGAGAACGCATTTGTTGTTTGCGGAAGGGCAAACAACAAATAATTGCCTCCCGGGTTGGTGCGCGACGCCTCCGCGCGCGATGGTGGCCTCGTGGTTGCTGCCGCCCACCCAAAAAACTTCCCGCCTTCCCGCCTTCCTGTTGTCCCCCTCTCGATCGCCTAGCGCGACCCAGCAACGCTACGGAAGTTTCTGCGGGTTAGGCTGCGTTGTGGCAGCCCCAACCTTCACTGGGTGATTGTCCATGTCGAGGCGCCGTCGACGGTGTCGGAGATGGCGACGCCGAGGGCGGTTAGCTCGGCGCGGATTGCGTCGCCGAGCGCGAAGTCTTTGGCTTTGCGGGCTTCGACGCGGTCGAGCAGCTTTTGCTCGATGCTGGCGGCGGACAGCTTGCGCAGGCCGAGGCGGCGTTCTTTGACGCGGGCGGCGTAGTCGGCGGGTGAGACGTTGAGCAAACCGAGCTGTTTGGCGAGCGCGCCGATCGCGAGCGTGACGTGGCGCCCGAGCACGCCGGCCGCGCCGACGAAGCTCGCATCCTTTTTTCGCTTCTGCGCCAGCATCACCGTTTCGTTACCGATGCGCATCATTTCACCCAGCGCTGCTAGCGCGACGGGTGTGTTCAAGTCGTCGTCGAGCGCGGCTTCGCCCTGGGTGGTTGCGGCTTCGAGCTCGGTTTTGAGCTCGAGCAACTCGGGCGGCAACTTACTCGGCGCGGTCAGGCCGGCGCGCACCAGCTCGGCAAGCCGCTCGACGGTCGCGAACAGGTAGTCGACGCGGCGTTCGGCTTCGTCCACGCCGGGGAACACCACACGCCCGTCCGGCAGCTGTTCGGTGTCGAACTGGATCGGTCCGCGGTAGTGTGCGGCGAGCAAGAACCAGCGAAAGCCCTCGGCGTCGTTGCGCGATAGCACGTCACGCACGGTCACGAAATTGCCGAGCGATTTGCTCATCTTCTCTTTGTCGACGTTGACGAAGCCGTTGTGCATCCAGCAGCGCACGTAGTCGCCGCGGCTCGGCTCGGCGGCTTCGCTCTGCGCGATTTCGTTCTCGTGGTGAGGGAAGATCAGGTCCATGCCGCCGGCGTGCACGTCGAAACCGTGGTTCAGGTATTTTTCCGCCATCGCTGAGCACTCGATGTGCCAACCCGGTCGACCGCGGCCCCACGGCGAATCCCACGCCCAGTCGCTCTCACTGGCGCCTTTCCAAAGCGCGAAATCCAGCGGATCGCGCTTGTGGTCGTCGCGCTCCACACGCGCACCGGCTTGCAGGTCGTCGATCTTGCGGCGCGACAACTTGCCGTAGCCCGCAAAGCTGCGCACCGAGAAATAGACGTCGCGCTTGCCGCCATCCATCTCGAGCACGTACGCGCTCTCGTTCTTCACCAGCTTCTCGATCAGCTCGATGATCTCGGGCAAGTGGTCGCTGACCTTGGGCTCGTGCGTCGGCGGCAGGCAGCCGCAGCTCGCCATCTCTGCTTGGTACACGGCGCTCATGCGGCTCGACAGCTCGAGCGGACTTTCGCTGTTCTTGCTCGAGCGCTCGAGGATCTTGTCGTCGACGTCGGTGATGTTGCGGACGAACGTGACCTTCAAGCCCTGGTGCGTCAGACGGCGCACCAGCAGATCAGGAACCAAGGCGGCGCGGGCGTGGCCGGCGTGCGGCACGTCGTACACGGTTGGTCCACAGCAGTAGAGCGTGACTTCGCCTGGCTTTCGCAGAGAAAGCGGCTCGGTGTTGCGGGTCAGCGTGTTGTAAAGGCGGAGCTCCGAAGCCATGGAAGGGCCGAAGCGTGTCGGGGCCGCGGCCGCGGGTCAAGGGAACGACGCGCCGGACTAGCGATCGCGCCAAGCTTCGTAGCGCGAGCGTGACGTGGGGCGGCGCGGCGGCGGGCGCCAACCTGCCCACTCGAACCTCGGGTGCCGCGTGCGCCCGGAGAGCATCGGGCGAACCAACAGCAGGCCCGCCAAGAAGCCGCCGATGTGTGCGAAGAACGCCACTCCGCCACTCTCCGACAGCCCGAGCGAAGAAATCGCCGGCAGCAGGTTGCCAATGAACCAAAACCCGATCACCAGCCAAGCTGGCACCGAGAAGAACAACCCGAAGAACAACCACAACAGCGGGATCGAATTGAGCACCAAGATTGGCGCGCGCGGATGCAAGACTACGTAGGCGGCCAAGACACCCGAGATTGCACCCGACGCTCCAACCATCGCGACCGGGCTGCTCACACCGGTGAGGATCTGCGCGGCCGCTGCGGCGATGCCCGACAACAAGTAAAAGCCGATATAACCCGCGTGGCCGAGCGAGTCTTCGACGTTGTCGCCGAAGATGTACAGGAACAGCATGTTGCCGCCGAGGTGCGCGAGCCCGCCGTGCATGAACATGCTGGTGAAGATCGTGAACGCTTCGCCGCTGGGATCGCCGAGCAGCCGGGTTGCGACGAGCCCGTAACCGGAGACGACCGCGCTCTCGCCACTCTGACGGATCAGCAGCGTTTCCCAAACATACGCGGCGACATTGGCCGCGATCAGCAGCCAGTTCACGAACGGGAATGTCCGCGTGGGGTTCTCGTCTCTGATCGGGAACATCCGGGCGCCCTTTATACCTTTCGTGCTAGCTTGCGCACACTTTATGCGAGCGGCTGGATTTGGGCTTGCGCTAACGCTTTTGGTCACGGCCTGTGGTGGCGCGCATTTCAATGGCACCGTGTACGACGATGGCACGCTGCGCTTCCGCACCGGCCCCGTGCCTGCCGCCTGGCACCCGATCGAAGCCGACGGCACGTTGCTCGCGTTTCGTGATGATCAGGCACCGGCGACGGTGGCGGTCAACGGCCGTTGCGGCGTCGACGGTGACGACGTGCCGTTGCCATCGCTCACGCAGCACCTGTTCTTGCAGTTCACTGAGCGAGAGCTGAAGTCGCAGCAAGAGCAGAACCTTGACGGCCGCGCCGCGCTACGCACGGAGCTGGTCGGCAAGCTCGACGGCGTACCGAAACAGTTTCTGGTCTACGTGCTGAAGAAAGACGGCTGCGTCTACGACTTCTGGCGCATCAGCGAGCCTGGAACCGGTGACGTCGCGGCTTTCGAAGTCTTCGTAAAGGGCTTCGCCACGGAGTCTTGAAATGACGACCCGCGCGCCCACCGACTCAATCCCCCCGCCCAGTCAGGGCGAACGTCGCAGCTTGATGCCGCCGCCGCCGCCCAGGTTCTTGGAGCGTCAAGCCAACCGGATGATCGCATTGGTCGAGGGCATGGGCGCCGTCGTCGACATGTTGATCGGCTCGGTGCGGGCGGGTTTTCGCCGCCCCTTCGAAGGCCGCGCGATTTTGCAGCAGGTAGAGGCGTTGGGGGTGGCCTCGGTCGGGATCGTGACGGTCACCAGCGTGTTCATAGGTATGGTGATGGCCGTGCAGTTCGCCTTCGGGCTGCGCAAGTTTGGCGGCATGGAATACACGGGGCGCGTAGTCGTGCTCAGCTTCATGCGCGAGCTGGCGCCGTCGCTCACGGCGGTTATCGTTGGCGGTCGGATTGGCTCCGGGATGGCGGCTGAGGTCGGCTCGATGGCGGTGACCGAGCAGATCGACGCCGTGCGCGCGCTCGGTGCAGATCCGCTAAAGAAGCTGGTCTGGCCGCGACTCGTCGCGTCCACGTTGGTGATGCCGGTGCTGGCCGCCTTCGCGCTGGTACTCGGCTTCGGCGGCGCGATGTTGATTAGCGATCTGGAGTTCAACATCCAAGCGCAGTTCTTTTTGAACAGCGCGCTCAGCGTCGTTACCTTGTCGGATTTCGCGAGCGGCATGATGAAGACACCGGTGTTCGGCGCGATCATCGCGCTCGTCGGCTGTCACTTCGGGATGACGACACGCGGCGGCACCGCCGGCGTCGGCAACAGCACCACCCGCACCGTCGTGGTAGTTTCGATTGCCATCCTAATCGCGGACTTCTTTCTCACCAAATTGGCAATCATCATTTGGCCTCAATTCTAAAAAATCCGAGATCGAGACAACAGGAAGGCGGGAAGGCGGGAAGGTTTTGGGGTTGAATTGGCCTTCTGGGGCCTCGTGTGGGGTTCATGAGCACGGCAAATCTCGTGCTCGAACAATCGATCCTTCCCGCCTTCCCGCCTTCCTGTTGTCTCGCTCGAAATACGCCGTCCGTTGCCTTGACCGTGTTGGGATCGGCCCGTAAGCTTCTCCAGCTTGACGCAGTTGCTGAACGCAGTGGCGATTGGGTTAGCGGGACTTTGCTCCGGAGTCGAGTGATGGAAGAACAGACCGCGACCCAGCGCGTATTCACGATTTCCGAGGTAAACGCGCTGATTCCCGCCCTTTCGTCGTTGGTTCAAGATCAACTCAGAGAGCAAAGTGAGATCGAGCACGGCCTGGCTGAGCTGATGCGACTCACCGGTGCGCCGCCGCGCTCGCTCGAGCCGTCGCACGCCGACTCAGCTGAGTTGCTTCGCCTCAAGCGTGATTTGAAGGGCCGTATTTCGCGTTACGAAACCGGCTGGCAACGCGTGCAGAAGTGGGGTGGGGTCATCAAGGACCCACAGACTGGTTTGGTGGACTTTTACGGCCGCGTCGATGGCAAGCTGGTGTGGCTATGCTGGCGCTACGGTGAAGACACCCTCGGCTACTATCACGAGCTCACCGCGGGTTACTCCGGGCGGCGTCCGCTCAGTGCTGACGTCCGACGCAAACTCGTCAATTGAGGTAGCAGTGGCGGTCGATCGAGCTCGCGCTGAGCGCGCCGTTCGCGAGTTCTTGATAGCTCTCGGACGTGATCCGGATGCTGATCCGGAGTTGATCGGAACACCATCGCGCGTGGTCGAAGCCTACGACAAAGATCTGTTGAGCGGGTACGACGTGGACGTCGAGGCCCTGCTGTCCGAGGGTGAAGCCATCTCCGATAACAAGGTCAGCGGCTTGATCGCGCTGTCTGGCGTTTCGGTGAGCACGATCTGCCCGCACCACTTGTTGCTCTCGAACGGTTCGGCCAGCGTCGTTTACCGACCCGGCTCGCGGTTGTTCGGGCTCGGCGCGCTGGCGGCGCTGGTCAACGCGTACGCGCGTCGTCTCAGCCTGCAGGAGTCGATTGGTGAGCACGTGGCGCAGGCATTGGTCGAGCACGGCGGCGCGCGCGCGGCGTATTGTGAGGTTCGATTGGTGCATGGTTGTTTGGTGGCGCGCGGCTCACGCCAAGTCGGTACCGAGTTGGTGACGACGGCGCGTCGCGGTGACTTCGACGCGGCTGAGCTGGCGTTGGCGCTATCCGGGCGCGGCGGGGCGCGCACGGAGGGCGTGTCTTGAGCGAAGTAGCGCTGGTAACGGGCGCTGGTCGCGGCGTCGGTCGCGCGGTAGCGATCGGGCTCGCCAAGCGCGGCTTGCAGTTGGCGCTGCTCGGGCGACCTTCGCCGCAGCACGCCGATGTCGTGACATTCATCGAGAAGCTGTCGGGCAAGCGCCCGCTCGACGTATTCGCAGACTTTCAGGACGCAGCCACGCTAGATCGCGCAGCGGCGCGCGTCGTCGCCGAGCTCGGTGCGCCGAGCGTCGTCGTGCACAACGCTGGGGTCGTGGTGCGCGCGCGGATCGAAGAAACATCGGTCGCCGCTTGGGACGAACAACTCGACGTCAACCTGCGTGCGCCATTCGTGCTGACGCGCGCGCTGTTGCCCAGTATGCGCGCGGCCGGGCGCGGGCGTTTTGTGTTCATCGGCAGCATCAGCGGCACGTTGGGCTCGCCGGGCGCGGCCGCCTACGCGGCGTCCAAGTGGGGCCTGACGGGCTTCGTCAAGAGCCTGGCTGAAGAGCTTTCGGATTCAGGCTTGATGGCGTGCGCGGTACTGCCAGGCTCAATCGATACTGACATGTTGAAGGGTGCGCCTTTTCCGGCGCGGATGAGCGCCGACGACGTCGCAAAGAGCGTGGTGTTTTTGGCGCTCGATGCGCCGCTCGCTCACAACGGAGCGAGCATCGAGATGTTCGGCGTCTGAATCAGAGCGGGATGTTGCCGTGCTTCTTCGGCGGGTTCTGGTCGCGCTTGTTCTTGAGCAGCGAAAGGTACGCGGCTAGCCGCGGTCGCAGCGTGCGCGGAGCGATCACCTCGTCGATGAAGCCGAGGCTGGCGGCCTCGTACGGGCTCATGAAGCGCGCGCGGTAGTCGGCGATGAAGTCGGCCCGGGTTTGCTCGGGATTTTCCGCCGCTTCGATGCGCGCGCGGTGGATGATGTTCACGGCGCCTGCTGCGCCCATCACCGCTACTTCGGCAGTCGGGAACGCCAGGTTCACGTCGGCGCGAATGTGTTTGCTGTTCATCACGTCGTAGGCGCCACCGTAAGCCTTCCGGGTGATCACGGTGAGCTTCGGCACCGTGGCCTCGCAGTAGGCGTACAGGAGCTTCGCTCCGTGACGGATGATGCCGCCCAGCTCCTGGCTGACGCCGGGCAAGAAGCCGGGCACGTCGACGAACGTGATCAACGGGATGTTGAAGCAGTCGCAAAACCGCACGAAACGCGCGCCTTTGATGCTGGCGTCGATGTCGAGCACGCCGGCCAACACCGACGGCTGATTGGCGACGATGCCGACGCTGCGGCCGTCGATGCGCGCGAAGCCGATCAGCAAATTTTCGGCGAAGCGCGGCGCGAGCTCGAAGAAGTAGCCGTCGTCGACGACGTGGCGCAGCACGTCGCGCATGTCGTATGGCTTGTTGCTGTCGGTCGGGATCAAGCTGTCGAGGGCGCTCGCCTCGCGCGTCGCTGGGTCGGTCGTGGCACCGCGCGGCGCCTGTTCGCCGTTGTTCGACGGCAGGAACGACAACAGCTCGCGCAGTAGCTCCAAGCAGCGCTTGTCGTCGGGGGCGGTCAGGTGACAGACGCCGCTCTTCTCGGCATGCGTGGACGCGCCGCCCAGCGCTTCTTTCGTCACATGCTCGTGGGTAACGGCGCGCACCACGTCGGGGCCGGTGATGAACATGTAGCTCGTGCCTTCGACCATCAACACGAAATCGGTGATCGCTGGCGAGTACACGGCGCCGCCCGCGCATGGCCCCATGATGCAGCTGATTTGCGGTACAACGCCGCTGGCCAGCGTATTGCGCAAGAAGATGTCGGCGTAGCCGCCGAGCGCTGCCACGCCCTCTTGAATGCGCGCGCCGCCCGAATCGTTGAGCCCCAGCACCGGCGCGCCAATCTTCAGTGCCAGATCCATCAGCTTCACGATCTTGCTCGCGTGGGTCGCGCCGAGCGCGCCGCCAAACACGGTGAAGTCTTGCGCGAAAAGGCAGACGGCCCGGCCGTCGATGCGCGCATGCCCGGTGATCACGCCGTCACCCGGTACGGCTTGCTCGGCGGTCAAGCCCGCCGAGTGATGCGTCGCGAAGCGATCGGTCTCGATGAAGCTGCCAGGGTCGACCAAGGCATCGATGCGTTCACGCGCCGTGAGCTTGCCCGCGCGGTGTTGCTTCTCGACACGTTGCTCGCCGCCGGCGGCGAACGCGGCTTGGTTTTTTGCCTCGAGCTCGCCGAGCAGCTCGCGATGGCGATCCGACATACCGGGACTAAAGCATTGCTTTCAGCAGGATCGAAAGCAGAAGTATGGCGCAGGCCGAAAGCACCAAGATGACGCCCTGCTTGACGCGTTCCCGTTCGTACGAGTCGAGGGCGCGCGCGTGCGTCTCGAGGCGGATCGCCAGCGCGTCGACGCTCTTTTCGTGTTCGCGCAGCGCCATCAGCAACGCTTCCGGCACAGCCACCGCGCCACGCGCGGCCAGTACCGCGCGCGCGACGTCGGCCAGGGCATCGCGGCGTTGTTTCTCCGCTTCAGAGACGCTAGCGGCTCGCACCGAGAGCTGCTTTTCGAGCGCGCTGCTGGCGCTGGCCTTTTGGCGTTCAACTTGGCGGATCTGACCGACCAGCCGCCGCACGTCGGCGTCGGCTTCGTCGTGCGCTTTGCTGGCGGCGGCGTGGGTGGCCTTGGCTTGAGCGAGCTCGGGCTCGAGGGCGGTGGAGCGCGCTTGCAGGTCCGCCAGCTGAGCGGCTTGCGCGGATGGCATGTCGCCGCCAGCCGGGCCCAGCGCTTGGCGCGCGAGGTCCATCACGCCGCGGATTTCGATCTGCACGCGTTGCTGCTTGGCCTCGGCGCGGCGTAGCAGGTTTTGGGTACCGTTGGCCAGCGCACTCTTTTCGTCGGAGATGGCTCTGGCTTTGGTCTCGTCGTCGCGCAGCTGCGCGAGGTCGGCGTCGAACCGCGCCGTCTGTTCGCGGTAGCCGGCGTTGGCTTCCGACAGCGCGTTGCTGCGGTCACCGGCTTGGCGCTCGATGTCACCGATCGGCCCGAGGAGGCGTCGGAATGCCTCGTTGGCTTCGATCGCGGGCCGCAGCTCGGTCGACAGCTGCATCAGCTGGGTGTCGCGCAAGAGCTCGGCTTGCACGAGCTCGGTTTGGTGCAGCGCGATCAACCGCTTGAGCGGTGCGCGCCGCGCCAAGACGCGATAAGCGTAGAGCGGCGTGAGCACTGCGTTCTTGGGTGCTTCGCCGTAGCCTGCGGCCAGCGTCACTTCGGCTGGATCGATCGGCAGCTCGTCGACAGAGCGTGTGTGTCCGCTGGGCCAATTCTCGAGGTGACGTTTGGTGGCCTGAGGCGATGCGCCGATCGAAAGCTCGACGTTGGACCCCTTTTGGAACAGATCGCCGTCGTCGTCATCCAGATCAGGCAGGGAGATCTCGAGGCCGAAGCTGGCGGCATCGGGGGTCAACGCCGCAGGGTTGTTGACGCGCGCGCTGACCTTTGCGGGGCGCTTCGAGACCGGCGGCGGCGCCAGCTCCAGATCGGGGATCTCAAAGCTGGGATCCGGATGCTTCCTGTCGTTCATGCGCTCGGTCCCGATGGCTGTGCTGCTAGGCCGCTCAGCTCTTCTTGAAAGGCGCGAAACGCCGAGTCGGCTGGCCAGCGCGGCGCGTCGGCGAGCAGTTTCTGCGCGCGCGCTCGTTCACCACGCTCCAGATACGCCACGACAGCGGCGTAGCGCATGGCCCAATGCACGAGCGGGCTGCACTCGGCGGCGGCTTCGAGTACCTCGGCGTCGCCTGTGCGAGGGCAGCGCGCAAAAGCGCGGGCGAGCGCCGTGAGCGCCGCGCGCAGCGCCGCCACACGCTCTCGAAGGGACGCGCTACCGACCGGCAACGGCAGTTTTTCCAGCGACTCGGCGCGTTCGAGGGCTTGGTCGCGGTCGCCGTCGAACGCGTCCATCAACGTTTCGACGAACCAGCGGTGTTCGAGCGCGGCTTCCCAGGCCTCACCGCGCTCGGCGCGATCGAGCGTACGGCGTGCGCGGTCGACCATGCCGTGCGCAGCTAGCGCGGCCGCGACCATCAGCGGACCGAGTGTCTCCTGGTGTGGCAAGCGCGCCATCGCGGGGTGGTAGGCGCGCAGTACGGCGCCCAAGTCGCCCGAGCGCATCACGCGTCGCCGACGCAAGTGCCGAAGCACGCTCGGCACTTGGGTCGCCGCAAACAGCGCCAACAGCAGCAGCCCGAGCGGCGGGGACTTGGACCCGATGTGGACGGCGAAGCCGACGATCGACGCGGCTGACATCAGCCAGAGCGCGGTGCGGATGCGCGCTCGTCGCTTGAGCGACGCCAGGTGCTGCATCAAGTCATGAGCTTAGCATCCGCGTCGGCTCGTCGAGCGCCACAAAAATGGAGGGCCCGCCACACCCGCTTTTCTTTACCGTTGCTCCCTTCCGGGCCTGGCGGGGTTCAAGCTGCGCTGTCGGCGGACCCACGAGTCGTTTACACGACGTGCGGCGTCTTACGCTGATCTTTCGTTACCTTCAAGGCGCTTTTGTCGGTCGTGGTGTTGGTGGGTGGGGCCCCAGCCCCACCTGCTTTGGGTTTTCGGATCTCTCAGGTCGGTCTCGACCGACGGTTTCCGCTCAGTGATCGTCCTCCAAGCGTTTTCCGAGGCTGAGGACCGCGTCGTCTTTGAAGCCGAGCGCGGCGTAAAACGCCTGAACGTCCGCGCTTTCCTGGCGGACTTGCAGGTTGATCTTCGGGCAGCCGAGCAGGCGCAGGCGGCGTTCGGCGTCGCGCATCAGGGCGCTGCCGATGCCACGGCGGCGTTGGCCGATGTCGACTGCGAGGTAGTTCACCCAGCCGCGGTGCCCCTCGTATCCGGCCATCACGACGCCGACCACGACGCGTTCGAGCTCGGCGACCAGAAACAACTCGCGCTGAACCTTCAGCTTGCGCGCGATGTCCTGCTTCGGATCGTTCCACGGCTTGACCAGTCCTGCGAACATCCACAGCTCGATCACCCGCGCCTCGTCCGTCTCTTTGAAGGCTCGCACCAGCACCGACGCCATAGCGCCAATCTAGCCCAAGCGCTTCAGTTTTGCTGCTCGGCGCCGACGCTGATTGGGCAACTCGCGCCAACCTGGGCATGTGCGGCGAGCCAGCTCGAGGTGCGGATATCGGTTTCGACGGGAGACGCGCGAATTCGACTACAAACCCATTACAGGGGAGCGCCGACTTGCAATCTCAGTGCAGCCCGGGCGCTTCTTGGCCAGTGGCGGACACGTATTCGGTGTAGCCGCCGCCGAAGAGCTTGGGGCCTTCAGGACCCAACTCGAGCACGCGATTCGAGAGCGAGCTCAGGAAGCGGCGATCGTGCGAGACGAACAAGAGCGTGCCTTCGAAATTGGTGAGCGCTTTGACCAACATCTCTTTCGTGTCGAGGTCGAGATGGTTCGTCGGCTCGTCGAGCACCAGAAAATTCGGCGGATCGAACAGCATGCGCGACAAGACGACGCGGGCTTTTTCGCCGCCCGACAGCACACGGCAACGCTTGTCGACGTCGTCGCCCGAAAAACCGAATGCGCCGAGCAACGCCTTGAGCGAGCCGAGCGAAGCCTTGGGGAACGCCGCTTCCAGCGTCTCGAGCACGGATTGATCGGGATTCAAGATCTCCATCGCGTGCTGCGCGAAGTACCCCATCTTCACGCTGCCACCGAGGGACACGTTTCCGCTGTCGGCGCTCGATTCGCCGGCGATTAGCCGCAAGAGCGTCGACTTGCCCGCGCCGTTCACGCCCATCACGCACCAGCGCTCGCGACGACGGATCAAAAAGTCGAACTTCGAGTAGATGACGTGCTCGCCGTAGGCCTTGTTCACGCCGGCCAGCTTGGCAACGTCTTCACCGGAGCGCGGCGGCGCCGGAAAATCGAACTCGATGATCTTGCGCCGCCGCGGCGGCTCGACCTTCTCGATTTTCTCCAGCTTCTTCACGCGCGACTGCACCTGAGCGGCGTGGCTGGCGCGCGCCTTGAACTTGTCGATGAAGGCTTGTTCCTTGGCGAGCATCGCTTGTTGGCGTTCGAACTGCGCCTGTTGCTGCTGGGCGATCAGCACGCGCTGCTCAGCATAGAACTCGAAATTACCGGAAAAACTCGTCAGCTCGCCGCCGTCGATTTCCAAAACCTTGCCGACCAGGCGATTCATGAACTCGCGATCATGGGACGTCATCACCAGCGCGCCTTCGAAGTCGCGCAGGAACGTCTCGAGCCAGATGATCGACTCCAAGTCCAAATGGTTGGTCGGCTCGTCGAGCAGCAGCAAATCGGGCGCCATCAGCAGGATGCGCGCCAGCGCCACCCGCATCTTCCAACCGCCGGAAAGCGCGCCCACGTCGCCCTCCATGACCTCGGAGCGAAAACCCAAGCCGGCCAGCACTTCACGCGCCCTGGCCTCCAAACCGTAGCCGCCGAGCTCGTCGAAGCGCGCCTGCACTTCGCCGAAGCGTTCGACGATCTTCTCGAGCTGGTCGCCGTGCGCTGGGTCGGCCATCTTGTGCTCGAGGTCGTGTAGCTCGGCGCCGACGTCCGACACCTCGCCAGCGCCCGCCATCGTCTCGGCCAGCACGCTGCGCCCCGCCATGTCGCCGACGTCCTGGCTGAAGTAACCGGTGCGAATGCCGCGATCGACGACGACCTGTCCGCCGTCCGGCTGCTCTTCACCGACCAGCAGTCGAAACAGCGTCGTCTTGCCCGAGCCGTTCGGCCCCACGAGGCCGACCTTTTCGCCACGATTGACGCTGGCCGAAGCTTCCATGAACAGAATTTGCCGACCGTGGTTTTTGCTGACCGAATCGAAGCGAATCACGGCGCGAAAGATGTCGGCTAGGGCGCGACGGCGCAAGCGGATAGTAATTTCCTTGCGAGCCGGGGCAGCGGGCTAGGGACCCGCCGACTCACCAGAGAAGCGTCCCGCAGAAGCCGGCCGTCTGAGAGTGTTCCGCGCCGCGGCTGAACCCGGTACGTTCCGGTCGCGCCCCAGCCAATGGTAGGCAGTTTGCCCTCCAAGCATGATACGGGGGTCTGGGGGCCTGACGCTAGCCGAGCGCCGCTAGCGTCGCACTTGCAGCGAGTCGCCTTCGAACGTGATGTCGAGCGGCTCGATGATCACGCGCTGCGGGCCAACCCGAACCTCGCCCGCGTGTAGCAGCTCGAAGCCGGATTGTTTGCCAACAGTCAGCGCTGCGTCGACGGCTGACTCGGGCAAATACAGCGCGAAGCCAGCGCCCATGTTCAGGGTCCCGTAGGCTTCTTGCGTGGACAGCTCGGCGTGCTTTTGGAGGAAGGCGAGCACTGCAGGCACGGCCGGGATCTCGTGCATCACGTACGTGAGCTCGCGGCTGGCGCGCATGATCTTGCGCCAGCCGTGGCCGGTGATGTGCGCCGCATAATGCAACGTCACGCCGGCGTTCTGCAAGTTCTCGATCAAGGGCGCGTACTGCGGGGTCGGATCGAGCAAGGCCTCACCATACGTGCGGCCGTCGCTGATCGGCGTTTGGTAGCCCTGCGCCAGCCCCGCGGCGATTTTGCGCGCCAAGCTCAAGCCGTTGGCGTGAATGCCGGAGGCCGGGGCGATCAGGATCTGATCACCGGCTTCGAGGCGCTCGCCGTGCAGCGTATTCTCCGAAGGCGCTATGATTCCGATCGCGGAGCCGCCGAGTACGATCCGGCCCGCTTCAATCAGCTGTGGCAAGACTTGCGTCTCGCCGCCGCCCCAAGAAACTCGGCATTCTTCGCACGCCGCCGCCCAGCCTTCGGTCAAATCGCGAGCGCGCTCAGCGTCGGAAAACCAGGCGCCGTCGCCAGCACCCCAATATGCCGTCAAGGCTGCGGGGCGTGCGCCGACACTGCACAGGTCGTTCAAGATCGTGGCGACGGTATCGCGTGCGATCGCGTCGTAGTGAGTACGCCCTGTGTACGCTCGCACCGCGTCGGCGACGAGATTCTTGGTGCCGAGCGCTTCGGTGACGAAGGCGATCGAAGATGCACCCATCTTGACGATGTATGCCGATTCCCCGCGGCTGGACGCGATCTCTTCCAGGTTCAGACGCCCGAGGTGGTGCGCGGTCTTGGCCGCCAGCTCTTGGGCCAAAAGCTTGCTCGGATCGATCTTCGAGTAGTCGACGCCGGCTTCTGCGTACTTACGGTCGCTCATCGGTGGCGCGCGGAAGCTATCACGCGGGCGCGCCTCACGCCGCTGGTAGTCGCGTGGCGGAGCGGCTGGCAAATATGCCGATATTTCGGGGCGAAACCTCGCGTTCGAACAACGTCGCCACCGCCACCTCGAGGCCGCGCTCTTCCAGATGCACGGCGCGGTCCAGCGACACCAAAACTTCGACTAGCCGCGCCAGCATGCTGCGCGGTAGCGACAAGCGCCGAATCACCGCGAAGTGCTCGGCCGCGAGCGCTTCGTGGTGCGACACCTCGGCACCGGTGGCGGGTGCGAGGTCGCGCAACGCGAGCGCGCGCTCGGCGACGACGGCGAGCCCGGCGTTGGCGCGGCGTCGATTGATACCGCTCATTTCGGCGCCCGGCTCGAGCACGACGCCGCGCGCGCGCAGCAGCTGCCCGAGCCCGTAGCGGGTCTGACGGGCGCCGATCGTGACCTCGATGCTGGCCTCGACGCCTTGCGGTTGCGCCGTCAAGTTGGTCAGGCCCAAGTGCTCGCGGCGGAGCTCGGGCGATGCCGTCAAGGTCGACAGTGGCTTGCGAGTCGGACTCGAAATTTTTTGAAGACAGCACGAGACGAGCGCCAGATCGCATTTCGCGCGCGCCGCGGCCTCGACCAGCTTGTCTCCGAGCTCGCCGCAAGCGTGCAGGCCGATCGCCAAGTCGTGCTCGGCAAATTGCAGCGCGTCGCGCGCATCCACGGTGACGAATGACGCGGTCACGGCGCTCTCGGTCGCGCGTTTTTGCGCGCTTTTGACGCGCTCGGGGTTGCGCTCCAGGCCGAGCGCCTCGCGCTCAAACAACTCCGCCGAGAGCCGAGTGAAGTGCCCGCTGCCTGCCCCGACATCGACGATCCGGCCTGCGCTTTGAGCCATCCCGGCGACGGCCGACAACAGGCGGGAGAGCTGCGCGCGCTTTCGAAAACGCACGCTGCGCAGCGCTTCGCCGGCGAGTGGGACGGCGCCGTGCAGTCTCGGCAGCTCGGTCGCGGCCGACACTTCTTGGGCAAGCTCGACCAGGTCTGGTGGCGCCCCCCGTAAGCTGGACAGCAGCTCCACGAGACCGCGCGCCTCGCCCGCTCGCACGGTCGCCTCATCCAACCTGAGTAAGAATGGCGCCCAATCCCGCTTGGCGCACCAATCCGGCACCACCGCGTCGTCGACCCGCTGCTCCAGAATATCCTGCACCGGCAACACGACGGCGAGCACGCGCGAGAGGCGACCCGAGCAGGTCATCGAGCTCAGTAAACGGCGACCGGCGTGGGTAAGAACAGCAGCACGAACAGCACCAAGCAGCCGACCGCGATCACCCGCCGCCCGAGGTCCAACGGTCCGGGCTCGAACGGCGGATGATCCTCGCCGGACAACCGCGCCATGCCGCCGGTAATACCATACCAGATCAGCCAAAAAGCCGAGTTCATCGCGGCTTCACCCAACGTTTGCGTGGAGCGGTGCCAGAGCACCGGAACCACGAAAACCGAGACGTTGTAGGCGAATGCCACCAGCAGGCCGCGCCGGAACCAGCGCGCGAAGCGGTACTGAGCTTTGCCGAACAGTGCGAACGCGATGTGCCCGCCGTCGAGCTGGCCCCACGGCAGTAGGTTGATCATCGTCAAGAACAACCCACCCCAACCCGCGAAGGCCATCGGATGCAGCTGCACGTCTTGGTCCGCGCGAATCGGTCCAAACACTAGACGCTTCATCAGCCAGTAGAGGATGCTTTGGCCCTCCTGAATGTAGTGCCCGGTGCTGCGCGGCGTCACCTCGGACAGCGAGAGCCCGAAGTAGAGCACCGGCAGCGCCACGAGCATGCCGGCGATCGGGCCGGCGGCGCCGATGTCGAGCAGCGCTTTGCGCGAGCGGATACGATCGTTCATCGTGATCACTGCGCCGAGCGTGCCGAACAAGCCCACCAACGGCAGCGGCAAGAAATACGGAGGCGAGGCTGGTACGCGGTGCAAGCGCGCTGCGATGTAGTGGCCCAGCTCGTGCACCAGTAAGATCCCGATCAGGGACACGGCTTGGTAGGCGGAGTAACCCAACAGTGTGTGGCCTTGGGGCGGAACGTTGCCGTTCATGGCCGTGATCTGCATGCTCACCGCGGTCAGGCCAAACAGCAGAAAATGCAGCCAAACCCGCGGTTTTCGCAGCTGCGGCGGGATCGAGCTTTCGCGCGTCATCTCGTACTCGGCGTACTCGGGCTCGAAGCGCGGCGGTACGCTCAGCGGCGCCGGAAAGCCCGCCGGCGGGTCATGGCTCATTCGCGAGCGTCTCCCTCAAGCGCAGCGCGAGCCGATCGAGCTGCGGCGCGAGATCGGCGTCGAGCACGCCGATGTCGGTCTCGATGCGCAGGCTGCCACGTTGGCGCGCGCCGTCGGCCACGACACGCACCGTGTCGACCGCGACCCCGAGCGACCCGAGCGAGCCTGACAACAACTTGGCGTCCTCCGGGTGTGCGACGATCGACAGCCGCCGCGCGCCGCGCGCTTCGGCCAGCGCTTGCTGCGCCAACGTCACGACTTGCTCGGGCGCGACGGCCAGCGACGCGCCGAGCAACCGTTCGGCGAGCAAGCGCGCCAACGCCACTGTGCGCTCGAGCGCGCGCTCATCGGCTTTGGCTTCGTACGTAGCCAACGACAGCGCATGCGCCGCGAGCTTCGCCGACGCTTCGGCGCGCGCTTCGGCTTCAGCCAACAGCTTCAGATCAGCCGCTTTGCGTTCCGCGGCAGCGACCAATGTCAACGCTTCGGCGCGCGCATTTGCTAGCATCCGCGTAGCTTCGGCGCTGGCGTCGACGAAGGCCTTGGGCACCACGCGCCCGAAAGGCAAGCCGCGCTCGGTCGCGTGCAGCCGGCGCCCCGGCACGGCGTTCTGAGCTTCTTCGCGTGTCAGCACGCGCCCCGAGCCGATCATCGCCATAGCCCTCGTTCATCCAAGGCTGCTGCCAGCCGGCCAAGCTCGCCGCCGAGAGCTCGCGCGCGCTCAGCGCGGTCCTCGTGGCGCAGCCCAGCGAGCACGTCGGCTGTCGCCGGTTGCAGGGTCAGGCCGTCGAGCGCATCGCTCAGGCCCGAGCCACGCGCACCAAAATAGTAGCGCATTGCCACGAATGCCCGCTGAAAGTCGGGAGAACGTACCGAGGTTGTCACGGAGGCGTCCATGTTCGTTGCAGAGCCGAGCAGCGAGCCAGCCTAGCGCGGATCAGTCGGCGGCGCAGGCTGGGCAGACCCGTTAGCAGACCCGTTAAACAGCGCGTCTGCCGAGCGTGCTCAGCGCGGGCGTGCCGCTCGGACCGCGCGACCAATAAACCCCTTTCAAGCCGAAATTTGCTACGGTGCTGATCCGTGAAGCTGGCCGCGATCGACATCGGCACCAACTCGATCCACCTCGTGGTGGTCGAGTTCGACGGTCGCACCTTCCACGTCATCGATCGCGAGAAGAGCATGGTTCGGCTCGGGCTGGGCATGTTCGGGGAGATGCGGCTGACCGACCGCGCCTTCAACGAGGGCGTCGAGGTGTTGAGCCGTTACACGAAGCTGGCGGAGAGCCGCGGCGTCGATGAGATTTTGGCGGTGGCGACCAGCGCCACGCGCGAAGCCGAAAATGGCACTGAGTTCTTGAACGCGATCTTCCAACGCACCGGCGTGATGCCGCGAGTCATCTCCGGGTCCGAAGAAGCGCGGCTGATTTTCTTGGCGGTCAAGCACTCCATCGATCTCGGCGGTGAGCGGGGCTTGGTCATCGACATCGGCGGTGGCAGCGTCGAGGTTGCGGTCGGTGATCACGACGAGGTCAGGTTGGCGCAGAGCATGCGGCTCGGCGTACAGCGGCTGTTGCACCGTCAAGGTGGTGCGCAACCGCTCGGCATGCGTGAGCTGTACGAGTTGTCCGGCTACGTGCAGGGGGCGGCCGCCGAGGTCATGTCCGAGGCGAAGCGCTTGGGCGCGACGCGTTTCGTCGGCACCTCCGGTACGATTCGCACGTTGGGCGAGGCCGCGCATTTGCTGGCTGGTGGCGCGCCTTTCCGTTCACTCAACGCGCAGAGCGTGAAGCGTCGCGACCTGCGCGAATTGGTCAAACGGTTGTGCGAGGCCGACGCGGCAAAGCGCGCCAAAATCCCGGCCATCGGCGACGCTCGCGCCGA
Source organism: Polyangiales bacterium (assembly GCA_038230915.1). Lineage (GTDB taxonomy): Bacteria > Myxococcota_A > Polyangia > Polyangiales > Polyangiaceae > PMG-095. The sequence goes on along the minus strand of JBBRMI010000001.1, from coordinate 48,211 downwards.
CACCATTCACCTCGGCGGCGTGCTCTTGCTCGAGCTGCTCGAGATGGCCAAAGCCGAAGAGCTCACGCTGTGCGACACCTCGCTGCGCGAAGGCGTGATCTGGGACTTCATCGAGCGGCGCGGCGTCGATCCCGTCCCGCACCGGGTGATCTCCGATCCGCGCCGGCGCAGCGTGGTCGAGCTGATGCGCAAATTCGATCGCGATGATCCGCGCGAGCTGCACATCGCCGAGCTGTCGCTGTCGCTATTCGATCAGACGCAACAGCTACACGGCCTCGGCAGCGCCGAGCGCGAGCTGCTCGAATACGCATCACTGCTCCACGGCATCGGTCGTCACATCGACTACGAAGACCGCGAACGCCACTCGCGTTACATCATCCGCAACTCGAGCCTGCGCGGCTTTACCGACGACGAGATCGAGCTGCTCGGCTTGATCACGCTTTATCACCGCGGCTCGCGGCCTAAAAAGAAGAGCAGCCAGCTCGAGGCCTTGCTGGTGCGTGAGCAGCACAGCGTCGTCGTGTTGTCCGCAATCTTGCGGCTCGCTGTCGCGCTCGATCGCGGTCACAGTCAGCTGGTGCGCCGCCTCCTCGTCGAGGAGCGCAAGAAAGAGCTGCGGATCGTGATCGACGGCCCGGGCGATCTTTTGCTCGAGCTGTGGGCGGGACGCGGCAAGCTCGAGCCGCTAGCCAAGGCGCTCGACCGCTCGATCCTGCTGGAGCGCGTCGCGCTGACGCCGTCAGCTGCTCTCGACGACCACGGTCACGGCTTCGCCGCCGCCGAGAGCGCGGACGCAGCGGGTAGCAAGACGACGCTGAGCCCCGCGATAGTGCATCGCGCCTAGCCTGCTGCACTTGACCTCGCCGCTGGCGGCGTAGCACCTGCTCGACTAGCAGCGCTCGACCACCACCGCGACCGCTTCGCCACCGCCAATGCAGAGCGTGGCAAGACCACGCTGAGCCCCGCGCTCGTGCATCGCGCCTAGCAGCGTGACCAAAATCCGCGCGCCAGACGCGCCGATCGGGTGACCGAGCGCCACCGCGCCGCCGCGCACGTTCACCTTTTCGGGATCGATGCCGGCGAGCTTGGTGCACGCCATCGCGACGCACGAAAACGCTTCGTTGATCTCCCAAAGATCGATGTCCTTCGTCGCCAAGCCGAGCTTCTTCAACGTCAGGTCGATCGCCAGCGCGGGCGCGGTCGTGAACCATTCCGGCGCCTGGGCCGCGCTGCCATAGCCGACGATGCGCGCCAGCGGCTTCAAGCCGAGCCGCGTCACCGCGCTCTCGCTCGCCAGCACCAGTGCGGCAGCGCCATCGTTGATGCTGGAGGCGTTGGCGGCCGTGATCGTGCCGTCGACCGTGAACGCCGGCCGCAGCTTGGCGAATTTACCGGGGTCGCCCTTGCCCGGCTCTTCATCCTCGCTGACCAGCAGCGGGTCACCCTTCTTTTGGGCGATCGACACCGGGACAATTTCTTTGGCGAAGGCGCCGCTCCTTTGCGCCGCACTGGCAAGCTCGTAGCTCTTCCTCGCGAACTCGTCCTGCAGCTCGCGCGTGAGCCCGTGCTCTTTGGCGCACAGCTCACCGGCTTGACCCATGTGAAAGTCGTTGTAAGGATCCCACAAGCCGTCGAAAATCATACCGTCGATCAATTTGCCGTCGCCCATGCGGTAGCCGGTGCGCGCTTCGCGCAAGTAGTACGGCACGTTGCTCATCGACTCCATGCCGCCGGCGACGACAATCTCGGCGTCGCCGAGCGCCACGGTCTTTGCGCCAAACACCACGGCTTGCAGCCCGGATCCGCAGACTTTGCTGACGGTGGTAGCCGGCACCGCGTGCGGTACACCAGCGAAAATCGACGCTTGCCGCGCCGGCGCTTGGCCGATGCCGGCCGACAGCACGTTACCCATGAACACCTCGCCGACCTGTTCGCCCGCGACGCCAGCGCGCTCCAGCGCGCTCCTGATCGCCGTCGCGCCGAGGCGAGGTGCCGGCAAGCTAGCGAGTGATCCGAGGTAAGCGCCGATCGCAGTGCGAGCGGCGGAGACAACATAAACGGCTTCGGACATGCCAAGAGCCTAGCGCAGTGAAACGCGTTTTGCCTGCGCCGAAACCCGTTGAGCTACAATCCTTGTATGCGCACGCTTGGTTTCGGCTTGGTCTTGCTGGGCACTGTGCTCGGGCTCACATTCGGTTGCGGCGGGAGCACGGGTGACAGCGGTAGTGCCGGCGGTAGCAGCTCGGGTGCCGCGACAGCTGGTTCGAGCAGCAGCGCGGGAGCGGCGGGCAAAGCGGGCGCGAGCTCCACGGCTGGCACGCCGAGCGGCGGCAGCGCAGCCGGCGGAAGCGGCACCGGCACCGGCGGAGTCAGCGGCGGCGTCGCGACGAGCGGTGGACAACCGGACGCCCAAGCCGGCGCGGGAAACGAAGCTGGCAGTGGCTCCGCCCTCGTCGATTGCGATCCGAAGAACATCCTCTGCGAGCGTGTTGCACCCGATTGCTCGGCGGGTGAGGTGCCGAGCGTTGCCGGCAGCTGCTACGGCGACTGCGTAAAAGTCGAGCGCTGCGCATGCAACGCGGCCGAGCAGTGTCCCCAACCCGACCAGTACACGTGTTGGGCCAAGCAACATTGCGGTCCGTTCGTGCAATGACGGCGCGGCCGGCCGGGCCGGTCGCGTGTGAGCTTAAATCAGCTTGCGGTAACGATTCGGGCAGCGGAGACTCGCCGCCACCGATGGGCGCCGATCCACAACTTTTGGTCGAAGTTCCAATCTTTTCACTGCTCGACGAACAAGAGCGCGCCACGTTGGCGGCGCGCGTCGACATGGTGACCTTCGCGGCCGGTACCCCGATATTCCACCGCGGCGACCCAGGCGACTCGCTGTATGTGGTCAACTCGGGTGAAGTCGAGATCTTCTTCAAGAACGACACGGGCGAGCGCATCGTGCTCGAGACGGCCACACGTGGCCATTTCTTCGGCGAGATTTCGCTGCTCGACGGCGGCGCCCGCACCGCCTCGGCCGTGGCGACCAAAGACGTCGAAGCGGTGATGGTCGATCGTGAAGACCTAGCCGAGCTGATCCGCGTGCAGCCCGGCGCCGCGATGGAGCTGTTGGCCGCCACCGGTCGCCGCCTGCGCGAAACGAATGAGAAGCTGCGTCACACCGCGTCGCGCAACGTGAACGAAGAGACCGAAGACAAGCGCACGGCGGTGATGAAGGCCGCCGATTGGATCTCGGAGTTCAGCGGTAGTCTCCCGTTCTTGTTCATCCACGTCGGCATCTTCTTTCTGTGGATCGTGCTCAATTCGGGTCCACTGAGTAAGCTGCCGTTTGGCAATTTCGATGCGTTTCCGTACGGCCTTTTGACGATGGTCGTGTCGCTCGAAGCCATCATCTTGTCGGTGTTCGTGCTGCTGAGCCAAAACCGCCAAGTCGCGCGCGACCGCGTCAGGAATGACATCGAGTACGACGTCAACCTCAAGGCCGAGCTCGAGATCGCGCACCTGCACGAGAAGTTCGACCACCTGCACAATGAGATTTTGGCGCGCCTCAACAACATCGAACGCTCTTCGAAGCGCCCGGGGCCGTGACGGCGCCTCGAGATCGAGATAACAGAGAGTCGGGGAGGGAGCAGGGGCGCAAATTTTGTTTGGGCGGCCCAAACAAAATTTCGGTTTGGATCCCCCTGCCTCCCCGTCTCCCTCTGACCATCGGTCTCATTTTTCGGCCGCCCGGGCGGGTTCCACCCGTCGAAATGAGACCAGTGATGAAGGGGTCTCCCTGTTTGATTCATCTCTCGATCCGTACTGGGCCGCTCAGCCGACGAGCGCGCGCAAGGTGTCTTCGAGGCTGGTCGCGCCACGCACGAGCGCACCACCTTCGGCGACGACGTGGCCGCTTTCCATGCCCGCGTACATCTCTTGGAACAGCTCAGCGACGTTCTGCGACATGCCGAACGACGTGAAAGTCGGCACGACGGCGGCCAGCGGCGCTGCGACAGCCTTGACGGGACGGCTCAGAATCTTGGCGAAAGTAGCGGCTACTTCGCTCGGGGTCGGATCAGTTGGACCGGCTAGCTCGATCACGCGCACGTCGCGCGGGCCGTCCAGCAAGGCTTGCGCCGCCGTCTTGCCAATGTCTTGCGTGCTCACCATCGGCGTCGCGCGGTCGAGCACGATGAAGCTGGGCAACACCCCGTCTTGCTTGACCGCCTGCACGACTGCGCCCCAGTTTTCGGCGAAATAGCTGGCGCGCACGAACGTCGACGGAATGCCGGCGCGGCGCAGCTGCTGCTCGGCGTTGTGCAGCGTGCGGATCGGACCGGTGCCGGCAGGGTGCTGAGCGCCAACCGACGACAGCAGCACGACGTGCGGTACCTTGGCTCGCGTGAACGTCGCGATCTGCTTTTCGGTCAGCGCCTGCCGTTCTGCCACGAAGTTCTTCGCGGTCATGTCGGGCGGTGACAAGAAATAGACGCCGTCTGCGCCCGTGACGGCGCGCTCGAGCGCGGCTTGATCGGTCATATCGGCGACGAACACCTCAGCGCCAAGCGCCTGCAGCGCCTCGGCCCTCTTGGCGTCGCGCACGACCACCCGCACCTGCTTGCCGGCCGAAAGTAGCGTCTTGGCCGCAGCCGAACCCGTATTTCCCGTAGCTCCCGTGATAACGATCATGCTGTTTTCTCCCTGTTGGGGTGAGGGGGAGCTTGGGGTCGGGCGAGTCATGCGTCCAATTCAAGGTTGGCACTATAGTCATGCACATGCTGCATGGTGCCTCGCTGTCGGCGATCGATCTGAACCTGCTGGTGGTGCTGCGAGCGCTGCTCACCGAGCGTCACGTCACGCGCGCCGCCGCGCGCGTCGGCCTCAGTCAATCGGCGACGAGCCACGCGCTCGGGCGGTTGCGCGAGCTCTACGGCGATCCGCTACTGGTGCGCAGCGGCCGCACGCTCGAGCTCACTCCGCGCGCGCAGCGCCTGCTGCCGACCCTCGAGCGTGGCTTGTCGGACTTGAGAGCCGCCGTCGACGATGAGCCCCAGTTCGAACCGGCGACGGCGCGACGCACGTTCACGCTCGGCATGGCCGACTACATCCAAGCCGTGGTGCTCGCTCCGCTACTGCGCGCGTTGGAGCACGAAGCGCCGGGCGTCGACCTGGCGCTGCTCAACGTGCCAAACTTGGAAGAGCAAGCCGACGCCGGCAACATGGACTTGGGTTTGACGTTGTCAGGCAGACCGATGCCGACGTCGCTCTCGAGCCAAGAGCTGTTCGATGACGGCTTCTTGTGCCTGGTGCGACGGAATCACCCTAAGGTGGGTAAAACACTGAGTCTCGAACAGTACTTGGCGCTGCGTCACGTGGTGATCGCGCCGTCCGGCACCTCCGGCAGCCTGGTCGATACCGAGCTCGAGCGCCGCGGGTTTGCGCGCCGCGTGGCTTTGCGGATTTCGAATTTCCTAGTCGCGCCGGTCGTAGTGCGCGACACCGATTTCGTCAGCACCATGCCCAGGCGTCTGGCGCTGCAGCTCGCGGTGCCGTACGGCCTACGGCTGCTGCCGGCGCCGCTCGAGCTGCCGAAATTCAGCATGTCGCTGATTTGGCATCCACGCCTCGATCACGACCCCGCACAGCGTTGGCTGCGCGAGCTGGTCACGCGCGTGTCCAAGAAACTTGGCGGCCGGCTCAAACGTTGAAGCCGGCGGCGCGTAGGTTCCTCACCATGCGCGCGTTCGGCTCTTCGACGCTAGGCACGAACGCGACGCCGGTGATGCGCTCGACGGCTTCGATGTAACGGCGCATTGCCTCGATCTTGACGTCGTCGGGGATGTTCGGGATCGCGCCGTCGCCGCGGAAGCCTTGCTCGACCAAATAGCCACGCACGAATTCTTTGGAGAAGCTTTCCGGATCTTGTCCCGCGGCGAAGCGCTCGTCGTAAGTGTTTTGGAACCAGAAGCGCGAGGAGTCGGGCGTGTGAATCTCGTCGATCAGGATGATCTCACCCTCGGCAGTCTTCCCGAACTCGTACTTGGTATCCACCAGAATCAAGCCGCGCTCGGCGCACAGGCGTTGCCCTTCCTTGAACAGCGCCATCGCAAGCTCAGCGGCACAATCGAAATCGGCTGCTGGCACGCCGGAGGTCTTCAAGATCTCTTCGCGCGACGCCGACACGTCGTGGTCGCCGTGGGCGGCCTTCGTGCTCGGCGTCAGGATCGGTTCGGCCAGGCGTTGGTGCTTCTTCAAACCGTCGGGCAACTGGTGGCCGCAAAATTCGCGCTTGCCCTGCTCGTAGTGGATCCAAATGCTGGTCGAAGTCGTGCCGGTCAAATACGCGCGCACGACCATCTCGACCGGTACCAGCTGGCACTCGCGCGCCACGAGCACGTTCGGATCCGGCACCGACAGCACGTGGTTGGGCGCGATGCCGCGGGTTTTCTCGAACCACCACGCTGCGGCGAAAGCGAGCACCTGACCCTTGAGCGGCAACGTGCCGAGCACGCGATCGAACGCGCTGATGCGATCGGTCGCGATGATCACGCGACGGCCGTCGGTGGTGGTGTAGTTGTCGCGCACCTTGCCCTCGTACTTCCGACCAAGCTTCGGAAAATCCGTCTGCGTGAGCGGATGCGCGAGGGCTTGTTTCAGAGCAGCGGTGTGCGAGTCGTTTACGGCCACGCCGCCGCTATATCACGGGCCTATCGGGCGTCCACGTCACAGGCCGAGGTCGGCGCCCTTGACCCAAAACGACAGCTCGCCGGCTGGTAAAACGTGCAGGCTCTTCGGCAGCACGTTGGCCCACCCGGCTACGGTGTCCATCACGTAGACCTCAGTGTCGGCCTCGATCACGCCGACCGGAACTTCGGCGTCTTTGGCCGCGAGCCGCAGCGGTAGCTCGCGGGTCGTCGTCAGCACGCGCGGCGGCTGCGGCAGCTGCAGTTGTGGCGCCGAGCTCATGCTGTAGCTGCTCGGCGGCAAATCGGACGTCTCGCCGCGCGCTAGCGGCGTAAGCTCGCTGGCTTTGGCCCAGGCGTTGATGTTCACGTCGCCCTGGTACTCAACGCGGACGAAGCCACCACGCTGCTCGGTGCTGAAGAAGCGTACGCTGTCGACCCCCGGCGCGCGTTGCAGCGTCGTGATCGGCGAGCCGGTGGGCGGTACTTCGTCGTACAGATCGAGCAACTGCACCTTCATCAGAAACACGCGCGCGTTGCCGGGCATCGCGTAGACCGGTGGTGCCGGCGGCGTGAACGTGAGCGCACCACAGTCGGCGAGCGCGCTGAAGCGCTGGTTGAACGGCGTGGTCATCTGCTTGTCGATCCGCACCTTGCCGCCGCTCGAGCCCGCGGCGGTGACACGCGCGCCGGCGCCAAGCCAGACGTGACCGCTCACGACCGGTAGCTTGGAAGCCGCGAAAATCCGCAGCTCGCCGGCCTTGATGAAGCCCGACAGGCGGAATGAGCCATGGCCGGTGCCGGTCTCGATACGAGCCAGATCACCGCTACCCGTTGGCGGGGCCAGCAACGTAACGGCCGATTCGCCGCCGCTGAAGCGCGCGATCTTGCGGCCCGAGGCGTCCAGCAACGTGGAGTCCTTGTCGAAAATAACCCGGCCGCGTTGCCCGCAGCTGGGTGCAGGCTGGGGTGGCTTGGCTTGGCTTGGCGCGGGAACCCCAGCGACTAGGGTCGCGCAGACAACGGTCGACACCACGAGTGAGGCCAACCGGCCGCGCGACGTCGCCGAAACTGCCAAGCTAGACCTCATTCAGCAATCCTACCCCAACAATTGCCAGATGCTTCCTTGCTCTGCTGCAAGTCCGCGACAACACTGGCTCGCTGATGCAGCACCTGGCTTTCGGAACTCCGCGCAAGCTCCCCAAGGCGAGCAGCTTGTCGGGGCGAGTGGTGGTGCTGGACATCGCGTTTGCCGGCAGCGGCACCGGCGGCGGGTTCAAAAAGATTACGCTGCCGCTGATCGAGGGGCTAGGCGAACGGCTCGGCATGTGGGTCGACCACCACGACAGCGAAGAGCACGCGCTGTACAAGGCTGATCCGCGCTTCGTGCTCGCCACCAAAGCCGAGCATGGCGCCTGCCCGGAAATGATCACGCCCGAGCTCGTGGCGCGTGCCGGCCGCATCGACACGATTGTTTGCCATACCGACTTCGACGGCTTGGCCAGCGCTGCCAAATGGATTCGCAACGGCACCGAGCCGTATCCCGGCTGCGACGATGACGCGCGCGCGATCGACACGCGCATCGGCACGCCGAGCCCGGTCGCCGAGCGGATGGACCGCGCGCTACGCGCCCGCTTCCGTGATCAGGGGCTTTTTGGCGTGATCGTTCGGCACATGGAGAGCGGCCTCGCCGACGCGGCGCTTTGGCAGCCGATCGATCAAGCCGCCGCGGAGTTGGTGCCGGTCGAGAAAGAGACGCGCCGCGCCGCGCAGGCCTACAAGCGGCTCGAGCCGGGCGTCGCGCTAGTCGACGTCAGCGAAGGCTACACGCGCATCGACAAGACGCTGTTGCTCTTACTCGGCCAAGAGCGCGAACCGGTCAGCGTCGTCGTCGACCGCGACAACGTTAGCGTCGCGGCGCGCTTCGACAGTGGCAGGAATTTCGTGGAGTTGTTCGGCTTGGGCGCGGGCATGCCGACGCGGGTTTCGGTGCCGCGGCCGCAGCTACCGCGCGTGCTGAAGGCGCTCGGTGTGAGTCCGCAGGACGTTTGAGGGTCGAAAGCAGGCCGGGAAACCGCCTCGAAGGCTGTCGGCCTTGACCGTGTGCCGCGAGCTGGACTGAAGTGGCGGGCTTACTGGAGCTTCGAGATGCCCAATACTTCCAAGATCGTAGTGCTGATTGCCGATGACGAGCCGAGCACCGTGGCGATGCTGGCGAGCCACCTCCGTTCGGGCGGCTACGCCGTGCTCGAGGCTTCGGACGGTGATCAGGCGTGGGAGCTCGCCCATGAGCACCTGCCGCACCTGGTGATTTTGGACGTGATGATGCCGGGCATGAGCGGCTGGGAAGTGTGCCGCAAGATCCGCGAAGCCGTCTCGCTCGCGCACACCGGTGTGATCATGCTGACCGGCATCGGCGAGTCGCTGAACGAGATGACGTCGCCGCTGTACGGCGCAGACGCGCACGTCGACAAGCCGTTCGAGTTCGCGATTTTGGACTCGAAGATCAAGGAGACGTTGCAGCGCAGGAGTCAGGGCGCGCTCGGTCGTCCCGACAGCGGCGCCGACGACGCCAACATGCACCTCGAAGACGACGACCTGCCGACCCTTCCGCCGTCCGCGAAACGCGCGCCGAAGGGCTCGCCCAAGCCGCTTGCTAAAACCAAGCCGCTCGCTGCGCCGAAGCCGGAGAAGGCAGCCAAGCCCGCTCGGGCGAAGCCCGAGAAGACTGCGAAGCCCGCGCCGGTGAAGGCGGAAAAGGCAGCGAAGAAGCCTGCTGCGGTCAAGAAGGCCGCCCCGGCTGCCAAGAAAGCCCCGGTGCCGAAGCCCGCCGCCAAGAAGGTGCCCGCCAAGAAGGTGCCCGCAGCGAAGAAGAAGGTCGTCGCCAAGAAGGCTCCTGCCAAGAAAGCTCCCGCCAAGAAAGCACCGCCGCAGAAGGCGCCCGCAGCGAAGAAGAAGGTCGTCGCCAAGAAGGCTCCCGCCAAGAAGGCTCCCCCGGCAGCGAAAAAGAAAGCTCCGTCGAAGAAGGCCTCCGTGCCCGCGAAGAAGAAGAGTGGCAAGAAGAAGTGAGCCTCGGCTAACCCCTAACCGTTAGCTCGCTCCCACGCGCATCCAAAACTCGCGCACGTCTTCGAGCTCATTCGTGCGCCGCGCTGGTGGCAGCGCGCTCAGAATCAATTTGCCGTAGCCGCGCCGGTGCACGCGCTCGTCGAGCAACGCGACGACGCCGACGTCGCGCTGCGTGCGGATCAGCCGTCCGAAGCCCTGCTTCAACGCGATCGCAGCCGCCGGCACCGAGAGCTTCATGAACGGGTTCTCGCCGACGGCTTCGAGCTCGCGACCGCGCGCCACCATTACCGGGTCCGTTGGCACCGCGAACGGGATCTTCTCCAGCACCACCAGTCGCAGCGCCTTGCCCGGCACGTCCACGCCTTCCCAGAAGCTCTGCGTCGCGAGCAGGACCGCGTTGCCGTCGCCGCGAAATGCTTGCAACAACACCGCCTTCGGTCGCGTGCCCTGAACCAACAGCCGTTTGCCAGCCAGACGGGCGGGCAAGAGCCGTGACAGCAGCTGCAGGGTTTTGTGCGACGTCGTCAGCACGAACGCGCCGCCGCCGGTGATCGCAACCAGCTCGGCAACGCGGTCCGCCGCTTGCTCGGCGAAGCCGGGCGCGTTTGGCGACGGCAAATCTTTGGGTGTGTAAAGCAGCGCGTTTTTCTCGAAATCGAACGGCGACGGCACCACGAGCTCGTTGACTTCGATGCGCGTGTCGGCGACGCCGTAGCGGGCTCGAAAGTAACTGAAGGCCGTCTTCAGCTCGCGCGGGCTGTCGCTCGCGTCTCCTGCGTCCTCGTCGTTGGACGGCGCGGGCTCGCTCGTCGTCGTGCGCCCGGCCGTGGACAGCGTGGCGCTGGTCAGGATCACGCTCGGCACCGTCTCGAAGATACGTTCGCGAAACAGCGCCGACAGATCGACTGGCGACGAAGCCAAGGTCACGTTCTTCTGGCCCTGCTCGAGCCAGGTGACGCGACCCGCGCCACCCTCGACGACTTGCGAAAGCGCCGAGCGGGCCTCCTCGCTGCGGCGCGACGCCAGCTCGAGCGCTTCGGGCAACGTGGAGGGCGGACGCGGGCCGCGTAGCGACGGCGCGGCCAGCCGTCCGCGTGCCATCTCGCTGGCTGCCGCCAGGCCTTCCAGCGCCGAATCGAGCGCGTGCCACGCCGTCGCGACTTCGCCGGAGAAGATGTCGCGCTCGAGCGTGACGCGGTCGTCACCGCCAGCGGCGGCGGCGAGCGCATGGAAAAACGCGTCGGCCGACACCTCGACGGCGCTCACGCTGCGCACGGCGTTGTCACCACCGAACAGCGGATCCGCCGCGCCCGCGGCGCGCAGCGCGCGCTCGGTGTCGGCCAGCAAGCGATCGAGGCGACGCCGCGAGATGCGCATGCCAAAAAACTCCGTCGCAATGTCCTCGAGCTGGTGCGCCTCGTCGAAGATGACCGCGTCGTAGTCGGGCAGGACGCGACCGGGGTGCGGGCCGCGCAGCGCCAGATCGGCAAAGAACAAGTGATGGTTGACGACCACCAGGCGCGCGCGCTCGGCTTCGCGGCGCATGTTGGTCACAAAGCATTCGTCGAAGTACTGGCACGACGCGCCGAGGCGAGTCTCGCTGGACGAGGCCACCTCGGCGCGCAACGGGTCGTCTTCTGCCATGCCGGCGAGCTCGGCAAAATCACCAGATTCGGACTCTTCCAGGAAGCTCGTCAGCGCGTCGAGCGAGCGCGCGTACATCGGCCGCTGGCTTTCGGGGCTGGCGCGAAACTCCGCCAGGCGTCGTCTGCAAACATAGTTGGAGAGCCCCTTCATCAGCGCGACCGGAAACGAAATTCCAAGCGCTTCCTCGATCAGCGGCAGATCTCGCTGAAAAATCTGCTCCTGCAGCGCACGCGTCGCCGTCGAGACGATCACCTTCTTGCCCGACAACAGCGCCGGCACCAGGTACGCGAGCGTCTTGCCAGTGCCGGTCCCCGCCTCGCAAAAGAGGATGCCTTCTTTGTCCAGAGTACGCTCGACGGCTTTGGCCATCTCGAGCTGCCCCGAGCGCGACTCGTACGCCGACAGCGCCTTCGACAATGGCCCACCAGGGCCTAGAACTTCTTCAGTGGTCGTCAACGCGCGGACTGTACTCGCGCAACCGACGGCGAGACCCAAGGATCGGTAATCCGAGCTTTTTCCCTGCTCTCGTCTCGGAAGCCTGTAAAGCGGAGCGCCCTGCTACAGCGCGAGCTCGCGCAAAGCGCGAGCCATCACCCTCACCCGACCTTGGCAAGACCAGATCACGATCTGCGATTGAGAGCAGGCCGGGTACAAACTCGGCGAGGCCGAGCGCTCGTTGCGCCACAGGTCGGAAGCAAAAATCAACCCGCCGGCGGTACGGAACCCGCGACGCCCAAGAACCGCACGCCGACGATTTGGCCGTCGGCTTCGTCTTGGACCCAGACGACAGCGACTTTGCGTGCGGAATCCTCCACGCCGCCGACCAGTAGCTCGTATTCGACACCGGCCTTCACCGGCTCTTCGACGATCGCGCGCATGCCGCCGCGGCTCACGTTGAGGGTCCAGCCTTGTGTTTCGAAGTCGGGTCCGCGTAGCGTCACTCGCTCGGTCGCCTCGCGTCGTGCACCTCCGGTCGCGCGCCGCTGGGCATGGACCTCCGTCGCTGGCGGTGGGCTTCTACGACTCACAATCACCACAATATCATGGCCAGGACGCCGACCTAGCGTCACTCAAACAACGGTTCTCGTTGCTCTGGCAGTGACGTCTACTTTGCGCGCGCGCGATTCCTTCCCTGAATCGCACCGCGCCTCGCAATACCCTGGAACCAATCACGGACCGTCCGCTCGGTCGTGACTCCGGCTGCGGGTTGCGCCGCTCCGGAGCCAAGGGGCCTGCCCACCAGGGCAGGGCCCCCGTGCGCCCGCAGGGCCCGCGCACCTTAGAAATAAGGAGGCCGGGGGGCGTGGGCGCCGCTCCCAGCCGCTGAGCCCCAAGCGAGGGCCTGGCGGCCGTGCTACATGTGACTCCACCCGCGGTGAGAGCCAACTTGACGATTCCCGATCGGACCGCGTACGTTCCTGGTGTTGATCTCGTGTGCGTGAGAGGGGTCTCTCCTGATTGCCCTGATCATGAGGGACGTCGCGGCCCGAGGCCACTTCCCCCATGACCCTCACGCCCCCTGAGCTGAAGAAGACGTTGGTTGCTCGCGGCTTCGAGGTGTATCGCACCTTGGGTGACCAGGTAGTCTTGGCCGACCGCGTTCGCGACAACCTGATCATGGATAGCGGGGTCGCGGTGCGGCCCGGCGCAGTGATGGCCGTGCGCTTCGTGGTGCGCGGTCAGGCCAGCGACTTCCCGTCCGCAAACGCGGACGACGTGTACGCGCGAGCGCGGGTTTGCGCCGCCGAGGCTTGCTCACGCGGCTATGCCGAAGTGGGGGTGGCAGCGGTCCCGGTGCAGGACCCAGGTGACGCCTCCACCAACCTCGACACCTGGTACGAGGTCACGTTCGAGCGTTCGTTGGGCAGCGAGGACGAGCTGGAGCAGGAGCTGCGCTACGCGCTCGCCCTGGAAAAGACCGTCACCCACGATCCTCCGCGCTGAGCCGCTAGCCGTATAGGCCCGCGGGTCGGCGGACGCCTGGCTTCGCCCTCTGGGGCGTGATATCTGCGGCGCCCAAAGTCAGGGCCAATGCTGAGTTTCTTTCGAAGCGGTGGAATCGGAAACGTTGTGGTCGCGGGTATCGCGTTCCTCATCATCGTGGTGTTCGCGGTGGAGTTTCGTCAGGGGCGAAATGGGCCGTCAGCCAAACTGGCTCGCGAGTGCGCGGTCGCGTTCGACGGCTACTGCGTCGATGCCAAGGAGTACTACGCGGCCCACGGCATGATCGTGCCGCGCCAAGTCGAGCCCAAGGCTTCGAAGAAGTACAGCTTGAATAAGAAGGTGCTCGACGGCCTGGTCGAGCGTGAGCTGCTCGTCGCCGAAGCCAACAAGCTCGGTCTGAAGGTCGGCGAGGACGCGCTCGAAGCCGATTTGATGGCTGGCCGTGTGCGCGCTTCGTTGCCGGCCGAGGCCATATCCGAGTTCTCGTTCATGCTCGGCCTGTGTCCGCCTTCGAACGCCGGTTACGCGTGCGCGCCGGGCTCCGAGTATCCGGTTCGCCAGCTCCAAGTGAAGCGCACCGAGGGCGAGCCCTTCGACTACAAGCTGTATGAGCGCGAGGTTCGCATGCGAACCAACCGCGGCCCCAAAGAATTCAAGGAAATGCAGGAGCGGGAGCTGCTGGCCGCGCGCATGCGCGACATCGTTCGCTCCCGGGTGCGGATTCCGGATCCGGAGGCTTACACGCTGTTCGAGCGCGAGCGCTCCAAGGTCGTGGTGCGCACCGTGAACTTGAAGCGCGATTGGTTCGCAAAATACGCGATCGATCTGGACGACGCCGCGGTCGACAAATGGAGCCTGGCCAACCAGGCGCAAATTGACGGCGACTGGACGAGCCGGAAAGCCGATTTCACCGCGGGCTGCAGCACGGCACGCGAAATCTTCGTGGCGCTGCCCGCGAACGCGCTCGACGACGAAAAGCAGCCGGTGCGTTTGAAGGCCGAGCAGGCGCGCGAGCGCGTCGCCAAGGGCGAGTCGTTCGACGCCGTTGTGCGCGAGGTATCGGCGGGCCAAACCGCGATGCTGGGCGGCGACCTCGGCTGTGTCAGCGCCAGCTACGGCGTAGGCGCCGATGAGCTAAAAAAAGCGCTCGAGAGCCTGAAGCCTGGCGATTTGTCGCAGGTGATCGAGAGCCCGCGCGGCTACCACGTGCTGAAAGTCATCGGCAAACTCACGGCCGACAAGCTCGAGCACGAAGGTCGTCGCTTCGTGGCGCGTCGGCTGTACGCGCATTTTGCGGCCGACGAGGCGCTCGCTAAATTCGCCGAGCAGCTGATCACCCGCGCCAAGGCCGGCGAGAAGCTCGAAGACGCCACGCGCGCCTTGGCCGTCGAGGTCAGCGCCAAGCACGCACCGAAGAGCGACGCGCCGAAAAAGGACAGCGCTGACACGGCGGCATTGCTCTCGGCTGATCGTCCGCACTTCGAGGTGTCGGCGCCGTTCAACGCCTCCGGCAATCCGCTGCCCGACGTGGAGCCCAACGATCCGCTCGCGCCCAAAGCTTTCGAGCTGAAGCAGCCTGACGAGGTCTACGCAAAGCCGCTCGCGACCGCTACGGGCGCACTGGTGATGCAGCTGAAAGAGCGCACCGAGGCGAGCCGCGACGACTTCATCAAAGACAAGTCGAAGGTGGTGCAGGCGCTGTTGCAAGCGAAGTCGGGCGAGGCGCTGGCGCGCTACGTTCAAGACCTGCGTCGCGCCGCGGGCGACAAGTTGAAGGTGATGACCGAGTTCGCCGAAGAGGCGAAGGGTCGCGTGGACGACGACGAGTGAAGGCGCGTTCGGCTCCGCGCCGCGACTCCGCCCCGCGCATCACCAGTAAGGTGCTCAAGAACGGTTTGCGCCTGAATTTGGTGCGTATGCCGGCCGTCCATCGTGCGGCGCTCGACGTTCACGTGCGAGTTGGCTCGCGCTTCGAGACGCCGCGCGACAACGGCATCAGTCACTTTCACGAGCACATGCTGCACCGCGGCATCCCGGGTCACCCGACTGCGCACGCGCAGGCGTTGGCGTTCGAGGAGCTGGGGGCGGCGTTCGGAGCAATGACCTACGTCGACCATGGCGTCTTGTCGTGCTCGGTACCGGCCGAGAACCTGGAGCGCTCACTCGAGCTGACCGCGCTGTTGTGCGAGTCGCCGCTGTTTAACGACATCGCTATCGAAAAAGGCATCGTGCGCGAGGAGCTGCTGGAGTCGTACGACGGCAACGGGCGCTTGGTCGACGGCCCGAGCATCCTGCGCGAGCTGTGCTTCGGCCGCCACGCGCTCGGTATGCCGATCGCGGGCACGCGCACGACGCTTTCACGTTTCGATGCGCCGCTGCTGCGTAAATTCCACCGTCGTCACTACGTGGGCGAGGGCATGGTCGTCACGCTGGCCGGCGCTTTCGATCCCGAGCGTTTGAGCAAGCTGGCGACGCGGCGTTTCGCGGGGCTGCCGCGCGGGCGCGCCGTCGTGGCGCAGGCGCCGCCGCTGCAGCTGGCGGCGGAGTTCCGCTACGTGCCCGACACCGGCAGTCAGACATGGCTCGGCTTGGCGTTTCGCGCACCCGGCGAGAGCGACGCCGACGAGCCGGCAACCGAGCTGTTGATGCGCGTGCTCGACGACGGCAACGCCACGCGCTTGTACCGCGCGCTCTCTGACGAGCGCGGGCTCTGCTACGACGTGTCCGCCATGTTCGAGGCGTACTCGGACGCGGGCGTGCTGGAGATCGTGGCCGAGTGTGCGCACGCTTCGGCGCGGCGCGTGCTGAGCGAGATCCTCAACGTGCTCGCGGATCTGGCCGAGCAGGGGCCGACCGCGGCCGAGCTTACGCGCGCGAAGGCGCGTCTGCGCTGGCAGATGTTGGAGCTTTACGATATGCCCACGGAGCTCGCTGGCTTCGTCGGCCAAGGTATTTTGAGCGGCGCCGTGGCCGAGCCCGACGCGCGCATCGAGCAGCTGATGAACGTGACCGAAGCGCGCGTTCGAGCCGCAGCCGCCCGCATTTTCCGCGCCCAGCAGTCGAGCTTGGTCGTGATCGGCAAGCTGGATCGCAAAGCTCAAGCCAAGCTCCAAGCAGTCCAGCTAAAACTCGGCACTTAGCCTTACCCCTCGTGTGGGGAGAGGCGAACGCCCGGCGATTTCGGGCTTTGGCCGCGTTCCGCTGCTCAGGTCCCACGTACGCTCCGCTCCGCTTCCCGCCAAAGCCTCGCCAAACCCAAACCTAGCAGGCGGGTCTCTGGTGAGACTTTGGCGGGGTCCGCCCAGCCGCGCGCCGTTTAGCGGCGCTTGGATGTCTTTTTCAGTTTCGAGTCGGCTTTGGCTTGCCGCACTTCGCTCTGTTCGTCGCGAATCAGCGCTTCGGTGACGATCAGCACGCGGCGTCGCACGGCGCTGCTCGCGCTGCGCAGCACGACGTTGAGCCGATCGTCCTTCGGACGCGTCTTGGATGCTGACACCAAATCCGCAACGTCGACGCCGAGCGATGAAGCGATGCGCTCCATCGTTTCGAGTGACGGATTGGCGTTGGCAGATGCGCGGCCGCGCAGCACTCGCTCGAGGCGAGCAACTGTTTCGACGGTGACGCCGGCTCGGGACGCGAGCTCGGCTTGCGTCATTTCTGCCTGGATTCGAAGCTTTCGTACTTGTTCAGCGAGAAAAATCGCTAGATCGGTCACTTAATTGGGCTCGCAAACTCCCCGGCCTGAAGCGGAGTGGAGGTTATTCCTTCCGCACCGCGTGTCATTAGAACTGTGCTTCTGGACCTGAGACGGTTTCGACTCGGAGGTCATTCCACACCAGTACGAAAATCTAAGGGCAAATGGCCCAACTGCAAGTGTGACAGGGAAGTCGCACCGGGCGTGCCGGTCGCATGGCCGGAGCGGATCGACCTGAGACTAGTCGTGCGAAAACGGTGGCGGCGCCGGCACGCGATCCTCGATTCGGGCCAGACGGAGGTGTCCGAGCGCGAGGTCGAGCAAGCGCAGCCGTTCGGCGAGCTCGGGTTCCGTCGCGCATTCCGTACGCGCGACGACCGCGAGGCATTCGCCAATGCCAGCGCCGATCGCCAGCACCTGTCCGCGCAATCGTGTGCCCTTGCCGGGCAGCGCGACCAGCGTGATGCGCGTCACGAAACCATCCGGAATCCTGACCTCACGCTGTGCCACGAGGTTCGTTTCGTCCGCGGTAGCGAGATCTGCCGTCCGCTCGCGCAGCTCAGTCTCGCAGCTGTCGACGCGCGGCAGCCGGGAAGCGCGCCAACGTCGCACGCTCAACGTCGAGCCGGTCGGTTCGTGGCGCAGCTCCCAGCTGGCGCCCTCGGGCGCGTGACGAGTCGGCTCGAGCCAGCTGTGTGCCTCTGGTAGAGGCAGCTTCAAGCCCAACGGCTTGGAATGCAGCACGCCCCAGCCACGATCCTGCAGCGTGACCGCGTCCGGGGCAGGCGGTGGTTGCGGGGCGGCGACGGCTGGCGCGGGCCCGGCGTTACCCGCGCAGCCCCAGAGCACGCAGGCCGTCGCGACGGGCAAGAGAAGGGCCAGAAACCGCTGATTGAGCGCGCGCATTTTCAAGGGACTTGTCGCGAAGATATGCTCTCGGGTTCCAATCCCCCAAGCGCTTTCGAACCCGGAACGCCAGGAGCTGAAGCTGTGAAGACACTGGACCCTGCGCTCGAGGCATTGTGGAAGAACGCGCTCGACAACTGGGATAACGACGCCGCTCATCACGCGTTCCTAGACTTTTGCCAGAGTCACGACGCGCTCGACGAAGCAGCTGTTCGCTATCGCGGCATGGCGGGCGATCGCGACCGTGGCCCCGGCGCAGAGAAGCGCCTCACCGCCGTGTTGATACTGGCGATGTCCAAGCTCGAGGTGACTCGCTCCGAACCTAAGGCCGCCTCTAGCGCTCTCACCAAGCTGGTCTTGATCGTGTTTTTCTTACTCGGCTCTCTCCTCGTGCTCGCGTACCTGCTCCGCACCTGACGCGCCTTCGGATCATTTCGACACGTGCGCAAAAACGCCGCGCCGTAGATCCATACACAGCGGAATAGTTTGGGCTTTCTTTGCGTTTCGCGATCACGGTCCGGTGTTATACAGACCGCCGGAAGGAGGCTCTGACGATGAAACGTGCACTCTCGCTCTTGGCTCTTGGAACGGCTCTTGGTTGCGGCTCTGATCCGCCGCCTCCCGCCAAAACGGCTGACGCGCCGCCGCCCGCTGCGAAGCCGGCACCGGCGCCGACCGCCAATAACCCCAAGCCGGATGATGATCCGAGCAAGGGCAACATCAACATCTCGGACGAGATCAAGAAGGCCTGTGGCATCAGCGATGCCGAAGCGTTTTTTGCCTACGACTCGGCCAACATTCGCGCTGAAGACCGGGCCGTGCTGGCCAAGCTCGCCACCTGCTTCACGACTGGCCCGCTCAAAGGTCGCGAGATGCGCTTGGTCGGTCACGCCGACAACCGCGGCGAAGACGACTACAACATGTTGCTTGGTCAGAAGCGCGCCGACAACGTCAAGGGCGCGATAGTTTCGGCCGGCATGACCGCAGCCAAGGCGCTCACCACCTCGCGGGGCGAGCTCGACTCCACCGGGACTGACGACGCGTCGTGGTCGAAAGATCGTCGCGTAGACATCGTGCTCGGTTCATAGAGCGCATCGCTGCATGAATCCTGCTGCTTCGAAGGCTCCGGCGCTCGATCCAATCCAGCTGGTGCTGGGCGCTTCGGGCGTCGTGCTCGTGGTTTTGTCGCTGCTCGCCGTAGCGTCGGTGTTGGTCTGGCTGATCTGGTTCTTGAAGACCGCCCAGCTCGGGCGGCTGCGCTCGGCTGAGCGTAACTTCGAGCTGGAAGCCGAGACGGCCGAGCGCGCCCAGGACTTGATCGCGATCGCGTTCAAGCACAAGGACGCGCCCGGCGCGCGGATCGTCGTAGAGCTTTCGAAGCGGCATCACCAGCAGGTGCTCAGCGCTGACCTTTTGAGCGCGATCGCCAAGCGCGCGCTGGCGACCGAGCAGCAGCGCATCACCACGCTGATGCCCACGCTGTCGAGCATCGCGGCGGCGTCGCCGTTTGTCGGGTTGTTCGGCACGGTGTGGGGCATCATGCAGGCGTTCCTGCGCATCGGCGTCGAGAAGAGCGCCTCGTTGCCGGTGGTTGCGCCAGCGATCGGCGAGGCGCTGATCGCGACTGCCGTCGGGTTGGTGGCGGCGATTCCGGCGACCATCGCTTACAACTACGTCGACAAGCGCATCGGCGACTTGCTCGACGTCGTGGGCGCTTCGGCTGAAGCTTGGGTCGAGGTCTTGGTGCAAGATCCCGCGGAGGGCGGCCGCGCCGCTTCGCAGTCGTCCGCCTATGGCCATCAGCGTCGGTAGAGGTCGACGCGGCGGGTTCCGCGACATCAATGTCACGCCGCTGGTTGACGTGATGCTGGTGCTGTTGGTGGTGTTCATGGTGACGGCGCCGCTGTTGACGACCGGCTTGCGCATCGATTTGCCCGAGGTGAAAGCCGCCAGCACGCCGGTGAAAGACGCGCGCTTGCTGGTCTCGATCACCAAAGAGGAGCGCGTGCTGTTCGGCGAAGAGGACGTGACGTCGCACGTCGACGACGCGCTGAAGAACAGCGCGCGCGTGCAGAAAGAGCGCGAAATCTACATTCGCGCCGACAAAGACGTGCGCTACGAGATCGTGGCCAAAGTGGTGGCGGCGGCGCGCAACAGCGGCGTCGAGTCGCTGAACTTGCTGGTCGAACCGGTGGTGGAAGACGCGCCCGAAGAGCCGGCGACCAAACCGAAGGCTGGCGCCAAAGCCGGAGGGACGTGAGCTCGGGCGCGCTCGAGCCCGTCTTCAAGGCTCGCGAGGTGGCGCTCGCGGGGTTGTTGGCGTTCCTGGTCGAGGGCGTGATCTTGCTGATCTGGATCTACGCCGGCGCTGGCTCGGCGCACGTCACCGCCGCTGGGCTCGAAGAGCCGAGGGAGATCCCGATCGCGGTCAAGCCGGTGATGGACGATCTGCCGCTGCTCAAGCTGGGCGGTAAGAAGAAGGCCAAGCTGCCCGACATGTGGAAAAAGCAGGCGCCCGTCCAGCGCTTCGAGGAGACCAGCGCGCCCTCCGCCAAGGCCAGCAAGGCGCCCGAGGCGATTCCGTCGTCCAAGCTCGCGCCGCTCGACGCCTCCGCGCCTCCACCCGACGCCGAGACTGCGAAGCAGGTCGATCAACAGCTAACGGACGCGGCGCCCGACGCAAAACCGACGGTCGAGGGAGAAGGCACAGCCGACGGCGTAAAAGAAGGTACCGAAGCCGATCCGTTGAAGGCGCGCGCCGTCAGCGCCTATCGGGCGAAAATCATCTCCTGGTTCGTGTCACGCTTCCATGCGCCTGTTGGCGAAATCCCGTGTGAAGAGCTGAAGAAGTTGAAAGCGTCCGTGCAAGTTCAAATCGGTGGTGATCGAAGCGTCGGCGCTTTCACCGTCACGAGGCCGAGCGGGAATAGCGTGTTCGACGCGAAGGTTCGCTCCACGCTCGACGGCGTACGCGGTGAAGAGCTGCCGCCGCCACCCCCGCTCTATCCGGACATTCTCTCGACGTCCGAGCTATTCACGTTTTCCGGCCAAGGTGCCAAGTGCCAATGAAGACTCTCGCGTTTTTGGTCGCTACCGCGACTCTGTCCGTTGCCTTTGCAGCCGCCGCCGACGTGCCCGGTGCAACGCCGGACGAGAGCGTGCTCGGTGAGATGATCATCACCAGCAGCACGGTCGAAAAGCTGCCGCGCATCGCCGTGTTGCCCTCGCTCAGCCCCGACTACGAAGACGTGATCGTGCGCGGCGTGGTGCGACGTGATTTCGAGCTGACCGGTTTGTACGACGTGATCCCGGACGACAAGGCGCCGGCGGGCATGTACGGCTTCGAAGACGCCGTCGACGTCGACGCGTGGCGCAAGCTCGGTGCCGAAGCCATCGTCAAAGTTGCGGCGCGCAAGGTCGGTACCGATCAAATCCAGGTGTTCGGTCTGGCGTACCTGATGAGCAGCGGCAAAAAGCCGGTGTTCGAGAAGAACCTGACTGTGAAGAAGACGGAGGCGCGCGTCACCGCGCACCGCATCACCGACGCTTTGCTCGGTGCCTTGACGGGTCGGCCCGGGGGCTTCGCGAGCGAGCTCACGTTCTCGGGGCGTTGGGGCAAGAACCGTCGGATCTTTCGGATGGACGCCGACGGTAACGGCCTCTTGCCGCTCACCGATCCGAAAGACACCGCGATCGCCCCCGCGTTCGGACCAGGCAACAAGATCTTCTACTTGATCAGCCATGAGTACGCGCCGTTCTCACTCGCCACGTACTCGAACCAAAAGAACGAGGCCGTCGGCGTGCCGTTCAAGACGTCGATGTACGGTGTGTCGCTGAGCCGCGACGGCAAACAGTTGGCGCTCGCGGTCGCCGACTCCGGGAAGAGCGCGATTTTCGTGGGCGCCGCCGACTGCAGCAACATGAAGAGCGTGTCGACGACCGAGCTGGCGACGCGTCCGGTGTTCAGCCCGAGCGGCAAGCTGTCGTGGATCGGCGGCGAAGCCAAGCAAGGCACGCAGCGCGTCTTTCTCGATGGCAAAGCCGTGAGTCCGCCAGGTTTTACCGCCAGCGGTCAGACGTTCTGCGACACCGAGGACGGCGTGCGGCTGGTCTATTCGGTCTCCGTTGGCGGCGGCAAGCAGGACTTGGTGATGGGTGACGAAAAGGGCCGCGTTATCGGGCGCCTGACCCAGGGCCAAGGTTCCAACACGCACCCAGCGTGCAGCCCGGACGGGCGCTTGCTGGCCTTCTTCTCAACACGCGGCAGCGCTCCCGGCATCTACGTGATGTCGCTGAAGAGCTTCCGCACCCAATCCATTTCGACCCAGCTCGGCGAGGGTTTGAGCTGGGCCGCGTTGCCGTAAGTCGTCGTTGGTGACTACTTGCTCGCTACGACGGTGAGCGACGCGACGGCGAGCTGGTGGGCTTTGACGGCGGCGTTGGCAGCGGTCGAGGTCGACTCGGGAGTGATGCCGGGCAAGGTGGCGACGTCGAGCGCGTAGACCGAGAACGTGTAGCTTTGGTTTGCGCTGCCGGGACAGGGGCCGGTGTAGCCGTACCAGGTGGCGCCGTCGATGTTCGGTTTGATCTGCTTGGAACCGGGAGGTGTCGCCGGCATCGCTTCGCGCGCGATGTGTTCGGGCAGCATGCGTGTCGCGGCTGGGATGTCCCACAGCACCCAGTGCACCGACTGCGAGCCGACGTGGATCTGGAGGACCGCGAAACTCTGTGTGGCTTGCGGGCCACGTGTCCAGTTGAGCGCGGGCGTGACGTTGTCCCCGGTGCAGCGAAACTTGACGTCGACCAGACCGCCTTCGGTCAAGGAGGGACTGGTGAGCGTGAAGGGCCCCGGCACTTGGGTGTCGCCGCCCGCGCCGGCTTGCCCCGCGCTGCCGCTGCTACTGCCCACGCTGCCGCTGTTGCCAGCCGTTGCACCGCCCACGCCGCCGGTCGTAGCGCTGCCGCCAGCCGCGGAACCGGCTCCGCTCATGCCGGCTTGGGCAGCGCCACCCGCGCTAGTTCCGGCGCTGGTCGGGGCGCCGGCAGTCGTCGCACCAGCGGAGCCGGCCGGCGTTCCGCCGCGACCGGCTGTGGTCGCGCCAGCGGGTGAGTCGGACGAGCAGGCGCCGCTGCTCGCTGCGAGCACGAAGACCGCGCTGCACAAGCTGAATCGCGCAAAGCTCTTTCGTCGCATCGGTTCCCTCTTCACCAATGGGGGCAAAGCGCGCTCGCCTTCCGCCGATCGGGCGAGCCCGCGCAAAAGCGTGAGCGGAGGAGAACAAAACCCAAATCAACCGATCAGCACGGAGCTTAGCGCCATCGCAACTTCCATCCGACCTTGCAAGCGGATCTTGCCGTCCATCAGCAGCTCGAACGGATTCTTTTCGCCGCGTGACAGTGCCCAGAAATCGCTGGCCGCGACGCGGACGGTGCACGCTGGCGGACTGCTGCCCGCGATCGCGAGGCCCGGCGAAAGCAGCAAGGTGCGCACTTGGTCGCCTTCGGTGATTTCGAAGGCGACGCTGCCGTCCACGTTGCGGATCGTCTTGGCGCGCTCGGCGTCGAGCGACAGCGACCGGAGGGCGAGCAGCTGATCACTGGCGCCGCTCTCGAACAGTTCGGCGGCTTGACGAATCAGCTCCGCGAAGTCAGCGACGCTCATCGACACCTGCAGGATCGCGTCAGTGCTGGCGCCGGTCGAGACCTCGAGCTTGCCTGCTGCCAGGCGGAGCGCGTAGCTTTCGTCGCTGATGTGGAACACCAAGGCGCCGGGCGACGTGACCTGGCTGCTCGAGGCCGTCGCGAACCAAGCGGGCAGGTAGCTCTCGAAGAATTCGCGTGGCGACGCGGGTGCGGGGCCGCTCACGACTTCAAAAGCTCGCTGATGGCGTGGGTTTCGCGGGCACCCAATAGGCCAAACTGCACGCCAAAGCCGTCCGGCTTGAGCCAGCGAATCGTCCCGGGTAACCGTACGTCAGCCTTGGTGTTCGGCAGGCGCAGCACAATGCTAACCTCGGTACCGAAGCTAACCGGTGTCGCCGACTCGATGTACATGCCGCCCACGCTGATGTCCTGCGCGCTGCCCAGGATGCTGACGCCCCCGCTCACCTCGCACGTGACCTCCGCGCGGAGAGGGACTCGGGGATGACTTCGCTTGTCGTGCACGGCTGCCTCAGGAGCTGGTGAGTGGGAGCTACCGAGCCATCCTTGGAACCTCCGGGTGACGCTGTCAAGCAAGCGAAACTCGACCACAAAACCCAGGCAGGTCGCCGGCCGTTTGCGCGCCTGCTCGAAGGCTGGGAGCTCGGTGCCATCACGGTCGGATTGGTTCTTGCGGCCGCGCTGTTGGCGGTGCCCCGAGCAGCGGCGCCAGGTGTGTTTCCAGTGCCGCTGGTAGATGAAGGTGAGGCGAACGCCACGCGCGAGCGTTTCGCCCGCCTGGCTGATCGCGCGGAGCGTGAAGGCTTGCCGTTCGAGACGCGCGCGGTCGGCGACGCCGTTCGGCGTTTGGGCGTCGCACTGGCTGGTGGCACCGGCGATCCAGAGCATTTGGATCGATTGATCAGTGAGCGTGTCCACGCCGCGATGAGCGCTGGGCAAGTCGATGCGTTGGTGCGTTTGCGCGCCGTGCAGGCGCGGATGTTCGTGCGTGCAGTGCGCGAGCACAGCTGGCGCGGTCCAGCGTCGCCCGAGCTGGCGGCACTCGGCGGCGACTTTGCGGCGCGCGCGTCGCGCAACGGCTGGGCCGGTCGTGACCGCTGCGTGGCCAGCGACGACGAGCTCGAGACGCTTTTCGCGCGGCGCTGGACGGAGATCACCCGACTGCGGAACGACCTGCACTTCAAACCAACGCTCGGCGAGCTGCGGCGCTATTTCCGCTTCCTGCTGCTGTACCCCGAGCACAGCACGGGCTCGGAGCCGCCGGCGCGTGCGCGCGCCAGCTTGCGGCTGCGCTACGTGGAAGCGCTGGCCCGGCACGACACCGAATATCCGATCAGCTTGGCGCGCGGCAGCCTGCTCGGTGAGCTGAGCATGATGCCCGAGAGCGCCCAGGCGTTGAGCTCGCACCTGGCCCGGCCGCCGAACACGGAGTGGAACCTGCGAGCGCGCAACTATTTGCTGTTCGCGGCCAATGGCCGCGGCGGTGCCGCTGACCTTTTGCCTGTTGATGAGCCGTGAAAGCCGAGCCTGCGCGGCGGGCGAGAGGTGCTAAAACGGCCGGCCTCGCACGTGCAACGGTTCCTCGCCCCACTGCCCGCTGATCGTTCCATCCTCACGCTGGAGGAGCTTGCGCGTCGCGTGCTCGCTAGCGATACCGGGCTGTCGTGCGTCGGAGTCGAAGGGTCGGGAGCGGCATTGCTGGCGCACCGGTTGGTGCGGAGCGGCGCCGGGCGCGTGATCTGCATTTGTGCCGACGCGGAAGCCGCGCAGCGCACGGCCAGCGATCTTGCCGCGTTCACGCGCGGTTTGGGGTTCGCACGCTTGCCGGCCCTTCCGAACGTCGCCGAGCCGTTGTTGATCACCGCGCAAGAGGCGACGCCGTACGCCGAGGCGCGCGCTGACCGCCGGCTGTCGATGCTGCGCGCGGCCGCGTTGTTTCAGCTGGCTGCCGGGCTGCCGTCGCAGCTGGTGGTGGCGAGCGCGGGCGCGCTGTTGCGGCGGGTGCCGCCGCGGCGCGTGATCAGGGACAGCGGCGTGACGATCGCCGCCGAGACCGAGCTAGACGTGCCAGCGCTGGCGAAAAGGCTCGATCTGTCTGGCTATTTGCGGGTACCGCTGGTCGAGGATCCGGGTAGCTTCGCGGTGCGCGGCGGCATCTTCGACGTCTGGCCCAGCTCTGCCGAAGCGCCGGTCCGCGCCGAGCTGTACGGCGATCTCGTGATGGGCTTGCGCACCTTCGATCCCGAGGACCAGCGTACGTTGGACGAGCTGAAGTCGATTGTCGTGCCACCGGCGACCGAAGCCGTGCAGGAGCCGAAGGGCGAAGCGCGCGCCAAGGAGGCGCTGCGCAACCTGTGCGACAGCTTCGACTACCCCACGACCAAAGCGCGCGCCCTGATCGACGACATCGCCTCCGGGCGTACATTCTTCGGCGCGCAGGGCTACCTGCCGGCGTTCTACGAGCTGGAAGCGCTGTTCGAATACTTCGGCCCCGACGACGTGCTGTTGGTCGAAGATCCACCGAGCGTGGTGCGGGCGTTGAAAGACGAGCTCACGCGCGCGCGCGAAGGCGAGCGCGGCCGCGCGGGTTTGCCGCATTTTTCAATCGAAAAGCTGTACATCACCGAGCAGGCGTTGGCGGAGCGACTGGAACGGCGTCGAGTCGTGTCGTTGCATCGCGCCGGGGTCTCGGGCCCGGCCAGCAGCGACGCCATCGACCGTCTGGAGCACGCACCGTCCGACGCTCCGACGCTCGCGCTGCAAGACCAAGCCGAGCTCGAGCGCGCGATCAAGGCGGTTCGGCAGCAGAAGGGCAAACACAACGCGCTCGATCCGCTGGTGGAAGCGATCCGCGAATGGCAGGAAGCCGGGCTCACGACTTTGATCGGCGCGCGCACGGTCACGCAGGCCGATCGGCTCGTGACGCTGTTGAAGCACCGCGGCGTGAGCGCAACCCGCACAGGTGACGAAGGCGCCGAGCCCGGGCGTGATTCGCTACGGATCGTGACCGCACCGTTGGCGCGCGGTGCGATCGCTCAGAGCGAAGGCTACGTGCTGGTCACCGAAGAGGAAATTTTCGGTGCGCGCGCCAAGCGCAAAGCCGAGCCAAAAAATGCCAACAGTCAGGCTTTTCTCGAAGATTTGCGCACGTTGGATCCCGGCAATCTGGTCGTGCACGTCGACCACGGTATCGGCCGCTACTTGGGCCTCGAGCGCAAGCTGATCGGCAACGTGGGCGTCGACCTGTTGGTCGTTGAGTACGGCGGCGGCGACAAGCTGTTCTTGCCGGTGCATCGCCTGAGCCAGATCCAAAAGTACTCGGGCGGTGAAGGCACGGCCAAGCTCGACCGGCTTGGTGGGCAGACGTTCTCGAAGACCAAGGCCAAGGTCGAGCGCCACGTGCGGCAGATGGCCGATGACTTGCTGCGACTCGCCGCCGAGCGCAACGCGGTGCAGAAGGACGCGCTCGAGGCGCCTGGCGACGACTACCAGGCGTTCGAAGCCGCGTTTCCGTTCGAAGAGACGCGCGATCAGGCCACCGCGATCACCGAAGTGCTTTCGGATCTTCAGAACACCAAGGTCATGGATCGACTGGTGTGCGGTGACGTCGGCTTTGGCAAGACCGAAGTCGCGCTGCGGGCGGCGTTTTTGACCGCCAGTCAGGGCCGGCAAGTCGCGTTGCTGTGCCCGACCACGGTGCTGGCGCAGCAGCATTTCCTGACGTTTGCCAGCCGCTTTGCCGAGTATCCGTTGACCGTCAAGCCGCTCAGCCGTTTCGAGTCACGCGCCGAGCAACTGGAGACGCTGAAGGGCTTGAAGGAGGGTAGCGTCGATGTGCTGGTCGGCACGCACCGCTTGCTGTCCAAAGACGTGCACTTCAAGCACTTGGGGCTGTTGATCGTCGACGAAGAGCAGCGCTTCGGCGTGACGCACAAGGAGCGCATCAAGCAGCTCAAGACTTCGGTCGACGTGCTGACGTTGAGCGCGACGCCGATTCCGCGCACCTTGCAGCAAGCTGTCGGCGGACTACGCGACATGTCGTTGATCTCGACCGCGCCGGTCGATCGCCGCGCGATCCGTACGGTGGTGTCGCAGTTCGACGATATCTTGCTGCGCGAGGCCGTACTGCGCGAGCTGTCGCGAAGCGGCCAGGTTTTCTACGTCTACAACCGCGTCGAAGGCCTGTACGAGCGCGCGGATAAGTTGAAAGCGCTGGTGCCCGAGGCTCGCATCATCGTCGGGCACGGGCAGATGTCGGAAGGCGCGCTCGAGCAAACTATGCTCGACTTCGTCGAGGGCAAATTCGACATTTTGGTCGCGACCACGATCATCGAAAGTGGCTTGGATATTCCGCGCGCCAACACGATCATCGTCGACCGTGCCGATCTGTTCGGCTTGGCGCAGCTGTACCAGTTGCGTGGTCGTGTCGGTCGCGCCAGCGAGCGAGCGTATTGCTACCTGTTGGTGCCGCCGCCCAGCCAGATGACCGACGAAGCGCGAGCGCGGATCGAGGCGCTCGAACGCCACACCGAGCTCGGCTCCGGTTTCCGCATCGCCGCGCTCGACATGGAGCTGCGCGGCGCCGGAGATCTGCTGGGTGGCGAGCAAAGCGGCTTCGTGGCTAGCGTCGGCTTCGAGCTGTTCTGCCACATGCTCGAGGAAGCGACGCGCGAGCTGCGTGGTGAGCACGTGGTGCACGAAGTCGATCCGGAGTTGTCGTTCGACGTCGAGGCGCTGCTGCCCGAAGCGTACGTGGCCGAAGTCGGCGTACGGCTCTCGCTCTACAAGCGACTTTCCAGCGCCACCGACGACAGCGAAATCACGTCGCTGGCGAACGAGATGGAAGATCGCTTTGGTCCGCCACCGATCGAAGCCAAGCAGCTGATCGAGCTGATGCGGATGAAGACCGAGCTGCGGAAATTACGCGTGCTCGGCTGCGAAGCCACCGCCAAGGCCGTCACGTTGCACTTGGCCGACGACACGCCGCTCGATCCGCACAAGGTTGGCGCGCTGGTCGCGACCAAGAAATCGCCGTACCGGCTGTCGCCCGACGGTCGCCTCACGCGGCGCGCGCTCGAAACCGAAGCGTTGTCGAACGGCCTCGTGCTCGCCGACACGATGCTGGATGAGCTGTCGAAATGTTTGAAGGGGTGAGGAGTGAGGGGTTGGGGGTTAGTCGGCGGAGGGTCTGGGGAAGAGTGAGGGCGGAGGCGTTGCGTCCCCCTCTCGCCCCTAGCGTCGGCCGCGCGGCAGCGCACGCGCCGTAACGTCGGCCCCTCGCGAGCAGCGAGCCCCGCTTTCTCCCTCACCCCTTGGCTCGACTAACCCCCGACCCCCGACCCCTCGGCCCCTACCGCTTTACGGACACGTGTACATGCGCAGCGTTTTCGTAGAAGACCCAATCGAACCCAGCGCGGACTGCCAGCGCGGCGAGCGTGCCGAGCTTGGCCGCGTCTTGATCGGATGTCGTGATGTCGGCGGCGCGGCCCTCGTAGTGGACGCTGCCGGGGCCGTGCTCGTGCCGGTCGTCCCAGGCTTCGGTCACGCGTAGCTCGAGCCTGGGCCAGGTTTGGCTCACCAGCTTCGACAGCTGCATCAAGTTACGACGCAGCCGCGCGGTCATCATCCGATCGGACTGGTTGCGTTCTTCGTCTTTGAAGACGAACGGGCAGTCTTCGCACGCGACCAGCGCCTTGAAACCGCTGCTCGCGCGCAGGATAGGCTGATCGGCGGCGCCTACGACACGCGCCTCGATGTCGTTGGGCATGCGTTCACCCAGCGCCAACTGCGTCCGGTTGCGTTTCACCAATGAATCGCCGTCGGATTTGTCGAGCGTTGCGAGCCTATCGCAAGCCGAAAGCCCAACCAGAAGTAGCAGCAGCAACGAGGAACGCGGACCGAACGGCATGCTGAGCGCCGCCATCGTCGCCGCGGCCGCGTGGGCCGGCCAAGAAAACGGCTAGTTACACGGGCTGTTGACGGTCGCGCCTCGACCGACGAGGGTCGTCACCTTCGCGCCCTGGGTCGGGCAGTTCAAGCTGGTTCCGGCGAGGTTGATGACGTCGCCGGCGCCGATGCCGGCGTTGCTCACGAGCGGCGTGATGTCCGTGATCGGGTCGAAGCCGCGTTAGGGGCAGTCGCTGTTGATCGTTACTCCGCGGGCTTGCATGGCCTGCAAACTAGCGAGCTGCGTTGCGCAGACCAGCGGGTTTTTGTTCAGGTAAAGGAAATCGCCGAGGCCGAGGCCGAGGTTCGCGGCCAGCGGCGCCACGTCGGTGATGTAGTTGTCGACGAGGATCGCGAGGCTGAGGTTCGGCAGGCCGGCGAGCGGTGTGACGTCGGTGATTTGGTTCTTGGCGGCGGAGAGCCCCGAGAGCTTGCTCATGCCCGCCACGGCGGTGAGATCGGTGACACCAGTCGCTCCGATGTCGAGGTATTGCAGATTGGTGAGCCCGCTCAGCGAACCGAAACCTTCGATACTCTTCAGGCCGATACGGAGCTTGGTCAACTGGGTCAACCCGGCCAGCGGCGCGACGTCGTCGAACACCGCCGTCGCGTCCAGATCTACGACGTTCTTTAGCGCCGCGGCACTGTTCGGCTGAAGGATCGTGCAAGTGCGTAGGTTGAGCGTGCGCAAGGTCGTAACGCTGCCGAGCGGTGACAGGCTTTTGATCGTGTCACCGTTCACGTCCAGATAGTCGAGGTTCGGCGCGGTCGCGAGCGGAGCCAGGTCGAGCTCGACCGGCATCTTGAACATGAAGAGAGTGCGCAATTGCGGCAGCTTGCCGAGCGGTTCGAGGCTGGTTACCGGGTTGCGGCTGATGGACAGGGTCTCCAGCTTCGTGAGCGTGGCGAGCGGACCGAGATCCCTCACTTTGCCGGGCGGCAGGCTGCCGATGTCGAGGGTGGTCAAGTCGGTGAAGCACTCGAGACCTTTGACCGAGCTGATACTTTCCGTGTTGAGATCTGTGAAGCCGACGGCGTCGGCCGCGGTTAGCGCTCCGGTTGGTTTTTGAAGCCATGCCCGGATCGTGAGCTCAAGCTCGGGATCGTCGAACACGATGGGATCGCAGTTGATGCCGGGCGCGGCGCCACCCGCGGCGGGGTCGCCCGGCTCGCCTCCAGCGGGTGAGCCGGCTTCGTTCCCCGGCTCTACACCGCCTTGGCCGGCGTTCGCAGCCGTGGCGGAGCCGGCGCCATCGCGTGCCGCGTCACCGCCCAGCGCGCCCCAGCCGCCCATCGATCCCGACATGGCAGCGGCGCCGCCAGCGGTGTTGGTCGTACGTGGACCGGCACCGCTCGTTTGGCCGTCGTCGCGCGCGTCGTGTTGCGACTGGCCGCCACACGCGGGGAACAAGGCCAGCGTGATCCAAGCTACGAGCGCGCCCTCTGACGACTGCCACCCAAAAGACTTCATGCTGACAATGCAGATAGCGCCAGCCTTCGCGAGTGTCACTCCCTACGGGCAGACCGCGAGTCCGGAATCTTTGACTCGAAGTCGCCGGGCCTACCACGCTCGTTTCCAGGACCGAACGCCAAGCGCTGGCTCAGGTGCTGCAGGACATGGCGCTCGATCGCGCCACGCTGGTCAACTGAAGTTACAACTGGACGCGCAGCGCCGGCGCGTTCAACGAAGTCGTGACCCGCAAGCCTGGGCTGGTGCAAACGCTTTCCTGTCACTTCGTCGAGATGCGGGGACGCCCTCGGACATTAATTGTCCGTTCCCGCCCGCGCACCGCCCGCTGCCCCTAGAATCCCGGAGATCGCAGTGATAGATACGGCTCCGTGACTTCGCCGGACAATTTCGAGCTGTCGCAGCTGGACGCCGTGGCGTTCTTGCGCCGGCTGCCCGCGGAGTCGGTCGACATCGTCGTGACGGATCCGGCTTACGAATCGCTCGAGAAGCATCGCGCGGTCGGCACCACCACACGGCTCAAGGTCAGCGCGGGGTCGAGCAATCCGTGGTTCAGCGTGTTCCCCAACGTGCGCTTTGCGGAGCTGTTCGAAGAAGTGTTTCGCGTGCTCAAGCGCGACACACACTTTTACCTGATGTGTGATCAGGAGACGGCGTTCATCGCCAAGCCGGTGGCTGAGCAAGCTGGCTTCAAGTTTTGGAAGCCCTTGGTTTGGGACAAGCGCTCGATCGGTATGGGGTATCATTACCGTGCTCGCTATGAGTTCGTGATGTTCTTCGAAAAGGGCAAGCGCCGCCTCGCAGATCTAGGCATTGCCGACGTGCTCGAGGTGCCGCGCGTTCGTGGCGGCTACCCGGCGGAAAAGCCCAGCGCCTTGAGCGAGATTTTCCTGCGGCAAAGCAGCATCGAGGGCGATTTGCTAGTCGATCCTTTCATGGGTTCGGGCTCGAGCGGGGTCGCGGCGCTCAAGCTGGGCCGGCGCTACGCCGGTAACGACGTGTCCGACGACTCGCTCAAGCTCGCGCGTGAACGCTTGCTGGTGGCCGGCGGCGTCGAAGGCGCGGTGATCGTCGCGCCCGAGCATCCGAAGTTGGTGCAGCAGCGCTTGGCCTTGGGGTAGCCATGGCGCTCAGTGGCAAAGAGTACGCGGATCTCGTCGCGTCCTACATCTTGAAGAACTTCGTCGCGCGCGGCCTGACCGTGTACCGCGAAGTTTCGATGGGCAAGACGATCATCGGCAAGAACCGCCACGTCGACATCTTCGTGCTGCACGAGGCAACTTCGCGCGTGCTGGCGATCGAGTGCAAATACCAAGACACGCTCGGCACCGTGGACGAAAAGATCCCGTACGCGATTCAAGACATGCAGGCGATGGGCGTGCCGGTGTGTCTGGTGTACGCCGGTGGCGGATTCTCCTCGGGCATTTTGCACATGCTGGCAGCGTGTCCGATCGCGGCGCAATGCTTGCCGTCGCCGTCGCTCGAGCCGTCGCGTGAAACGCGCGAGGTGGACATCGCGCTGGCGATGGCGTTCAGCTTCTGGGACTTGGTGGTCGCGAACAAGAAGCCGTTCGTGCTGCCGCCGGTCGTCCCGCAAGCACTCGCCACCCCCGAAAACGATCCGGTCGCCGAAGCCGTGAGCATGGGTCCGCTCTTCGCCAGCAGTCGCGAAGCGGACTAGGCGCGCAGAATTTCCGGAGCGGCTACCAGCCGTGCGATTTCGTGAGCTGGTGGGTGAGCATCAGCGCCAGACCCAAAAAGCCGCATAAGCCGAAGTAGCGCACCGCCCAGGTCAGGCGATCCTCTGCCGTTACCAGCTCGAGATCGGCGTTGTTGCGCTGGAACGCGTGCATCGCGCCCATGACGGCGATCAGGATCAGCTGCGGGGAGGGGCTCATCAAGCACAAGCCGCCCATCACGATCGCGCCGACGATCGAGGCTTTACGCGACAGCACGCGCGCGATGCGTCCGCCGTCCAAAAAGCCGAGCGGCGTCAAGTTGAACAGGTTCAGGAAGAAGCCCGTGTACGCGAGCGCGAGGAAGAACGGGCTGTGCAGCCAGAGCCCAACCCCGGCGCTCAGCAGCGCCGCGCCGGTGCCTGCCACCGGGCCCGCGTAGGCGATTTCGGCCTCCACGCGCGGGTGGTTGGGGCGGCCTTTCATCGCGATCATCGCGCCGAAAAACGGGATGAATACCGGCCAACCTGCCTCGATGCCGGCGCGCTTCATCGCCAGCCCGTGACCCATCTCGTGGATGAAGATCATCAGCACCAGGCCGAACGCGAACGCGACCCCGCCGTTGATGGCGTAGAGCAGCACCGACGCGGCCATGCTGCCGCCGGTCAGCAAGACCTTCGCGAACGGCAGCGCTTTCAGCATCACCAAAAGGCCCTTGCCCTTGGCCAGGAGTCCCAGGAGCAGCGCGCCTATGCCGCCCTTGACTGCGCCGCCACCGTTGCGTTGTGGCGGCGCGCCCGACGCCGTCGCCAATGCCGGCTCACCGAACCCAGGCTCACGATCAGACGGGTGCATCTCTCTTCTCTTTAAACAGCGCGTGGATGGCTGAGCTCGCCGCGATGGCTGCTGCAACAATGGCCTTCTTACCGGCGATGAGCAAGGCGAGGATGCCCTTGAAATCTTGATAGCGCTTGCGTCACCCCAATCGCGGGCACCAACTTTGCCATAGGGGCCCAAATCTCACGAATTCGGCGGGTGCAACCGGCTGCCGCGCGGCACCTTCAATGCGTGACACCGAGCTCGGTCAACAGCGCCTGTGCGTGCTCGACGTCTTGCAGCAGGAACAGCACGTAGCGAACGTCGACGTGAATGCTGCGCGTGGACGGACTGAACACCCAGTCGGAGGCGACCGATTCGTAGGTGCCGTCGAACGCGAGCCCGACCAGCTCACCCTTGGCGTTCAGCGTCGCCGAGCCCGAGTTGCCGTTGGTGATGTGGAGATCGCTCAAGAAATCGATCGGCACGTCACCGAGCGACTTTTCGGCGAAGCGCGAACGTGGCCCATTCTTGGCCGCGGCCAGCAGGTTGGCGGGCGAATCGAACGGCTCTTTCCCAGTGGTTTTGGCGACCATTTGCGCAAGGCTCGTGAACGCGCCGATGTCGGCGCCAGGCTCGCCGGGCGGCGCTTTCTTCACCGTACCGTAGGCGACGCGCAGCGTACCGTTTGCGTCGGGCGCGACCGCGCCGCCTTTGAACGCCAGCAATACCTCGAGGTAGCGCGGCTTCAAGAGCAGCAATCGGCCGTCGAAGCGCTTGCGGCGATCATCGACCGCACGCACGATCGGATACAGCTTCGTCATCAGCTTCACGATCGGATCCGCATGCTTGGCGAGCGAAGCCGGCGTCGCTTTGTCGAACAACTCCAGGCGTAGCTGCTCGTCGCCGAGCTTGGTCTTGTCGTACAACTTGGCGATTGCTGCCGCGATCGCCGGATCGGTCGGGTCTTTGCCAGCGATCAGCTCGAGCGCGGGCGTGCGCTGCGTGGCGTCGCGCGCGCGGTCACGTTCCAAGGCCAGCTTCAAGAATGCGCGATCGAGCTTGGGATTGAAGCTCGCGGGCAGCGCCTTCAGCTCGTCCTTCAGCTTGCTGACGTTGCGCTCCTGGTAGCCGGGATCGCGCTTGGCATCCGGCTTTTGCCGCTCGTCGGCCATGCGCGCGATGCGATACGCCGCGAACAGTAAGCGCGGCAGCAGCATCTCGCGCTCGAGCGCGGTGTCGGCTACGCGGGTCTTTTCTTGCTCGGCGAACACCGCCTCGATGTCGCTGATCACCGTGCCAAAGCTCTGGGTTCGCGCCGGATCGGCGGCGATGAAGGCTTTCAGCGCCTGCTCCTCGGTCTGTTTCTTGGCGAGCAAGCCAGCTTTCTGCATGCCCTCCAGCTCGCCCTTGTGCTTGGTGCGGTAGTTGTCGAAGCCGCGACGGCGCCCGGTTGCCTTGATCGCGACGTCGGGGTCGTCTTTGCTGACGGCTTCGATCAACGCCAAATAGGCGTCGAACATCGCCAGCTGCTCGGGGTAGGCGACGCTCTGAATCTGCTTCATCTCGACCGCGGGCGCGAGCAGCGAGGTGTGGCCGGGGTAACCGGTGACCATCACCAAGTCGCCCTCGGCGAGCGGCGTGGTAGCGAGCTTCAAGAACGCCGGCGGCTGGTACGGCACGTTGCTCGGGGCGTAGTCGGCTGGCAGTCCGTCTTTGCCGACGTAGGCGCGGAAGAACGCGACGTCGCCGCATTGCCGCGGCCAACGCCAATTGTCGACTTCACCACCAAAATTTCCGATGCTCGCAGCCGGCGCGTACACGATGCGAATGTCGCGAATTTCCAGGGTTTCGAGCGAAAAATAGCGGAGCCCTTCAAACAAGCTGACGAAGCCGCAGCGCACGCCCGGGCGCCCTTGCTCGCAGCCGGCGACGATGTCTTTCTGCAGCCGCTCCAGCTCGGTCGTGCGCGCGCGATCGTCTGTGACCTTGGCCAACGCCGGCCGCACACGCTCGGTCACCTCGGTCATTTTCGACAGCACGCTGAGGCGCGAAGAAGGGCCGCTCGAGCGCTCCTCGGCGCGGCTCTTCGCCAGCATGCCGGTCTTGAGCAAGTTCTCGGTCGGCGTCGAGTTCTTCTGCAGCGCACCGGTCGCGCAGTGATGATTGGTGACGACCAAGCCGTCTTTCGAAACGAACGACGCCGAGCAACCGTTCAAGTTCACAATCGAGCCGAGCAGGCTCGACTTCGGATCCGCCAACAGCGCCGGATCGATCGCCAACCCGAGGCGCTTCAGCTCTTCGGCCTTCAGCGGCACCTGCGACGGCATCCACATCCCACCGTGATTCTCGAACGGCGCCTTGATCGCGACCGGCGCCGCGCTCGCCGAAGCGGTCAGCAACGGCTGCGCAGTCGGTGTGGGCGCAGGCGCGGTTTGCGGTGCGCTGCAGTCGAGCGCGATCAGAGTCAGAAAACCAGGCGTGAAATGGCAAAGCCGTGACATGTGGCGAGCATGGTAGATCACTCTTGGGGTGCCAAGCTGCGGCCCCAAGCCAGCCTACGTCGCGATTCGGCCCAAGCGCGTCATCGTCAGGCGGGCGGCGCGGATGATCAGCGAGCGGGGCAGCACTTTGGAGGCCAGTGTTTGCACGCTGTTGACGAGGCCGGGCGTCTTGAGTACCGCGCGGCGCGCGTAGGCGTCGAGCGCGCGCTCGACGACGGTGTGCGCGTCGAGCGTGGCGAACGAGACGACGGCGCTCTCGGAGATGCTGGCGGCTGCTTGAAAACCGGTCGGAACCG
Organism: Polyangiales bacterium; assembly: GCA_038230915.1. Taxonomy (GTDB): domain Bacteria; phylum Myxococcota_A; class Polyangia; order Polyangiales; family Polyangiaceae; genus PMG-095. Next base: position 11,913 of record JBBRMI010000001.1, on the reverse strand, counting down.
GGCCGGGGCACAGCGCCAATGCGTGCACGCCGCTGCCGCGCAGCTCTTCCGCCAATGCCAGCGTGAAGCTGAGCACGAAGGCCTTGCTGGCGCCGTACGTCGACATGAACGGGGTCGGTTGGTGGCCGGAGGTGCTGGCCACGTTCAAGATGCCGCCGCGCTTGCGATCGAGCATGCCGCGGAGCAGCACCCGGCTCAGCACGACGACGCTTTCGCAGTTCACGCGCACCATGCGCGCCTCGCGCTCCACGTCCAAGCCTTCGAAGCGCCCGGCCGTACCGAAGCCGGCGTTGTTGATCAAATGATCGACGGCGACGCCGCGCGTTTTCAGTTCTTTGGCCAGCGTCAACGCGCCGTCGGGCTCGGCCAAGTCTTGCACGATCACCTGCACGGAGACGCCGTTCACGCGCGCTAGATCAGCCGCCAATTGTTCGAGCTTGTCGCGCGAGCGCGCCGTGAGCACCAGGTTGGCATGGCGTCGCGCAATCTCGCGCGCAAACTCCGCACCCAGCCCAGAAGACGCGCCGGTGATGAGCGCCGTCGTGCCGCTGAAGACATCGCGCTTGGCCATCTTCACGTGCCCCAGTCGCCGCGCTGAGCGCGCTGCCGCAAGTAGTGATCGGCCAGCACGATCGCCACCATTGCTTCACCGATTGGCACAAAGCGCGGCAACAGGCACGGATCGTGGCGGCCCTTAGTGCGAATGCTTGTCGCATCGCCGTCTTGAGTGACGGTGTTCTGTTCGAGCGGCAGGCTGCTGGTCGGCTTGATCGCGGCTCGCACCACGATCGGCATGCCGCTGGAAATGCCGCCGAGCATGCCGCCGTGGCGATTGGTCAAAGTGCTCACCACCGCGCCATCGGCGCTTTTTTGGGCCGTGAACAGGTCGTTGTGCTCGCTGCCGCGCATGCTGGCGACGCGGAAACCAGCGCCGTATTCGACGCCGACCACGGCCGGCAAGCTGAACAGCGCCTTGGCCAAGTCGGCCTTCAGCTTGTCGAACACCGGCTCACCCAGTCCCGCCGGGACACCGCTGGCGACGATTTCACTGACGCCACCGACCGAGTCCTGCGCCTTTCGCATGTCTTCGATCAAGGTGACCATTGCGGCGGCGCGCTCGGGCATCGGACAGCGGACGATGTTCGGCGAACCGTCCGGTAGTGTTTCGACCTGCTCCAGCGTAACGCTCGACGGATCCGCTACGTCGGCAATGATGCCGCCGACCTGCGTGACGTAGCCGACGACTCGGCCGCCGAACGCTTGGGCGATGAGCTTCTTCGCGATCACGCCGGCCGCGACGCGCGCCACCGTTTCACGCGCGCTGCTGCGACCGCCGCCACGGTAGTCGCGGAAGCCGTACTTCTGGTCGTAGGTGAAGTCGGCGTGGCCCGGCCGATACTTGTCCTTGATGTCCGCGTAGTGCTTGCTCTTCTGGTCCTCGTTGCGGACCAAGATCGCGATGCTGGTGCCGGTCGTCCGACCTTCGAACACACCCGCCAAAATCTCTGGCTCGTCCGCCTCTTTGCGCTGCGTGACGATGTGGCTCTGACCCGGGCGGCGGCGCGCGAGATCGACGCGCAGATCGTCCTCGGAAAGCGCGATGCCCGGCGGGCAGCCGTCGACGATGACGACGTTGCCCGGACCGTGCGATTCGCCGGCGGTGGTGATGCGGAAGGCTTGACCGAAGCTATTGCCCGACATGAGCGGCGCCGAGCTTACTACCTAAAAGCCATCACGCACTGCCAGGACGAAACGGATCGATCGAGCTGTGCTCCGCTTTCCATGGTTTCGGTGCCAAAGCCGACGAGCGCCGGGAAGATGGTGTCACGGGAGCCGCTGGTCTCGAGGCCGAGCGCGGTCGACAGCCGGGCGCGGCCGGGGTGAATGCCTTCCAAGTGTGACCCGAAGCCAGCGCGGTCCCCAGGTCGAGCCGGCGCCGGTGCAGCCCGAAGCCAAGTTCACGCGCGCGGCAGCCTAGCCCAGGTCTTGGCCGCCGGTCGCTTCCCTCAGCAGCCGTTCGAACAGCGGCAAGAGGTCATCCTGAGCCAGCGCCGCACTCAAATCGGCCAGGGTTTTTCGGGCCAGCGCGAGATCCAGCCTGCCGGTTTGTGCAGACAAGATGGCGACGACGTCTTCTTCGTCCTTGCGGCGGCCAGCCAGCACCTTCATCGCGATCAAATCCTCGGCTGCCGCGACCGGCACGCTGAGGCCGTGGATCGCGCGAACGACCGCGCGTTCCAAAAAGGATTCTTCCAGCCCCGGTCCACCGAGCACGACGTCAGCGGGGAAACCGGACGCACGATGGTGGACTGGAAGCACGCGCGTCGTGCGCGTGAATGCCGCGTCGGAAACGCGCAGCTCGAACCCGTTTTTCGTCAGCGCTTCAACGAACGTCTGCGTAGCGACGTCGCCGAGCAGCACGGTGAGATCCGCGTCCGCCGTCAACCGCGGCGAACCATAAAGGAGCGCCGCTTGCGCGCCGAACAAGTACCAGCCGACCTTCAGCTCGGCGCAAGCTCGCTGAAAATCAGCGAGCAACGCGAGCAAAGGCAGCGGCTTGGGAGGCACGATCGATGAGCTCGTTGAGGCGCACGTGGTGCGCTAGGTCTTCGGCCTGGTAGCTGGCGCTCGGAAAGTCCGAAACGGCTTTGGCGTGTTCGTGGAGCGCTTGACCGGCGTCGAAGGCGGCCAATCCGTCGCCCGACTGCGCGGCGGTGCGCCAGTGTACGCGTTTGGCATCGCTGACGGCTCCGCGTGAGCGGGCAGCAAACTCGCGGAGATCTTCGGGCCGCACACGGCGAGTTAAGCATGCGTCGCTGGAGCTTGCCACTCCTCCGCCGATCAGATTCACTGCGAGTCGAGGAGCCACCGTGACCGCACTCACCCGCATTTCCGAAGACGAACGGCTGTTTTTCGATACGGTGCTCGACTTCGCCAAGCAGCGGATTGGGCCGAAGGTGTCGGAGATGGACGAGCAGGCGTCGCTCGACCCGAGCCTGCTGCCGGCGCTGTTCGAGCTCGGCGTGATGGGCGTCGAAATCCCTGAGCAGTACGGTGGCTCCGGCTCGAGCTTCTTCAACGCGATCTTGGCGGTCGAGGCGCTGGCGCGCGTCGATCCGAGCGTCTCGGTGCTGGTTGACGTACAAAATACGCTGGTCATCAACGCGCTGCTCCGCTGGGCGAACGACGAGCAGAAGCAGCGTTACTTGCCGAAGATGGCTACGGAGTGGGTTGGCTCGTACGCGCTCTCCGAAGCATCTTCTGGCTCGGATGCGTTCGCGCTCAAGCTGCGTGCCGAGAAGCGGGGCGACCATTACGTGCTCAACGGTCGCAAGCTGTGGATCACCAACGCCGCCGAGAGCGCGCTTTTCGTCGTGTTCGCCAACGTCGATCCTTCGCTCGGCTACAAGGGCATCACGGCGTTCCTGGTCGAGAAGAGCTTCGGTGGTTTTTCGGTCGGCAAGAAGGAGCACAAGCTCGGCATCCGCGCCTCCAGCACCTGCGAGCTGATGTTCGACAACGTCGAAGTGCCAGTCGAAAACGTGCTGGGCGAAGTCGGGCGCGGCTACAAGATCGCGATCGAAGCGCTCAACGAGGGACGGATCGGCATCGGCGCTCAGATGCTGGGGTTGGCTCAAGGTGCCTTCGATGGCGCGCTGCCGTACATGCGTGAACGGGTGCAGTTCGGCAAACCGATCGCGGAGTTTCAGGGCATGCAGTTCTTGTACGCGCGGGTCGCGATGGAAATCGAAGCGGCGCGCTTGATGGTCTACAACGCCGCGCGCTTGAAGGACGAAGGCCAGCCGTTCGTGAAAGAAGCAGCGATGGCCAAGCTGTTCTCCTCCGAGGTCGCTGAGCGCACCGCCAGCCAATGTGTGGAATTTTACGGCGGCGTCGGCTTCACCAAAGAGTATCCGGCGGAGAAGTTTTATCGCGACGCTAAGATCGGAAAAATCTACGAAGGCACCAGCAACATGCAGCTCGTTACAATAGCCAAGCTATTGTAACGGCTGCGCTTGGTTCTCCTCCGCGGCTTGCCCAGAACGCCGCGCGCCCGTCGGGGACTGACAGCAGACGTGCGCTCAAGCGAGGCCGCAGGTTTGCCAGCCTAAGCATTTTTGACCGCTTTGCTTGGCGTGCCGGGACTCACCGCTGATGAGCTGCGAGCCGCGAAGCGTGAGCTGGAAGCCGAGGTACGGGTTGGTGGTGGCTGCGGCAGCGCTTGGCGGGTGTGGGTCGCCATCGGAGAGTGCGGGAGGCGCGGGCGGCGGATCGACGGCTGGTGGTGGGCAGGCGGCAAGCGGCGGGGTCGCGGACGGCGGGAGCGCGAGCGGCAGCGCCGGGTTTGGCGGGTTCGCGACGGGCGGAGCGGCGGGTGGCGGCGGAGGGCGGGTGAGCGACGGCGGAGCAAGCGGTGGCGTTGCCGGCGGCGCTGGCGGGGTGACGTCGGAGCCGCGACCGGCCTTGCCAGGAGCCGTGCTGTGGCTGGAGGCCAGCGATCCGAGCTCGCTCGAAGTCGTGGCGGAGCACGTTGCGACGTGGCGCGATTTGAGCGACGCGCACAACGACGCGGCGCAATCGTCAGTCAACGTGCGCCCGGCCATGCTTGCGGCCACCGCGACAAAGCCTGCCGTCGTGCATTTTACGGCTCAGCAGCACACGTTCCTGGGCATCGCCGACGCTTCCTCGCTGCAGTTCGGCAAGCAAGATTTCGCGGTCGCGTTGGTGTTCGCCTTCACCAATCAGCCGTTCGCCGAGGGCGCGCCCGGCGCGCACTTGGGCGGCTGGGGTTTCGCGCTGAACAAGATCACGCAACCGAGCGGACCGCGCATTGGCTGGGGCATCATGGGCAATTGGCCCAACGGCGAGACGGTCCCGGTGAGCAGCGTCGTCGGCTGCGAAACGACCGAGGCGGGGGGCAGCTTGCTATCGAAAAAGAACGGCTACAACGACGGCGCGCTGCGACTGTGGGTGATGCGGCGCACGACGGCGAAGAGCCTAGTCGAGCTGCGCGACAACGGCGTAGTCGACGGCACCGCGAAAGGCGGTTCCTTCTTGGACGACGTGAGCACCGCTGGCACGCCGATCACGCTCGGCGGCGCGCGGCTGAACCCCGGCAACGTGGCCAGTGCCGCATTCAACCTCGAGGGTGATATTGCCGCCGTCGTCGCGATCAAGGGCGAGCTGTCCGACGCCAACGTCGGCGTGCTCGAGCAGTACCTGATGAAGCGGTACCGAATCGCACCTTGAGTCAGAACCCGACCGAGTCGCGCACGCGCTTACGGCGCTGGTCGATCGCCCACTCCAGCACCGCCACCAGCTCGTCCGGGCGCCCCGGTTTGGTCAGTACGGCGTGAGCCAGGTCTTCGGCCTGCTCCGGGGTGAGCGACTCAATATGAGACGAATGAACCACTCGCATGACCGACGGCTGTTCCGTCTTGAGTCGGCCGAGCAGCGCGACGCCATCGATAACCGGCATGTGCAGGTCCGTGACCACCACGTCATAGTTCTTGGTCTCGAGCAGCATCAGAGCGGCGTCGCCGCTCTCCGCCATGTCGATTCCCATCCAGGACGCGCACCTAGCAGCAGGCGCCGGATAGCCCGTAGGACGATTGGATCGTCGTCCACGAGCAGGATGCGAGGCAGCCGAACGCTGGGGCCGGAGTTTGGGGGAGCACTAAATGCCATTGCCGAGTGACTTCTTCAGCAAGACTCCTGCCAAGGCTTTGACAGACGCTCGCGCCGCTCATCCAGCACAGCGTAGCTGGAATCGGCCAATGGGCCAGTTTGTCGCGCTTGCTAAGGTCACGAGCGCGGCTATCGTGGCCACCCCATGGTTGAACCCGGCCTCGTGACGCTAGCCAAGATTGTCGGGACGCTCCTCTTGGCGATGGGGATCATCCCGGTGATGTTCCTGCTTTCCAAAGGTGGGGATAGGGCCGAGCCGAAAGATAATTTCGACGACCTTGAGCCGCGCTGAAGTGCGCGGCTGATTGGGACGCGACCTTGCGCGCGACTGGTTGAAACCGATCGGCGACAAAGCCGTATAGGGACCAGATTCGTAACGCTGCTGCGGCGGCCACCTAGGGAGAACGTGATGCGGAATCGGATGATGCTGGTTTGTGCGGCGGCGCTTTGCTCGACGCTGGCGTGTAACAAAGACAAGGCGGCCGAACAGAGGCTCGCGCCGACTGCGTCAGCGCTCGAAGCGGCGATGCCGCGTGCGCCGACCGCGACCGCGTTTGCCGTCGATAGCAGCACCAGTACCGTCTCGTTCTTGATGGACTCGCCGCTCGAGAAAATCGACGGCGACGCACCGAAGTCGATCCAGGGCGATCTGTACATCGATCCGACCGATCTGACGAAGTCGACGGCGCTCGTCAGAGCCGACTTGAAGCAGCTCACGCTGTATCAGCAGAAGCGCGGCGACGACAAGGGCGACTACAGCCAGCGCAAGAAGAGCGATTTACAGAACGAGCACGCGCGCGGCTGGCTGCAGCTCGATGTCAAGGATGGCGAAGTCACGGCTGAGCAAGCCGAGACGAATCGCTGGGCCGAGATCAAGATCTTGAAGCTCGACAACTTGAGCGCGACCGACGTGACCAAGCTCACCGGACCGGAGCGCAAAGTGACTGCGACTGTCAGTGGCGACTTCCGCTTGCACGGCCGCAAAGCTGCCAAAAGCGCCCAGGTCGAGCTCAACTTCAAGTACACCGGCGACAAGCTCGACGCGGTCGAAGTGAAGACGGTCGAGCCGTTCGTGATCCCGCTCGAAGAGTTCGAGGTTCATCCGCGTGACGCGGCGGGCAAGTTGGTCAAGAGCCTGAGCGAGGCGCTTTCGAGCAACCTGAAGGGCAAAGTCGCCAAGGACGCGCCCGTGTCGCTCAGCTTCGTCGCCAAGCCGAAGTAGCCATCGAGTCAGTCGTCAACCGCCTGTATGTCGTTCGCGAGTGGAAGGCGCGAAAATGTTTGGCGCTATTTACGGACGGCCTCACGCATGACGGAAAGCTTCTGAACTGCGCCGCCGCGCGTCACGGTCACGACCACGTCGCTCTGCAAGGCGCCACTCAAGCGGGCGCGTGCGTCGTGCATCGCCGTGGGTTTGGCGTCGTTGACCGCCGTCACCACGTCGCCGGGTTGTAGGCCAGCCCGCTCGGCCTCGCTGTTTTCGGCCACGCTGACCACGACGATTTCCAGCGCTGAGCCGGCGCCGCGCTCGCCGAGCGTGATCGCGACGCCGCCGGGCGCGAACGGATCCTGCTCGCTGCCGCTCGGGTGTAGCGTGATGCGCAGACCCGATTGCGTGCGATTGCTCTGAATCTCGACCCGCGCCGAGCCGCGGCCGCGATCAGGTGAGAAGACGTCGATCGCGGTCGAGCCGCTTGCCAAGCCCTGCAGGCTGAAGGCGCCGTTCGTGTCGCTGACTGCCACGCCGCGCGGCAAGGCGCCGGCGGGCAGGTAGCTCGGCGCGCGCCCGACCGCGACGCGCGCGCCCGGCACCGGATCGCCGCGCTCGTCCACGACTTCGCCCGCGACTGCGCCCGGTTCCTCCAGGTCGACTGGCGGCAGGTCGAACGCGCGGTCGCGCCGTCCGGGATTCTCCACGGTTGCGGAAAGCTCACCCTCGGCGAAATCGGGATGGCTGACGTGAAGCTTGACCGGACCGAGCGCGACGTCGGCGATGCGGTAGTCGCCGTCGGCGTTGGTGGTGGCCGACTTGCGCAAGCCCTGGAAGCTGAGCGTGACCAGCGCGCCCTCGACGCCGCGCCGTCCGCGCAGCGCCGTCACCCGGCCTTGCACGAGCGCGCCGCGAGCCAGCTTGACCTGGAGCGTGCCCTGGTTGGCGTTGGCGGCGACCACCAGCACCTGGCGCGCAAAGCCCGGCGCTTGGATCGAAAGCCGCAGCTGCAGCCCCTTGGCGTCGCTGAGCTCAACCTGGCCGCGCGCGTCGCTGAACGCCGTCGTGCGCAGGGGCGACGTCGGATCGAGCGACAGCACGTTGACTTCCGCCAGCTCGAGCGGTCGCTCATCGTCGTCGAGCACGGTGACTTGGATCGGATCGCGCAGGGCCGGTAGCGTGATGTCGAGGGTCTCCTTTTTCCCTTCTTCGATCGCGAGCGGGATGCGCTTGGCGACGCGCGTCGGGTTCTCGGCGCGCCGCACATTGACGACGATTTCACGTGGCAAAGCGCTGAACGCGAACGAGCCGTCGCTGGCCGTAATGGTGGCGCGCTGAAACGTGCCGTGTTCGGCTAGCACTTCGACCTCAGCGCCTTCGACCGGCTGGTCGCGCTCGTCTTTGAGTCGGCCTTCCAGCGAGCCGCCGTGCAGGAGCGTGACTTTGACGCTGGCTTCGCCGCCGGGTGTGAGCGTGACCGCGTCGCTGACGGCTTCGACGAAATCCGGGTGGCGCACCAGCGCACGGACCAAACCGGGCGTGACTGGCGATGCGCGAAACCGGCCACCCGACGAGGTGATCCACGGTACCAGGTCGTCTTCCGCGTCGAGCGGTTGTGCGGCGGCATCCAGCGCGGCCGCTGACAGCGCGGCGTTGCTGCCCGGGATCGGCGGAATCGGTCCGGGCATCACACCCAGCTCGCCGGCCGCGATCAACGGCGGCGGCCCGGCCAAGGCCCAGCTGAAGTGCGAGCGCCGAAAGCGCAGCAGCTGCGGCGTCTCCGAGATTGGTAGCCCTGAGCTGTCGGAGCCGACGACCTCGATCGACGCGCCATCGATCGGAAAGCCGCGCGCATCGACGACCTCGCCGAGCAAGGTGCCGCCGCGCAGCAGCGGCAGCCGAACCGGCTCGGTCACGGCGTCTGGCACCGCCACGACCGCGCTGCCGATGAACTCGGGCGCGCGCCCCGACAGCGTGGCGGGACCATTCGAGATCGGGCCGAGTGTCACTTTGCCGTCGTTTCCGCTGCGACCGCGCAGCGGAAACGTGCTCAGCCCTTCCTCGGCCAGTACGACATCGGCGTTGGAAACCAGGTGCGGATTCGGTCCCGATCCGTCGGTGACGAGCGCGGTCACGAAGCGGCCGGGCTCGAGCGTCAGGGTGACCTCCTGGTCTTGACCGCGCTCGAGCAAGAGCCCGATCAACACGCGCGAAACCAGCTGCTGTTTGCTCGCGCGCAGATCATAGCTGCCGGCGAGCAGGCCGCCGATCTTGCAGTTGCCGTTGGCGTCGGCGGTCGTGCTGCGCGCCGGCCACAGTGTCGCGCCGCCGATCTCCACACTGGCAAACGGCGCAGCCTTACCGTCGGCGAGCTTCACGTGCACGCCGAGCGAGCCCAAACGGCGCAGCGCAACCTCGATCGCGCCGCTGACGCCGGCGCGCGTGACCGTCTCGTATCCGGCCGCCGCGACCTTGACCGTGAACGGTGGTGCGCCGAGCCGCAGCAGCCGGGCATTGCCGGCGGCGTCGCTCAACGCACCGAAGGGCAACGGGTCGGCGGTCGTGACGAGAACGGTGGCGTCGCTCAAGGGAAGGTGGGCTTCGTCGGTCACCTTCACGCTCAGTTGCGTCGCGGCCGCCAACGCCAGCTTCACGTCGCGCTCGCCGCCTTCGACAATCAGCTGTGTCGAGGCGCGGGCGTGGCCTTCGGCATCGGCCAGCACCCAGACCGGGCCGCGCGGTACGCGCCCGAGCGTGACCTGTCCGGCGTCGTTGGTCGCGCCCTGGCCGGCGTCGAAGTAGCGATGCTCGCGCTCCCAAAACAGCCGCACCAGAGCGGTCCGGAGCGGCTTGCCGTCCGCACTGACCACAAGCACGTGGAGCACGCCGTCGCGCTCGGTTTCGGCGACTTGCGCACTCGGCGCCACCGGTCCGAGCGGTGCGGCCCACGCTCGCTCGCGCGAATCGGCGCAGATCCCCAACAGCACGCCGATCAGGATGAAAGAACCCAGCACCACCAGGAAAGCGTCGAACGCGCGCAGCAGCCGCGCAGCGCTCGAGGCGGGGAGCGATTCCCGGCGTGGGACGGGAGGTGAGCGGCGGCCAGGCGAAGGCACGGGCGAACCATAACGCGGAAGCCCCCCCGGCTTCTTTCCGCTATCTTTAGTGGCATGCGTCTGTGGCGCGTCCTCGTCCTCGTGCTGGCAGCGGCGGCCCTGCCGCTCTCCTGTGCGAGCAAGCGTGCGCCGTCCCTCGCCGACCCGCCGATGCGGGACGCGGGCAGCGCGGGGCAGGACGCGGGGCTCACGCTAGCCGACGCGGCCGCGGTGCCGAGCGGGCCGTGCGGCTCACAGACCATACCGGCCGTCGAAAACCCTCCGAACATCAGCTTCATCATCGATCATTCGGCCAGCATGGGCGACGAGCTTGCCGGCAGTGGCCTCAGTAAATACGAGAACGCGCGCATCGCGCTGTCGCACGTGCTCAAAGCGGTCGGTCATCGTGTCAACTACGGCGCGACCGTATTCCCGGGCCTGGCCGGCGTGACTGGCTGTGAACCTGGCGACGAGCTGATGAAGGTCGCGCCGGGAGATCCGCCCAGCTATGCGCGCGAGAGCAAGACCGGGCCGCGACTCAAAGACTTGCTCGGGCGGCTTTCGATCGCCAACGTGGACGGCGGTACGCCGGCGGCGCCCACGCTGACCAAAGCGCTGACCACACTCTCGGCGTTGTCGGGTGAGACTTACGTCGTCTTAATCACCGACGGGGCGCCGAACTGCAACGAGGAACTGTCGTGCAAGTCGAACGCGTGCATCCCGAACATCGAACGGTTGGCGGCGGGTGGCATCACCTGCTCGGGGTCGGTGAATTGCTGCGCGCCGACGAACCAGAACCCGCAAGCCAATCTGTCGTGCGTTGATGCGCAAGCTAGCCTGGACGCGGTGCAGGCGTTGTCTGACGCCGGCATCAGCACGTTCGTCGTGGGCATGCCGGGCAGCGAACCCTACCAGGAGCTGCTGAACTCGATGGCCGAGCTGGGGGGCACGGCGCGGCGGAACACTCCAAAATACTATTCGGTCGCGGATACCGACGCGCTCGAGCAGGCGTTGATCGCGATCGCGGCGTCGGTGGCGATCAGCTGCGAGATCCCGCTCGACTACCAGCCTCCAGACCCGGATTTCGTCAATGTGTATTTCGACGGTTTGCTGGTCGAGTACGACCCCGAGGCAGGCTGGGAGTGGACCTCCGACGGGCACGTGGCCATTCGAGGCACCGCCTGTGACCAGCTGAGTAAGGGTGACGTACTGGAAGTACAAATCCTGGCCGGGTGCAAGACAGTGGTGAAGTGATGTCAGGGGCCCATTTATGTGTAGGATGCGGTTCGTGACGTCCAAGCTCGACCTCGATGAGCTGCGCCGCGACATCGACGCGGTTGATCAGCAGATTCTCAAGTTGCTGCACGAGCGGGTGCGCCTGGTAATGGCGGTGGGTGAATACAAGCGCGAGCGCGGCATACCCGTCTACGACCCCGCCCGCGAACGCGCCCTGCTCGATCGCCTGTGCAAAGCCGCCGAGCCCCCGCTCGACGCCGAAACGATCCGTCGCATCTTCGAACGGCTCGTGGACGAATCGCGTCGCATCGAACAGCACCACGTCGGCACCTAACGTCCCCGCGAGCGAGACTCACAGGGAGGAGGGAATTTGTTCGAGGGCGGGCTTGCAACCTCGGTCCATCGTGCTCGCCATGCGGAGCAGCGAGCGAACAGGAAGGCGGGAAGGCGGGAAGATTCTGGTTGTTCGAGCCGGCGCTTGAGGCCCGGTCGCTGTCCAAGGGCCGAGTTGCCGGTACCACCCAACCAAATCTGAGGTCTCGCCCTTCCCGTCTTCCCGCCTTCCTCTGAGCATTCATCGCATCCTGGAGCTGTTTTCCACAGCTAAGACGGCTTCGACGCTTGCCAAAAGCTTTTCGAAGCCACGAGCGATGGTTATCGAGCCGGGAGGACCGCCGGAGTATT